>JAPLPF010000184.1:4637-52737 GCA_026400325.1 Rhodobacterales bacterium
CAATGGGGCGACAATTCCCCCCCGCGTGAGGTTGCGGTGAAACATGTCGCGCTTTTTGCCACGCCCGCCACAGTCGCCAGCCGCGCCTTCCAGCGTGAGCTTGCCTACCGCGCCATTGGCGTCGACGTCGAAGCCCAGCCTTGCGGCGGTGTGGTCGACGCCATCGAGCAGGGCGACGAGATCCTGGCGGAGGCGCTGGTGCGCAGCCATGTCGAGGCCCTGAAGCGCAGGATGCCCCACCCCGAGGCGGCAATCCTTGGCTGCACGCATTATCCCTTGATGGAAAAGGTCTTTCAGGACGCGCTTGGGGCCGGGGTCAAGGTCTATTCCCAAGCCAATCTGGTTGCCGAGGCGCTGGCGGATTACCTTGTCCGGCGCCCGCAGTTCCACGGGTCAGGCACGCAGTCGAGGTTCCTGACCACGGGCGATCCGTCCTATGTCTCGAACAAGGCGACCCAGTTTCTGCGCCGCAAGATTACCTTCGAGGCCGCGTAGGCCGGGCTTCTGCCCTGCTCTGGTGGAGGATTACCCTCGCATCGCCCCAAAGGCATAGCGATAGGCCAGCGCCACGCCACCCGCTCCACCAAGGATATTGCCCAGCGTAACCCAGAAAAGGTTGCCGATAACTCCGGAAACCGGCACATCCGCCCCGGCCCAAAGTCCTGCCGGAATGAGGAACATGTTGGCCACCGAATGTTCCAGTCCCAGCGCGACAAAGCCCGCGACGGGCCAGAGGACCGCCAGGATCCTGTCGGTCGCCGTTCTGGCCGCAAAACTCAGCCAGACGGCAAGGCAAACCAGCGCGTTGCACAACGCCCCTCTCATCAGGGCCTCGACCGGGTCAAGTGCTGCCTTTGCGCTGGCCGCCTTGGCTGCCGTCACCCCCATCGGCCCGTCCAGAAGGCCGGAAAGCCCGAAGGCCAGCGCAAGGCCGACCGCGCCGATGAGATTGCCCAGGTAGACGATGCCCCAGTTCCTGAGAAGCGCGCCAAGGGTGATCCGCCGGTCAACCGCTGCCATGACCATCAGCGCATTGCCGGTGAAAAGTTCGGCCCCGCCCACGACGACCAGGATCAACCCTAGCGCAAAGACCGCGCCGGCCAGAACCCGCGTCGGACCAAAGCCCGGGTCGGTTCCGGCCATCGCGATGCACCAGAAGGCCGCACCAAAGCCGATGAACGCGCCCGCCAGGATTGCCAGCGTCATCAGCCTGTGAAAAGGCAGCGCAGCCTTCGCGACCCCGGCCGTCTCGATCAGCGCGGCGATTTCGGCAGGCTTGTACGCGTCATGGTTTTCGGTCATCCGTCAGCCCCCCCCCCCGCTTGCGGCCAGCATAGCCGGTTCGGCCCTACTGCAAAGCGAAAAGGCACGCCACGGGGCGTGCCTTCCAGGTCTTTTCAGCTTCGCAAGGATCTCTTGCAAATCCTTGATTGCAAATGAATTTTCGACACTGACTCCGGTGGCCAGTCAGTCCTTTGCGCGTTCCACATAACTGTCGTCATCGGTGTTGATGACGATCCGCACGCCCGGGCCGATATGCGGTGGCACCATGACGCGAAGGCCGTTCTGTGCCGTCGCGGGTTTGTAGGACGACGAGGCCGTCTGCCCTTTGGTCACCGGTTCGGTCTCAAGGATCTCGACGGTGATCTTCTGCGGCACTTCCATCGCGATCGGGACGCCGTCAAAGGTCTTGACGTAGCAGCGCATGCCTTCCTGCAGGTACGGCTTGTTGGAACCGAGAATGTCTTCGGTCACGACCAGTTGGTCGTAGGTGTTCGGCTCCATGAAGTGGAAGCCTTCGCCGTCCTCGTACAGAAAATCATACTCGCGTTCATCCACCGAGGCCTTTTCGACCATTTCGGTCGTGCGCCAGCGTTCGCTGACTTTGGTGCCGTCCGAGATGCGGCGCATGTCAACGCTTGTCGTGGGCGTTCCCTTGCCGGGATGGAAGTTGGCGGCGGTCAGAACGACGTAGAGCCTGCCGTCCATCTCGACGACGTTGCCCTTGCGCAAGCTGGAGGCGATGACTTTCACGGGCTGGTCCTTGTGATTGCAGGGCCGGTCCCCTAGACCGGCATCGCCGCGCGGCCTAACCCATCCCAACCGGAAATTCCAGATGAATCCCTCGACACCCGCATCCAGTGCCTGGTGGAGCCCGTCGCGACACGAAGGTCGCAGGCCGCTTTTGCTGACCCGCAACCGGATTCAAGCCGCCATACGGGGCTGGCTTGCGGACGAGGGCTTTACCGAGGTCGACCCCGCCGCCCTTGCGGTCAGTCCGGGAAACGAGGCGCATCTGCACGGCTTTGCGACCGAAGCCATCGGCAATGATGGTCTTCCCCGGGCGATGTACCTGCACACCTCGCCCGAGTTCGCGATGAAAAAGCTGCTTGCGGCCGGTGAGACCAGAATTCACGCCTTTGCCCATGTCTGGCGGAACCGGGAACGCGGGCCTCTGCATTCGCCGGAATTCACCATGCTGGAGTGGTACCGGGTGGGGGAAAGCTATGAAACACTGATGGCCGACTCGCTGAGCCTTTTGCGCCTTGCGGCATCAACGGCTGGAACCCCGCTTTTGCGGTTCCGCGACCGGACCTGCGATCCTTTCGCCGAGGTCGAGCATCTGTCGGTCACCGAAGCCTTCTTGCGCTATGCCAATGTGGACCTGATGGCATCGGTCGCGCCGGACGGCACCACGGACGCCGGACAGCTGGGGACCCAGTTGGACCGGATCGGCCTTCGCCGGGCGGCAGACGACACCTGGTCGGACATGCTGAGCCGGATCTTGTCCGAAAAGGTGGAACCGCATCTGGGGCGCGGGCGGATCACGATCCTTGACCATTATCCGGCGGCCGAAGCCGCCTTGGCGCGCAAGGTGCCGGGGGATGCGCGGGTCGCCGAACGGTTCGAAGTCTATGCTTGCGGCGTGGAACTGGCGAACGGCTTTGGCGAGTTGACCGACCCGGACGAACAGCGCCGCCGGTTCGAGGCCGAGATGGACGAAAAGGCCCGTGTCCATGGCGGGCGCTATCCGCTGGATGAGGATTTCCTTGCCGCGCTGGCGCTGATGCCCCCGGCCGCAGGGATCGCGATGGGGTTCGACCGGGTGGTCATGCTGGCCACGGGCGCGCCGCGGATTGATGACGTGCTTTGGACGCCGGTCCCCTGAGCGCATCGGGGCCGGCAATCTGGGCCCGCACTCCGGGCTTGTGGCGGTTGTCACATCGAGCGCGTTCCGCGCGAAAACCTGCTGTCTTGCCTGTTGCGCGTGAAGAACGCGCAACAGGCCCGGCGCTGGGGGTTTTCCACCCCCAGACCCCCGGAGGATATTTGGGCAAATGTGAAACTGGTCCGGGTTGGTTTCGCCGCCGCCTTGCACGGACTTGCAAAGCGGGTGGCATCGGCGCAAAGAAGGCGCGTTTTCGACTGTCGGGAGGGGCCGCATGAGCCATCGCATCGCCATTCTTGGGGCCTCGGGCTATACGGGGGCCGAGCTTGTCCGTCTGATCGCGACACATCCGTCGATGAAGATCGTCGCACTGTCCGCAGACCGCAAGGCCGGGATGCAGATGGCGGAGGTGTTTCCATTCCTGCGCCATCTTGACCTGCCGAAGTTGGTGAAGATCGAAGAAGTCGATTTTTCCAACGTTGACTTGTGCTTCTGCGCGCTTCCTCATGCGACTTCTCAAGAGGTCATTGCCCGGTTGCCGCGCGATCTGCGGGTCGTGGACCTGAGCGCCGACTTTCGCCTGCGTGACCCCGCGGAGTACGAAAAGTGGTATGGTCAGCCCCATGCCGCGCAGGAGTTGCAGAAGGAGGCAGTCTACGGTCTGACCGAATTCTACCGTGACGATATCCGCAAGGCGCGGCTGGTGGCGGGCACAGGCTGCAATGCGGCGACTGGGCAGTTTGCGTTGCGTCCCCTGATTGCGGCCGGCTGCATTGACATTGACGATATCCTGATCGACCTGAAGGCTGGCGTTTCTGGCGCGGGACGCAGCTTGAAGGAGAATCTGCTTCACGCCGAATTGTCAGGCGGAACGCATACCTATTCGGCGGGTGGCAAGCATAGGCATCTGGGTGAATTCGACCAGGAATTTTCCCGCGTCGCGGGCCGGGCGGTCCAGGTGCAGTTCACCCCCCATCTTTTGCCGATGAACCGGGGCATCCTGGCAACCGTCTATGTGCGAGGGGATGCCAGGACCGTGCATCAGGTGCTTGAAACGGCTTATGAAAATGAGCCGTTCCTCAAGGTCCTGCCATTCGGTCTGTTGCCGTCGACCCGTGATGTCGCGGGGTCGAACTTCTGCCACATCGGCGTGATCGGCGACCGTATTGCCGGGCGGGTGGTCGTGGTTGCGGTCCTGGACAACCTGACCAAGGGATCAAGCGGACAGGCGATCCAGAACGCGAACCTGATGCTGGGTCTGCCCGAGACCGAAGGTTTGATGATGGCACCGATCTTTCCCTGAGGTCTTGACCGCGTCAAGGCTGCACCCACCTAAGGTTCGCAGAGACCCGCAAGGGCGAAGGAAATTCAGAATGTCCATCAAGCAGGAATTCCGCGGTTTGAAGGGGCTGAAAAAGCAACGCCGTGTCCAGATCATCGCGCTGGCCGTGGTGGCCCTGATCGGATCGACTGCCCTGATTGGCTATGCGATGCAGGACGGCATCAACTTCTTTCGCAGCCCCACCCAGGTTGTCGAGGATCCGCCGCCAGAGGGTGAAGTTTTCCGGATCGGCGGGCTCGTCGTCGATGGCTCGGTCAAGCGGGGGGACGGGACAGAGGTGGCCTTTGCGGTCACCGATACGAACGCCACGGTGCAGGTGCGCTATGTCGGCGTGCTGCCCGACCTTTTCGGCGAAGGCGAAGGTATGGTCGCCCTTGGAAAGATGGAGGCCGGAGTGTTTCAGGCCAGCGAAGTGCTGGCAAAGCATGACGAGACCTACATGCCCAAGGAAGTGGTCGACGCGCTGAAAGAGCAGGGGGTCTACAAGGACCCCAACGCGCAACCCGAAGGCTGAGCGTACGCCCCGGCAAGGGCGCCTTAAGCCTGCAACGGCAGATTTTGCCCTGGATGCTTCCAGGGGTGAACATGCTGAATGTCCGCGAAATCGCCGAAGAAATAGTCGCCCGTGAAGGCGGATTCGTGAACGACCCGGATGATCCGGGAGGGCCCACAAACCACGGGGTCACGATCCATACCCTGCGCCGGCTGGGGATCGACGTGAACCGCGACACACGGATCGACCTGGCCGATGTAAAGGCCCTGACCCGCGCACAGGCGGTGGATATCTACCTGGAACATTACTACACCCGACCCGGGATTGCGGCGTTGCCGGAGCCGCTGCATGCAAGCGTCTTCGACATGTATGTGAATGCCGGGGGCAATGCGGTGAAGATCCTGCAGCGTCTGCTTACAGACATGGGCTTTCCATGTGACCCGGACGGCGCGGTCGGGCCACAGACCATTCGCGCTGCGCAGATGGCCTGGGAAGCGGCGCCCTCGCATCTTGTCGATGCCTACGGCATCGCGCGGCGGAACTACTATTATGCTTTGGCCGACAAGCGCCCAGCGAGCCGCAAGTTCGCGCGGGCCAGGGATGGCGGCAAGGGCGGCTGGATCAGGCGCGCGGAGGAGTTCATTGCGCCGAAGTACCATCTGACGGCAGCGCAGCATCAGGCACGGGTGGCGGCATGGGCGTGATCGGAAAGCTGGTGGGCATGCCCGGTGCGGTGACGGCACTGGGCGATGCAGCGCAAGGGGTGGCCGAGGTCTTTGTCCCCTCTGCCACCCGGCGGATGGAGCTTTCGGCCGAGGCGCAGATGGCGGCCTTGCGGCAACTGGGAGAGGAATACCAGCACCCGGCCCTGTCCTGGTTCGACCGGATGGTGAACGGGCTGAACCGGTTGCCGCGTCCCTTGCTGGCCTTCGGGACGATCGGGCTTTTCGTCTACGCGATGGTCGATCCGGTGGCGTTTGCGCAGCGGATGGTCGGGCTGAACGCGGTGCCGGAACCGCTTTGGTGGCTTCTTGGCGCCATCGTCGCCTTCTACTTTGGCGCGCGCGAAACCCACTACTTCCGCAACCGGGCCGTGACCTCGCCCTTTGCGTCTGCGGGGGCCGCACAGGACGAGAATGCGGCACTTGACGACTGGCGGCAGGATTGAGCGAACCTTGACCTCAGCCGGGGCCTCTGGCATGGCCTTGGAGGTGAGAGGATGTGATCAAATGAACCTGTTCGCCGATATCCGTGAGCTTGTGGTGGCCGAATTGCAGGCACTGATGTCCGACGGCGTGCTGCCCGCAGGCCTTGACCTGGCCGGTGTTGCGGTGGAACCGCCGCGCGATGCGGGCCACGGCGACATGGCGACGAATGCGGCCATGGTGCTGGCGAAACCGGCAGGCCTGCAGCCGCGCGCGATTGCCGATGCGCTGGCCGTCCGGTTGATGGAGGATCCGCGCGTCGCGGGTGCCGACGTGGCCGGGCCTGGGTTCCTGAACCTGCGGCTGGAACCGGCGGCCTGGCATGGACTGGTGCGTGACGTGCTGGCGCAGGGCGAAGGATATGGCCGGTCAGCCCTGGGCCAGGGGCGCAAGGTCAACGTGGAGTTTGTCTCTGCCAACCCGACCGGGCCGATGCATGTGGCCCATGCGCGCGGCGCAGTTGTGGGCGACGCGCTGGCGAACCTTCTGGCCTATGCCGGGTTCAATGTGACGCGGGAATACTACATCAACGATGGTGGTGGTCAGGTCGATGTGCTGGCCCGGTCCGCCTATGAACGCTACCGCGAGGCGCATGGCCTGTCGCCCGAGATTGCCGAGGGGCTTTATCCTGGCGACTACCTCATCCCGGTCGGCGAGGCGCTGAAAGCCAAGTTTGGCGACAGTCTCCTGGACAAGGGCGAACAGTACTGGCTGGCCGACGTCAGGGAATTCGCGACCGACATGATGATGGAGATGATCCGGGGTGATCTTGCGGCGCTTGGGGTCAGCATGGATGTCTATTCGTCGGAAAAGGCACTGTACGGCACGGGCCAGATCGAGGCCGCGATCGAAACCCTGCGCAGCAAGGGGCTGATCTACACCGGCACGCTGGAGCCGCCAAAAGGCAAGACCCCCGAGGATTGGGAGCCGCGCGAGCAGACGCTGTTCCGCTCGACCGCGTTCGGGGATGACCAGGACCGGCCGGTGCAGAAGTCCGACGGCAGCTGGACCTATTTCGCCCCCGACATCGCCTACCACTACAACAAGGTCATGCGCGGGTTTGACGAGCTGATCAACATTTTCGGTGCCGACCATTCCGGCTATGTGAAGCGGTTGAAAGCTGTCGTCAGCGCCCTGTCCGAAAACCGGGTCACGCTGGACATCAAGCTGATCCAGCTGGTCAAGCTTCTGAAAGGCGGCCAGATCGTCAAGATGTCAAAGCGGGCGGGGACCTTTGTCACGCTGCGTGACCTGATCGACGAGGTGGGTGCGGATGTCGTGCGCTTTGTCATGCTGACACGCAAGAACGATGTGGCGCTGGACTTCGACTTTGACAAGGTGACCGAGCAGTCAAAGGACAACCCGGTCTTTTACGTGCAATATGCCAATGCGCGGGTGAACTCGATCCTGCGGAAAGCGCGCGAGGCGGGGCTTGACGTGTCGGATGCAACCTTGGGGGCGGCGCATCTGACCCATCTTGGGCATGCGGCGGAGCTGGACGTGATGCGCAAGCTGGGCGAATGGCCCCGTATGGTGGAAATCGCCGCGCGCGGAAACGAGCCGCACCGGGTGGCCTTCTACCTGTACGAGCTGGCGTCGGATTTTCACGCCCTCTGGAACCGGGGCAATGACGACGACAGTCTGCGCTTCCTGCAAGAGGACGCGGGCGTCAGTCAGGCAAAAATCGCCCTTGTCCGGTCCGTGGGCGTTGTCATTTGCGCAGGTCTTGGTATCCTTGGTGTCACTCCGGTCGAGGAAATGCGCTAAGACAGGCGCCCCGCCGGGGATGAGGCGTGAATGCAGGGGCGGACGAACCACCCCGCAGGCAGAGGCAGCAGATGGCGGATGCGGACTATGATGGTCTAGGTGGCGGCCAGCCCGGGGGCGGTCAGGTGGCACATGCCTTTGGCCCCGGTGCTCAGCGTATGGTGACACTGGCAGGCGCCGCGGCGTCGCTTGCGCTTGTCGTGGGCTTTGGCTTCTGGGGTTACAGGCTTGCGGTCCGCGATGTGCAGGGCGTGCCCGTCATCCAGGCGCTTGACGGTCCGATGCGGATCACCCCCAACGATCCGGGGGGGGAGATTGTTGATTATCAAGGCCTTGCTGTGAACAATGTTGCCGCTGTCGGCGCGGCGGCCCCGCTTCCAGATGAGCTGATCCTTGCCCCACGTCCGGTCGAGTTGACCGAGGAAGATACCGCTGGCCTTGCCGGGACGATGCCGTCCGGGCCTGCCTTGGCTGTCGCACCCGCCGCACCTCTGCCGGGCGCTGCCGCCATTGCCCTTGCGGCGGCGCCGCCGACGGAAAGCGCCAGCCCGACCGAAGTTGCGGTCGATGCGGCCCTGGCCGAGGCGCTGGGGCTTTTGCCCGAGGATGTAATCTCTGACCCTGCCGCCGATGTCGCGCTGGAGCCGGCGCCCGCTCTGACCGAAGACGGTATAGCACCCGATACCGCGATGGCCGTCTCGCCCCGACCGAAAGCGCGCCCTGACAGCCGGTCTGCTTCCCCGTCCGACACCGCTGCCACTGACGCCCCCACCAATGCTGATCTGGCCGAGGTTGATCCTGCGACGATCCCTGCAGGCACACGGCTGGTCCAGTTCGGGGCCTTTGATACCGCAGACGAGGCCCGGGCCGAATGGGTTCGGCTGACCGGCCGGTTCGGCGAACTTCTGGCCAGCAAGGGCATGGTGCTGCAGCCGGCGGAAAGCGGCGGGCGAACCTTCTACCGCCTGCGCGCACATGGCTTTGACGACGAAGATGATGCCCGCCGTTTCTGTTCGGCGTTCGTGGCGCAGAATGCCACCTGCATTCCGGTGCCACAGCGATGACCACAGGGCGCGGCGTGACCATCTTCGGCTGTGCCGGTCCGGTGCTTCTGCCGTCCGAGCGTGCATTTTACCGGGACGCTGACCCGTTCGGTTTCATCGTCTTTGCGCGAAACATCGAAACGCCGGAACAGGTGTCGCGCCTGACCGCCGATCTGCGCGACGCCGTGGGCCGGGACGCGCCAATCCTGGTCGATCAGGAGGGTGGCCGCGTTCAGCGCCTGCGCGCGCCGCACTGGCAGGACTGGGACCCACCGCTTGACACGGTCGCGCGGGCCGGGTCCCTTGCGGCCGCCGCACGGATCATGCGGTCGCGGATGGCGGTGATCGGGGCCGAGCTTCGTGCCGTCGGGATCGACGCCAACTGCGCCCCGGTTGCCGATGTGGCGCGCCCCGAAACCCACCCTTTCCTGCGCAATCGCTGCTACGGGACCGATCCTGCAACGGTTGCAGCTATTGCCCGCGCGGTGTCTGAGGGGTTGCTGTCGGCGGGGGTCCTGCCGGTGATGAAGCATCTGCCCGGACACGGGTTGTCGCATCTGGACACCCATCTTGACCTGCCCACCGTCGATGCCACGCTGGATGACCTGCGCGCGGTCGATTTCGCGCCGTTCCGTGCGCTGGCCGATCTGCCGATGGCGATGACCGCGCATCTGGTCTTTGCCGCCATCGACCCCGGCCAGCCCGCCACCCAGTCGTCCCGGATGATCGGCCTGATCCGCGATGAGATCGGGTTCCAGGGCCTTCTGATGACCGATGATCTGAACATGCAGGCGTTGCAAGGCACCCTGGCCGAACGGACCACCCGCAGCCTTGCAGCGGGTGTGGACATCGCCCTGCACTGCAAGGGTGATCTGGTCGAGATGCAGGAGGTTGCTACCGCTGCGGGCGAAATGACCACCGCCGCACGCGCTCGGGCCGAGGCCGCTCTTGCCGCCCGCCCGGCAGCGCGTCTTGATCTTGCCCAGGCGCTGGAGGCGCTGGTCCATGGCTGAGGCCGACCCCTGGGACCAGCCCGAACGCATCCCGACCGAAGACCGCCTTGCCGCCGAGGCGCTGATCGTGGACGTGGATGGCTTCGAGGGGCCGCTTGACCTTCTTCTGACCCTCAGCCGGACGCAGAAAGTCGATCTGCGCAAGATTTCGGTCCTGAAGCTGGCCGAGCAATACCTTGGCTTTGTGGAAAAGGCACGCACCCTGCGGATCGAACTTGCCGCCGACTATCTGGTGATGGCGGCCTGGCTGGCCTTCCTGAAGTCGCGCCTGCTCCTGCCGCCGGAACCGGGGGACGACGGGCCGTCCGCCGAAGACCTGGCCGCACACCTGGCCTTTCAGCTGGAACGCCTGCAGGCGATGCGCGATGCCGCAGCCCGCCTGATGGGCCGCGACCAGCGGGGCCGTGATTTCTTTGCCCGTGGCCTGCCCGAGGATCTGACCCACCAGCGCACGATCCGCTATACGGCCACGCTGCTGGACCTGATGCGCGCCTATGCGATGATCCGCACCAAGGATGAGTTCCGCCCCTTCGTCCTTGACCGCGAACATGTCTACACCATGGAACAGGCCCTGGACCGGATGCGCGGGCTGATCGGCTTTGCCGGCAGCTGGGCCACTCTGACCAGCTTTCTGCCTGACGGCTGGGATCGCACGCCGATGGCGCGCCGCTCGGCCATGGCCGCGCATTTCGCGGCAGTCCTGGAACTGGCCAAAAGTGGCCAGATAACCCTGCGCCAGGGCGAAACCTTTGCCCCGATCGAACTGCGGCGGAGGGATGGCTGATGGCGGATGAAGAAAGCCTTTTCGATGCGCCCCCCATGGGGGAACAGGAACGGATGGTCGAAGCGATCCTCTTTGCAACCGCAGAACCCGTCACCGTGGCCGAATTGCAAGCCCGGATGCCGCATGGCGCCGACCCGGCCGAGGCGCTGATGCATCTGCGCCGCCGGTACGAGGGGCGGGGGGTGAACCTGGTCAAGGTTGGTGATGCCTGGGCGATGCGCACGGCACCGGATCTGGGCTTCCTGATGCAGCGCGAAACGGTCGAGACCCGCAAGCTTTCGCGCGCCGCGATCGAGACGCTGGCGATCATCGCCTACCACCAGCCCGTTACCCGGACCGAGATCGAGGAAATTCGTGGTGTTGCGGTCAGCCGGGGCACGGTTGACCAGTTGCTGGAACTGGACTGGATCCGCCTTGGCCGCCGCCGCATGACGCCGGGCCGCCCGGTAACATTTGTGGTGACGGAAGGTTTCCTTGACCATTTCGGCCTTGAATCTGCCCGCGATCTGCCGGGGCTCAGGGAACTGCGGGCCGCCGGACTGCTGGACAACCGGCCCCTGCCGGGCCAGACTTCCCTGACCGAAGATGAAGACGACGCGGCGATCGGGCAAAGCGAACTTTTCGAAGACTAGGGGAAGATGATGGACCTGAACCGGCTTTTCACGATGCTATACCGCATGGTATTCCGCTCGGCCGTAAATACCGGCGTGGATGTCGCCTCACGCGGGGGCAAGGCGCCCGAGGACATGACCCCCGAAGAACGCAAGGCAGCCCGCGCCAACAGGGAGATGGCCGCAAAGGCGAAACGGACCTTGCGGATGGGACGGCGTTTCTTTCGGTAGCTTTGGCAACCCCGGGCCTTCGATGGCTCCGGTCCGATTTCTTCAGGGAAATCAGCTCAACCGACCCTGAACTGCTTGGCCAGTTTCAGCCCCTGTCCCTGGTAATTCGAGGAAATCCCTGCGCCATAAAGGGTTTCCGGGCGCTCGCTCATCCGTTCATAGACCAGCCGGCCGACAACCTGCCCGTGCTCCAGCACAAAGGGCGCTTCGTGGCAGCGCACCTCAAGCACCCCGCGTGACCCTGCGCCCCCTGCGGCGGCATGGCCGAAACCGGGGTCGAAAAACCCGGCGTAATGCACGCGGAACTCACCGACCATCGCCAGATACGGCGCCATTTCGGCGGCATAGTCGGGCGGGATCGTCACCGCCTCGCGGCTGACGAGGATGTAGAAGGCACCGGGGTCAAGGATGATGCGGCCGTCCCGCGTGTGCAGTTCTTCCCAGAAGTCGGAGGCGGGGTAATGGCCGATGCGGTCCAGGTCGATGACGCCAGCATGGGGCTTGGCGCGGTAGCCGACCAGATCCCCCGACGTGGGGCGAAGATCGACCGAAAATCCCAGCCCTTGCGAGATCACCGCCGCACCGTTGACCAGGGGTTCGGCCGCATGCAGCGCTGACAACTCGGCGTCGCTGAGGACGGCCTGACCATGGCGAAACCGGATCTGGTTCAGCCGCTGGCCTTCGCGCACCAGAACGGAAAAGCTGCGCGGGCAGACCTCGGCGTAAAGCGGGCCGTGATAGGCCTCGGGGATGCGGTCAAACTCCACCCCGCCATCGGTGATGGTGCGGGTCAGCAGGTCCAGCCGCCCGGACGAGCTTTTGGCATTGGCCACCGCCGTGACACCCGGGGGCAGGGCCAGGCTTTCGGCAAGCGGGATGACATAGACGCAGTTCTTTTCCAGCACCGCCCCTTCGGCCAGGTTCACCTTGTGCATGGTGAATTCGTCCAGCCGGTCACGTACGGTCCGGCCATGCCCCGTCAGAAACGACGCGCGCACCCGGTAAGCCACTGGCCCAAGGCGCAAATCCAGGCTTGCGGGTTGCACCTGATCGTCGCCAATCGCTGGAGTGGCGGTCAAGCCACCTTCGGCGATCAACCGACGCAGAGCCTGGGCAGGAAGCACACCATCCGTCATGATCTGATCCCCCCGACTGCCGATCCGTGTGCCAGATGTAAAACCGCCCGCGCTGCCAGTTGGCAGGCGGGCGGGTTCTCATTGGTCGGGCCGGAGAGATTCGAACTCTCGACCTCCCGCCCCCCAGACGGACGCGCTAACCAGGCTGCGCTACGGCCCGACACCGGGGGATACATACTGGTATTCCGGGCCGGTGCAAGCGGGAAAGCACGCAACAAGGCAGCGGTCCGGGGCGTCAGCCGGGGCCGCCATCGGCGCGATCTGCCATCGTCGCGCGCAGGGCTGCCAGGCGACGGGCGACGGCGGCCATCGCCTCACGCCTTGGGGCGGAATGATCCTTGTGCAGCGCCCGGATCACGGCGGCCAACGTCTGGTCGTCACGCATCGCGCGCAAGGGGGGGGCTGCCTCGAACAACGGCAGCGGCGGCTGCACCGGGGACGTCTTCACCGGTGGCGGCAGAGCTTCGACCTTGTCCGTGGTTTCAATTGGCGCGGCTGCCGGTTCGGGTGCAGCAAGGTCCGGCCTGACCTTGGGGCCGGACCTGTCCGCAAGGTCTGCATCCGTCGGCGATGCTGTCACCATCAGGTCCTTGACGCTGACCGATTCGTTCGAAAGGCCGGCCACATGCCGCACGCCTTGATCCCGCAGGATCTTCTGCACCCCGCGGATCGTCAGCCCTTCATCATGCAAGAGCCGCTTGATCCCGGTCAGCAGCGCTATGTCCGACGGGCGATAGTACCGCCGCCCCCCGGCGCGCTTGACCGGGCGGATTTGCGGAAAGCGGCTTTCCCAGAACCGCAGGACATGGGCTGGGGTTTCCAGCACCTCGGCAACTTCGCTGATGGTGCGGAAGGCGTCCGGTGACTTGTCCATCCGCTGCTATCCCTTCAGCGTTTCTTGCCCGCAGCGACGCGATCCTTCATCAGATGCGAGGGACGGAAGGTCAGCACCCGGCGCGGCGAGATCGGCACTTCCTCGCCCGTCTTGGGGTTGCGCCCGACCCGGGCCGTCTTGGCGCGGACCGAGAATGTCCCGAAGGACGAGATCTTCACCGTCTGGCCGTGGGCCAGCACGTCGGACATGATTTGCAGGACGCTTTCGACAAGATTGGCAGATTCGTTTCGGCTAAGGCCGACCTCGCGAAACACCGCTTCGCTGAGGTCCATCCGGGTCAAAGTCTTTTCGCTCATCTCGTCCCCCACGAGGTTATTTCACCCGAGATTGCGGCGGATGGATTTACGAGTCAATATCAAGCACTTGGATCAAGCACTTGGGCCACGCGCTTTGGAACGATTACCAGCGCAGGACGACCGAACCCCAGGCAAGGCCCCCGCCGATCGCCTCGGTGACGATCAGGTCGCCCGGCTTGATCTGGCCACGCGCCTTGCCGACCGACAGTGCCAGCGGGATCGACGCGGCACTGGTGTTGCCGTGGTCCTGCACGGTCACGACCACGCGGTCCATTGGCACCTGCATGCGTTTTGCCGTGCCTTCGATGATCCGGATATTGGCCTGATGCGGCACGATCCAGTCAACATCGTCGGGCGTCAGCCCGGCCTTGTCCAAGGCATGGTGGGCGGTTTCAGCAAGTTTTTCAATGGCATGGCGAAAGACTTCCTTGCCTTCCATCACCAGATGCCCGGTTGTCCCGGTGGATGTGCCACCGTCGACATAAAGGATGTCCTTGTAGCGCCCGTCCGAGTTGAGATCGGTTGACAGGATGCCGCGGTCCGAGGTGGTGCCCTCACCCTCGACCGCCTCCAGCACCACAGCCCCGGCCCCGTCGCCGAAAAGGACACAGGTGCCACGGTCCTTCCAGTTCATCAGGCGGCTGAAAGTCTCGGCCCCGATGACAAGGATAGTGCGCGCCTGACCGGCAAGGATCAGTGCGTTTGCCGTGGTCAGGGCAAAAACGAATCCCGCACAGACCGCCTGCACGTCGAACGCAAATCCCTTAGTCAGGCCAAGCGCGCCCTGCACCATGGTGGCCACCGAAGGGAATGTCAGATCGGGGGTCGAGGTTGCGACAATGATGGCGTCGACCTGCGCGGCGTCGATCCCCGCATCGACCAGCGCGGCACGGGCGGCGCGGGTGGCAAGGTCGCTGGTCAACTGCCCTTCGGCCGCGAAATGCCGCCGCTCTATCCCTGACCGGCTGCGAATCCATTCGTCCGACGTGTCGACGATCGCTTCGAACTCGCTGTTCGGGACGATCCGGTCGGGCAGGTAATGCCCGACGCCCGTGACTGCGGCGCGTATCGTCATTCTGTCGGATTGCCCTCTGCCCCGGCAAGGTCCGGGCCTGCTTGCGCAGCATCCTGCCCCGCACGTTCGGCGGATGCAACCCGTGCAGCCAGCCGTTCGATAAAGTGGACCTGTGCCAACTGGTAGGCCAGGCTGATCGCGGCAGAGACGCCAGTTGCGTCCGCAGATCCGTGCGACTTGACCACGGTCCCGTTCAAGCCAAGGAAAACACCCCCGTTGACCCGGCGCGGGTCGATCCGCTTTTGCAGCCGCTTCAGCGAATTCATCGCCAGAAGTGCCGCGAATTTTGACAGTATCCCCGCACCGAACGCTTCGCGCAGGAAGTCCGAGATCAGCTTTGCCGTGCCTTCGCCGGTCTTCAGCGCAACGTTGCCGGTAAAGCCGTCGGTCACGACAACGTCAACCCGGTTCGAAGGCAGATCGCCGCCTTCGACGAATCCGACATAGTCGAAATCCCCGGAAATCGCGATCGGGGGCATGCGTTCATGCGCCTCTTTCAATTCGGCGCGGCCCTTGTGTTCTTCGGTCCCCACATTCAGCAGGCCGACCCGGGGCCGCTTCAGCCCAAGCCCGTTGCGGGCATAGGATGCGCCCATCGTGGCATATTGCAAAAGGTCATCGGCGTCAGCTTTAACGTCGGCACCGACGTCCAGCATCAGGTTGAACCCGCTGGGGTTGCGGGACGGCCAGAGGCAAACGATTGCGGGTCGATTGACGCCGGGCAACTTGCGCAGCCGCAGCATCGACACCGCCATCAGGGCACCGGTGTTGCCACAGGACACGGCGGCCGAAGCCTCGCCGTCCTTGAGCGCGTCGATCGTGGAAAACATCGAGGTTCCCTGCCCGTGGCGCATGACCTGGGCGGGCTTGTCCTGCATGGTGACCACACGCTCGCAATGGCGCAGGGTCACCCTGCCTGAAAGCTCGGGGTGGCGGGCGACAAGGGGGGCAAGCTGCGCCTCGTCTCCATGCAGGATCGCCTGCATGGCGGGATGCTGGGCCATCGCGTCGGCAAGACCGGCAACCACCGCTGCCGGTCCGCGATCACCGCCCATGGCGTCAACAGAAATGACAACGCGCTCGGGGGCCGGATTGGGGGCCGTTGCAGACGCAGACTCTGGTCCGTTGGCCATTTTCGCGGTCGCGCGGGCGTGCCGTTACGCCGCGTCCTCGTCGATATCGACTTCGCGGGCCATGGCGGTCACTTCGCGCTGGTCATAATGGCCGCAGGACGGGCACACATGATGCGGGCGCTTCAGCTCGCCACAGTTCGAGCATTCGTTCGGATTGGCAGCCACCAGAGAGTCATGCGCGCGGCGCATGTTGCGGCGGGATTTGGTGGTGCGATTCTGCGGGACAGCCATGTCTCAACCTTTGGGCAGTGGGGACATGCCCCTGATTTCCTTTGCGCGACGGCACCTTGTCTGTGCCCGGGCCGGTGCCAGAGCAAAAAGAAAAGAGGCTGTTTTGCAGCTTGAATGAGGCGCGGAACATACTCGGATTCCGCCCGGGTGCAAGCCCCTTTTCGCCCGTGCCGGTGGCCCGGTCAGGTGCCCCCACCCCCGTCCCCTTCCGGGTCGCGCGGTGTCGCAAGTTTGCCGGCCAGGGCTGCAAGGCCGGCAAAGGGCTTCAAATCGTCATCCGTCATCGCAGCAATACCGGTGGCGGCATGAACCACCGTCCCCAACTCTGCGCCCGGCGCACGCGGATAAAGCGGCAAGGCAAGGGCAAGGGCTTCGGCCGCGACTTCGGCCAGGTCGATCATCTCGGGCAGGGGCTCGACCTCGTCGTCTTCGGGCATCTCGACCTCGTCACCGTCCGGAACCTTGAGGCCGAGGACATAGCGGCGGCGGATGTCTTCATCCACCCGTACCCGCACCGGAACAAGGGTCACGACGCAGGATTGGTCACCGTCGGCCACAAGGCGGGCGGTCATCACAAGCTCGTCGCGACCGTTTGGCGCCAACTCGCCTTTCAGATCCAGACGGCGCAGCGCCAGAAGGCCAAGCGCCTGCGCCAGCCTTTCCCGTTCAGCCGCGTCGGGGACATAGTCGAATCTGGTCGGCTTGCGCGGGCTCAGGCCACCGGTACGAAACCTGGTCGGGCGGGCGGGGGGCGGGGCGTCGGTCATATCGGGGCCTTTTCACGCTGGCGTGGTCCTGACCACGGGTTTGGCGTTCCATTCTTGAACAAGGGGCTACCCTTCTGTTATCCCGAAGGCGACAGCTTTAGAAGAACCCGTATCGGCAGATCGCGATCCGGGGAGCAAGAGGGCAGGAATGGCAGTTTTCCGGAATGTGCGGACAGTTCTTGCGGGGAGGCCCGGCCTGCGCCACATGGCGACCGCGCTGCTTGCAGCCGCTGCCTTGTCAGCTTGCACCCCGATCATCCGCAACCACGGCTATGTGCCGACCCAGGACGAGCTTGCGCTGGTCGAGATCGGTGTCGACACGCGTGAGACGGTCGGGCAGAAGATCGGCCGCCCGTCGACCTCGGGGCTTCTGAATGACGAAGGCTGGTATTACGTCCAAAGCCAGTATCGCGTTGTCGGGCCGCGTGAACCGAAGGAAATCGAACGCCAGGTGCTTGTCGTCACCTTCAACGAAGCCGGCACCGTGGAAAACATCGCGAAGTTCGGGCTTGAGGACGGCAAGGTCGTTGAAATCTCGCGCCGGGTGACCGAGACCAACATCAAGGGCATCACCGTCATCCAGCAGCTTCTGGGCAGCTTCGGTCAGATCCGGGCCGAGGATGTCACCGGCTGATCCCGGCCGGTGCACGCTTGACCTGCCTGCCTCAGTCGGACGGTTCGAACCGCAGGGCCACGCCGTTGATGCAGTATCGCAACCCGGTTGGCGCCGGGCCGTCGGGGAAGACGTGGCCAAGATGCGCCTCGCACCGGTTGCAGTGCACTTCGGTGCGACGCATGAACCAGCTGTTGTCCGACGTTTCGCCCACCATCTCGGGGTCAAGCGGCGCATAGAAAGACGGCCAACCGGTGCCGCTGTCGAACTTTGTCCCCTGCTCGAACAAAGGCGCATCGCAGCAGATGCAGCGGAAAGTGCCGTCAACCTTGGGAAAGTCGTCGTGCGTGAAAGCGCGTTCGGTGCCGTGCTTTCGGGCCACCTTGAAGGCAAGCTCGGAAAGCTGGGCTTGCCACTCTGCGTCTGACTTGACGATCTTGTCCATTGCCGGAACTCCTTTTCATGGCCCATAGATAGGGTGTGCGGCTGCGGGGGAAAAGGGCGTGCAACCATTGACGCGTGGAAAGCTGGTGGCGCGGTTGGCGGATGGCCGGAGTGATGCGGCCCGGCTTCTGGCGTTTCGCCGGGCGGCCTTTCCCCGGCACGCAGGGGCCGAGCATGACGCACAGGACGACATGTCGCTGCATGTGATCGTCGAACGTGGCGATGAGATGCAGGCCTACTTCCGCGTGATGCTGTTCGGTTGGGGCGCGGGCCTTGCGCAGGGCTATGCGGCCCGGTTCTACGACGTGACCCCGCTGTCCGGCTACGCCCGCCCGATTGCCGAGATGGGGCGGTTCTGCCTGGCCCCGGGTGGGGTGCATCCGGACGTGCTGCGGCTGGCCTGGGGTGCCATGACGCGGATCGTGGATGACGGTCAGGCGGGGCTGCTGGTCGGCTGCACCAGCTTTCGCGGGGCAGGGTGGGAAGCGCACCGGGCGGGGCTGGCCCTGCTGGCGGCAGAGTTCGTCGGGCCTGCAGAGCACCTGCCGGGGCGCAAGGCGACCGAAGTGGTGGACTTCCCCGCGTTGGCCGGTCCCGTGGTGGACCGGAGGGCCTCACTGGTCAGTCTGCCACCCTTGCTGCGGACCTACCTGGGGATGGGCGGCTGGGTTTCGGATCACGCGGTGGTGGACCATGAGTTGGACACGCTCCACGTCTTCACCTGCGTGGAGGTGGACAGGGTGCCCGCTGCCAGGGCGGCCAGTCTGAGGGTGCTGGCGGGGTAGGCCGGGGCGCCCAGGCCTTTCGGGCCTTACGCCCGGCCCTTGCGGCCACCCCGTCGCCCGGCCGAGGCCTGGCTGGCCGCTGCCGACGCCTCGGCGAAGGTCATGCCACCCTCAACCGCTTCCAGCACCTTGGCAAAACGGATCCATTCGCCGCCGTTCGCATCGTGGTTCATCAGAAAGTTGGCGGCGCGGATCGCCTCCATTTCCTGCTGGCGGACCGGGTTCATGATGGCGCTGGTCATGCCTGCGCCAATGGCCATAGGCAGGAAGGCCCCGTTGATGCCATGGCGGTGCGGCAGGCCGAAGCTGATGTTCGACGCCCCGCAGGTCGTGTTCACCCCAAGCTCGTCGCGCAGGCGGCGGACGAGGGTAAAGACCTGTTGCCCGGCGCTGCCCATCGCACCGACCGGCATCACCAGCGGGTCGACGACGATGTCATGCGCGGGGATGCCGAAATCGGCGGCGCGTTCGACGATCTTCTTGGCCACCGCAAAGCGCACATCGGGGTTTTCGGAAATGCCGGTGTCGTCGTTCGAAATCGCAACCACCGGCACGTTGTATTTCTTGACCAGCGGCAGCACCAGTTCCAGCCGGTGCTCTTCCCCCGTGACGGAGTTCAGCAGCGGGCGGCCCTCACAGGCCATCAGGCCGGACTCAAGCGCGCCAGGGACCGACGAATCGATGCACAAGGGCACGTCGACGGTCTGCTGGATGATCTCGATCAGCGCCTTCATAAGCGGCGGCTCGACAAAGTTGTTGTCGGCATAGCGCGGGTCCTGCGCCATCATGTTGGTGAAGACGGCACCCGAATTCACATCAAGAACCGTCGCCCCGCAGGCGACCTGCTCCAGCGCGTCGCGAATGACGGTCTCGAAGTTGCCTTGCTCAAGCTCGGCGGCAAGCTTTTTCCGGCCGGTCGGGTTGATCCGCTCGCCGATCACGCAGAAGGGCTCATCAAAGCCGATGATGACGGTTTTCGTTTTCGATTCAATGACAGTACGGGTCATTCTTAAACCTTCTCAGCGGATGCGGGGACGCCCGAAGCGCCGCCATTGTCAGTAACCCATTGCGCATTGGTCTTGATGCCGCCAAGGGGGAAGAAATGGACCTGTTCGATCCCGAAGCCCGGGTTCCCGGCCTTGTGGGCGGCAAGCCCTTCAAGAACCTCGGTCGGCTCATATGGCAAGAGAAGCTTGGTCACGTCCATCGCGCGCTTTTGCAGCACGCGCAACGAAGGGCCAACGCCGCAGGCGATGGCGAACTTGATGAGCGTCTGCAGCTTCGCAGGCCCGGCGATGCCGATATGAACCGGCAGCCTGATGCCTTCGGCCTGCAGACGGGTCACCCAGTCGATGACGGGCTGCGCCTCGAAACAGAACTGGGTGGCCATCGCCATCTGGGCGTCCGTCCGCTCCATGAAGGCAGATTTCCAGCGCGCGGCCTCCATCACCATGCGGTCCGATCCATCCGGATCGATGTCCTTGTTGCCTTCGGGGTGGCCGGCAACATGCAGTCGGTCAAAGCCGGAGAAGGCACCGGATTCAAGAAGCTGCATCGAGGTGGCGAAATCGCCGACGGGCTGGGCCACGCCCCCGGCCAGCAAAAGGCCCTGTCGCACACCGACATCCTTGTAGCGCGCGACCCAGTCGGCCAGCGTGGCCTTGTCCTTGATGATCCGCGCGGGAAAGTGCGGCATCACGGTGAAGCCTTCGGCCCCGATGCGCTTTGCCGTGGCAACCATATCTTCGATCGGGGTGCCCTCGATATGGGCGACGTAGACCCGTGTGCCGGTGGGCAGGATGTCGCGGAAGCTTTCCACCTTTTCGGTGGTGCGCGGCATCACCTCGATGGAATAGCCCTTGAGGAAGGCTTCCAGCGGCGCGCTGGCGGGGGCGTCTTCCTTGCGGCGGAAATTGAACAGGGCCATCACGGTCTCCTTTAGGGTCGAAGGCGGGGGCAGGGTCATTCGAGGTCAGGCCTTGGTCCAGCCATCCGCATCGATCAGGGATTTCAGTTTTGCGGTGTCGAATTCAGCCTCCAGCCTTGCGGCCTCGGCGGCGGCAACTTCCCCTGGCTCACCTTCCACGTCACCGATCCCGGCCTTGCGCCATTCGGCAAGATAGCTGTCGCTGTCGCGCGCGCCGATCTTCATGGCGCAGCGGTCGATGGCCTGCTCAAAGCGCTCGGAAAGCTGGACCTTGGACGCGCGGCGACCGGTTCCAACGATGACCTGCGCCGGGATATCGCGCCAGTAGACGATCGTGACGGTGGTCATGGTCCGGTGATTCCCCTTGGCTTGCCTGCTGTCACTGATAGTCGCCGGTCCCCGACAGCCGGTGTCGGTTTTCGACATGGCGCGGCAAGGATGCGACCCTTGCCCGCGCCTATCGCCCGATAGCACCGCAAAAGCATGTTTGCGATGGACACCGGACAAGGTGCCTTTGTCCAGCGCAAGGCATCAGTGTCGCAGCCTGGTTTGATCGTCATGTCCGCTTGCGCGAAAGGATCAAGGTGACTACCTTGAACCCTAACCACAGATGGAGGGCGTAAATGACGCCCGAGCGTCCCTTTAGGGCGGACGCGACTGATGCGCAGGTCGAGACGCCCGGCACTTCCTCCGCGGCTGTTTCCCACGCGGATGAACCGTCAGCCCTTGCCGGCCCAGGATCCGACCTGGCGACAGCACCGCTTTATGCGGCGCTTGATCTTGGCACAAACTCTTGCCGGATGCTGATTGCCCAGCCAAAGGGCAGCCAGTTTTCAATCATCGACAGCTTTTCAAAGACCGTGCAACTTGGCGCTGGCCTCGAGGCCTCGGGAAAGCTGTCCCGGTCTTCGATGGCACGCACGATCCAGGCGCTGCGGATCTGCGAAAAGAAGATCGAACGGCATGGCGTGCGCCGGATGCGGCTGGTTGCCACCGAAGCGTGCCGCCGTGCGCGCAACGCCCGCGAGTTCATCCAGCAGGTGCGGCGCGAAACCGGCCTTGCGCTGGAGGTCATCGGCCCGGAGGAGGAAGCCCGGCTTGCGGTGATCTCGTGCGCGCCCCTCGTCAACGTCTCGACCGAGCAGCTTCTGGTGGTGGATATCGGTGGCGGGTCGACCGAGCTTGTCTGGATCGACCTGTCCGCCGTCCCCCCGGCGGAACGGCCGCGCGCGATCATGCGGCTGCACATGGGGTTTGACGCCCAGGGTGAGGGGGCTGTGGCGCGGGTGGTGGACTGGATTTCGGTGCCGCTTGGCGTGGCGACGCTGAAGGACCAGTTCGTCGATGTCGATGACGATGCGGCCCGCTTTGCGCTGATGAGCAGAACCTGTCCAGTTTCAGCCCCTACAACGCCCAGAACCTGCGCGAAGGGTTCCAGATCATCGGCACCAGCGGCACGGTGACCACGGTTGCTGCCAGCTTCCTGAACCTCAAGCGCTATGACCGGGCCAAGGTGGACGGGCTGCAGATGACCAGCGACCAGATTGACCTTGTGATCCGCGAATACCTGACGCTGGGGCCGGACGGGCGCAGAAATGACCCGCGGATCGGCCGGGACCGGCATGCGCTGTTCATGTCCGGCGCGGCGATCTTGCAGGCGCTCATGCGGATCTGGCCGACGGACCGCTTGTCCGTCGCCGACCGGGGGCTTAGGGAGGGGCTTCTTTACGCGCAGATGAGCGCGGATGGCGTATTGGAAGACGGGCCCTACACATGACAACGGAAAAACCGACCTCGGGGCGCGGCCAGCGCGAGCTTCGGGTGCGGGTCAAGACCGCAAAGGGGCGCAAGCTCTCGTCGACGCTGTGGCTGGAGCGGCAGTTGAACGACCCCTATGTGATCCGCGCGAAGAAAGAGGGGTTTCGCGGTCGGGCGGCCTACAAGATCATGGAGCTTGATGACCGCTATGGGTTCCTGAAACCGGGGGCACGCGTGGTCGACCTTGGCTGCGCGCCGGGGGGCTGGTGCCAGATCGCGGTGCCGCGTTTCAACGCCCTTGGTCAGAACCCAAAAAAGCCGGTCGGCAGGGTGCTGGGGGTCGATCTGCAGGAAGTGGAGCCGATCGCCGGGGCCGAATTGCATCAGCTGGATTTCCTGGCGGATGGTGCCGAAGATCAGGTGAAGGGTTGGCTTGGCGGGCGGGCCGATGTGGTGATGTCCGACATGGCAGCCGCCTCAAGCGGACACAAGGCGACGGACCATTTGCGCATCGTGGCCCTGGTCGAGGCGGCGCTGGCCTTTGCGTTCGACGTGCTGGAAGATGACGGGACCTTTGTCGCCAAGGTGCTTGCCGGGGGGGCGGAGAACCAGATGCAGACGATGCTGAAGAAGAACTTCCGCAAGGTCGCGAACGTCAAGCCGCTTGCCAGCCGGGCCGACAGTTCCGAAAAGTTCGTCGTGGCTATGGGCTTTCGCGGACGTGAGGTGGAAGGCGGGCAGGGCCAGTCCACCGAGGATTGATGGAAGCGCGGATTGATAAAATCGAAATGAAAAAGGCGCCCGAAGGCGCCATCTTTTCCTGGTTCACGGCGTCTTAGCCACCCCAGCTGCGAACCGGTCCGCAATCCATGTGGACGAAGTTCGACCGCGAGTATTTGCCAACCCCGCCCGAAGAACAGGCCGCCGCCGCCTTGGCCATCTGCCCGACGGACCGCGACTTGAGCCGCAAGTCCGCTGCCTGCCCCTTGAGGTGCAGCGAGTTCTTGGCAACTCCGCTCGACTTTGAGCGCAGCATGGCGTTGGTCTTGGGGCAACGATAGCCCGAAAGCAGCATGTAAGGTTCGCTCACGTCCATCAGGCGGTGCGATGCTGCCATGATGTCGACGGTGCGCACATCCATGTCATGCGTTTCATTCGACCGCCAGTCACGCATGAAGTAATTGATTTCCTTGACGACTTCGGGGATGTACTCCCCCTCGATCCAGTAGATCGTGTCGATCGATTCGCCGGTTCGTCCGGAATACATCCGGATCCGGCGAATGTCGCCAGAGCCTGTGAGCAGGCCGAAAGCCTTGGAATAGGTAGGTGCCGCAACTGCCGCCGTTGCCGCGAACACGCCAAGCAAACCACGCCGCGTGACACCGAATTGTCCGAGATCCGTCATTCTAACGCCTGTCCCCGTCGTTTTCTTCGACTGCCTCAGCGCAGCTTTTTGTGCAACTTATCCCCAAGTGCCCCGACTTTATGGCACAGGACGAATCGAAGCCCAAGCACAGACTGCCCGCTTGCGCCCGACCATGGCCGCAATAGGCAAAAACTTGCTGAACGGCCGCGCCAATCCCCTTTGGATGCGGTCTTGCCGCGTTTTGGCTCGGAACTGTCGCCATACGGGATACAATCTTGTGGTATCGTCCGGGGTGCATCGGTTTGTGAATGGACA
This sequence comes from Rhodobacterales bacterium, assembly GCA_026400325.1. Taxonomy (GTDB): domain Bacteria; phylum Pseudomonadota; class Alphaproteobacteria; order Rhodobacterales; family Rhodobacteraceae; genus Tabrizicola. Next base: position 29,037 of record JAPLPF010000184.1, read on the forward strand.
GTCACTGTCATTTTCGGTGAAAGTGCGCTTAGCCCAAGTCATTGAGATCGGTGCCTGAATGGACTTTTCTGCCCTTTGTTCCCTGACATTTCGGGTACCCGTGCTTTCGCTGGTCCTGTCGCTTGTCCTTTCGCCCTTGCCGGCACTTTCCCAATCGACTGCCTTCCCTCAGGCGCTTGCCGCAGCCGCAAGCGAAGATGTGGCAATCGCCGACTGGTACCGGACCACGGGCTATCAGACCCTTTGGACCGGTGCGGCCGACGAAGCGCGGCGCGCGGCGCTGCTGGCCGCAATCTCGCGGGCGCCGGACCATGGCCTTCCCGTCGGGCGTTATGATGCCAAGGCGCTGATCGCAGCCTTTCGCGCCGCCACGACCGAGGGTGACCGTGGCCGGGTCGAGGTGGCGATGAGCAAGGCCTATCTGGCCTGGGCGCATGATCTGACCTCGGGCGCCCTTGAGCCCGCCACGATCGACAAGGGCATCCTGCGCGAGATCGACGTGATCGATCCCAAGGTCTTGCTCAGCCGTATTGCAGCGGGCGATCCGCAGTCGGTTCTGGACTGGCTTTTGCCGACGTCGCCCGCGTATCTGCAACTGATGAAAGCCAAGATCGGTCTTGAGACCCGGATCGCGGCTGGCGGCTGGGGCGAACCGGTGCCCGCCGCATCGCTTGCCCCGGGGGACAGTGGTCCGGCCTTCATCGCGTTGCGCGACCGGTTGATCGTGATGGGATATCTCGATGCCACCTCGACGGCGACCTATGACCGGGCTGTCGAAGGCGCGGTGCAGGATTTCCAGCTGAACCATGGCCTCACGCCCGATGGCGCTGCGGGCGAAAGCACCATCATCGAGCTGAACAAGTCCCCCGAGGAGCGTCTGAAATCCGTCATCGTCGCGCTGGAGCGCGAGCGCTGGATGGACTACGACCGGTCGGCCCGGCAGATCTGGGTGAACCTGCCCGACTTCAAGGCCAGGATCATCGACCACGGCCGCACGGTGTTCGAGACCCGGGTCGTGATCGGCAAGAACGTGCCCGACCAGCGTTCCCCCGAGTTTTCCGACCTGATGGAGCATATGGTCATCAACCCGTCCTGGGGGGTGCCGCGGTCGATCATCGTCAAGGAATACCTGCCGCTTCTGCAGCAGAACCCGAATGCGGTAAGCCATCTGCAGGTGATCGACGGACGGGGCCGGGTCGTGCCGCGCGGCTCGGTCGACTTTGCCGCCTACAACGCGCGCAACTTTCCTTTTGCGCTGCGCCAACCGCCGTCGGACGACAACGCCCTGGGGTTGGTCAAGTTCATGTTTCCGAACCCCTACAACATCTATCTGCATGATACCCCGTCGAAATCGCTTTTCGACAAGGAGATCAGGGCCTACAGCCATGGCTGCATCCGGGTGGCGGACCCGTTCGATCTGGCCCATGCGTTGCTGTCCGTGCAGTCCACCGAAGCCGAGGCCGAGTTCGACACGCTTCTCAAGACGGGCAATGAGACGACGGTAAAGCTTCTGGCCCCGGTTCCGGTGCATCTGGTCTACTTCACGGCCTATCCGGGGGCGCATGGCCGCATCGGCTATCGGCGTGACATCTACGGGCGGGATGCGGCACTGTTCGACGCTCTTTCTGCGGCCGGGGTGGAACTGGCCGGAGTTCAGGGGTAATCCTGAGCAGAGCAACCCTGCCGGAGGCGCCATGTCCCACACCATCCGCGACATTGCCCGGGCATTGTCGGCCGAGGCCGAAGGCGATCTTGATCTGGTCGTGTCGGGCGCTGCCGAACCGCAGGTCGCCGGACCCGACCAGTTGGCCCTTGCGATGGACCCGCGCTATGGCGAGGGCATTGCCAGGGGCCAGGCGCGGGCGGCGATTGTCTGGCCGGGGGCGGACTGGCGGGGCATGGGGCTGCAGGCCGCGATCTTCGCGCCGCGCGGGCGGCTGGCGATGGCCGGGCTGACGGCGCTGATGGACGCAGGCCCGGACCTTGCGCCCGGTGTGCATCCGATGGCGCTGGTCGATCCGTCGGCAAGCCTGGGGGCGGGGGCCGCGGTCGGACCTTTCGTGGTGATCGGCGCGGGCGTGGAGATCGGGCCGGGCGCGCGGATCGCAAGCCATGTCTCCATCGCCGAAAGGGTGCGGATCGGGGCTGGGGCCCTGATCCTGCAGGGCGCGCGGATCGGCGCGCGGGTGACGATCGGGGATCGCTTCATCTGCCAGCCCGGCGCCGTGATCGGCGCCGACGGCTTCAGCTTTGTCACGCCCGAGAAATCAGGGGTCGAGGAAATCCGTGAAACCCTGGGCTCCCGCGCCGGAATCAAGGACCAAAGCTGGATTCGCATTCATTCCCTTGGTGCCGTAACCATCGGGGATGACGTGGAAATCGGTGCGAATGTCTGCATCGACCGGGGAACCATACGGGACACCTCGATCGGGTCGGGAACCAAGCTGGATAACCTTGTCCACGTTGGCCACAATGTCCAGATCGGCCGTGACTGCCTGATCTGTGGCCAGGTCGGGATTGCCGGATCGGCGCGGATCGGCGACCGGGTGGTGATGGGTGGGCAATGCGGGGTCAACGACAACATCTTTGTCGGCGATGACGTCATTGCGGGCGGTGCGACCAAGATATTCACCAACGCACCCGCCGGGCGGGTGCTGCTTGGCTATCCCGCGGTGAAGATGGAAACCCATGTCGAGATGCAAAAGGCGCTGCGCCGCCTGCCGCGCCTCGCGGCAAGGGTGGCGGCGCTGGAACAGGGCACCGCGACCACGTCCGAGGCAGACTGACCGATGCCGAAAGCAATCCCACGGATCGAGATCGAGACGGAGGTGATCGCGATCCTTGCCGCGCAACTTCTGCTGCCGCCGGCCGAGGTTGCGGCTGACGCGCAGGTGGATGACNGACGCGCAGGTGGATGACCTTGGCCTGGACAGTCTGGGCAAGGTCGAGGCGATCTTTGCGCTGGAAGAACGCTTTGCCATCTCGATCCCGTTTAACGCCAACGAGCCTGACCAGACCGAGTTCGACTTTTCGACCGTGCCGTCGATCGTGGCAGGGGTCGAGCGGCTGATTGCCCAGACCGCAGCATGAGGCGGGTGGTCATCACCGGGATAGGCACGGTGAACGCTCTGGCCACCGATGTGCCCGGCACGTTCGACGCGCTTTGCAATGGTCGTTGTGGGATCGGCCCCCTCACCTTCCGGGATGCGGATCGTCTGTCGATCCGGATTGGCGCCGCGCTGTCGGACTGGCTACCCAAGGCGCGGTTCGACCCCAGCCGGCTGCCACTTTACGACCCTGTCACGCAATATGCGCTGGCCGCCGGGGCTGAAGCGGTGGCGATGGCCGGCCTGCCCGACAAGCTTGGCCCAAGGGGGGGCGTCATCCTTGGGACGGCGGCAGGCGGCATCGGCACCTGGGAGGACAGCTATCGCGCCGTATTCGCCGAAGGGCGCAACCGGGTTTCACCCCTGGTCGTGCCGCGACTGATGCACAATGCGGCGGCGTCGCACCTGTCGGCAGCCCATGGCTTGCAGGGGCCGGTTCTGACCGTGGCCACGGCCTGCGCCAGTTCCAATCAGGCCATGGGTCTGGCGCTGCAACAGATCCGCCTTGGCGCGGCCGATGTCATCCTGACTGGCGGGACCGAGGCGATGCTGTGCTTTGGCGGCGTCAAGGCATGGGAGAGCTTGCGCGTCCTTGCCCCCGATGCCTGCCGCCCGTTCTCGCTTGGGCGCAAGGGCATGGTGATCGGCGATGGTGCCGGAATCCTCGTCTTCGAGGCCGAGGAGCATGCCCGCGCGCGCGGGGCCCCCGTGCTGGCCGAGGTTGCGGGTTTCGGAATGTGCGCCGATGCCGGCGACATCGTGGCCCCGGACCCCGAAGGGGCCATCCGCGCGATGCAGCTTGCCCTGCGGGACGCCGGATTGGACCCTGCCGATATCGGCTATATCAACGCGCATGGTACCGGGACTTTGGCCAATGACCGCAGCGAAAGCACGGCGATCCGTGCAGTGTTCGGGGCCCATCCGCCGCCGGTATCGTCAACCAAGTCGATGCATGGCCATGCCATCGGCGCGACCGGCGCGCTGGAGGCAATTGCCTGCCTCATGGCGCTAGGCCAGGGGATACTGCCGCCAACGATCGGGTTTCAAACCGCCGACCCGGACTGCCCGCTTGACGTGATCCCGAACCGGGCGCGCCCCGCAAGGATCAGTGCGGCCTTGTCTAATGCCTTTGCCTTTGGCGGGCTGAACGCAGTGCTGATCTTCCGCCAACCCTGATCCTGCGGCTGCCGCACCCCGGTCGTAAAACAAAATCGGACCAGTCATTTGCAGACTGGTCCGACCGTCAACTCTGGCGTTGAAGGGTCACTCGTTGGCAGCAGGGGCCACAGCTTCGGCCGGGGCGGCCCCGTCTGTAGACGCCACTGCCGCATCGGCCGCGGCATTGGCAGCATCGACGGCGGCAAGACCGGCGGTGAACCCTTTCAGGGACAGCGTCAGTTTGACCTGTTCTTTCGGAGCCACATAGGGAACGATGATGATCGTCGCAGTCGCGCCCTTCTTCATTTCAGCAACCTCTTCGGCGGTAAAGCCAAGGCGGGCGACACACCCGATCTGTGTGCAGAACGTGAAGGGATATCCCTTCGGCGCACCCTCATCAATCTTCATGGCCATGCCGGTGGTCAGCAGGGTTTCCAGAGGCGCGATGAACGTCGCACCCGCCACGGCCGGGCCTTCGCCGCCCGGAGGCAGCCCGAACATGGTGAACTCGGCCACGTTGTTGCCCTTTTCATCCTTGAGCAGGATGTAAAGCTGGCAAGGATCGATGCCCGATGCCGTGCGGACGCAGCGCTGTTCCCAGGCCTCGAAGCTGGCGGCGACATAGGTGTCGCCCACCGCCGAACCGGCCACTTCGGTGCCCATCGACAGGCCGTCGGAGGTCACGGCACCTTCTGCAGGCGCGTCGGTCGCGGGTGCTTCGCCGGCGGGTGCCTCGGTTGCCGGGGCTTCGGTCGTCTGGGCAGCAAGCGGCAGGGCCATCAGCGCAACGGCAAGCGCATGGGACAGGGCAAGGGCGGTCATCGTGGTCTTGGCCATCTGGGGCATATCCTTTGGTCGGTCTAACTTTGGTCGGTCTGGCAGTGTTGCGGGGTCTCTAGCACGGAGGCAAAGCCAAGTCAGGTGGCAAAACACCCGATCGGCGGCCTGCAGCACCAAACCGGGCGCGGGCCACGCAAAAGTGAAAAAGGGCCGGAAGAACCGGCCCTTTTCAAATTTCTTTGTTTGCTCCCTGTCGGACTGGCCGACTTCATGGGGGCAGACGCTATTGTGGAAAACCAAAGCCGTCAACGGGATTCTGCAAAGCTGTTACAATTGACCAGAGCAGAAAAAAACCGCGCCTTTTCAAGGGCGCGGCCAGTCAACAGGGAGGAAGTCACCATCGGACGAACCAACCGGGGCCGGCCGATGTGATCAGACTGGCACAATGGGGTTAACAATGTATCTTTGCGACGAACAGCAGGAAGGCCGGGCGGCCGTTTGCGGCCCCTGACCGACAGACAAGGTGGAACGGAATGGATCAGAGCGACGCGGCGGACAGCATCTTCGTGGGCGGCGGGGGCGAAGACTACGCCGTGCCGCAGCGCCTGCTGCTTGGCTACGGCAACCGGCACGGGCTGATCGCCGGGGCCACCGGAACCGGCAAGACCATCACGCTGCAGATCCTCGCCGAAGGTTTTTTGCAGAGCAGTTTTCGCAGGCCGGGGTCCCAGTTTTCCTCGCGGACGTGAAGGGCGATCTTTCCGGTCTTGCCGCTGCGGGGTCGGCCACGCACAAGCTGCACGACGGCTTTGCCAAGCGCAGCCAGATCATCGGTCTTGACCTGCAGTACCGCGCATTCCCCGTGATCTTCTGGGATCTGTTCGGCGAAAACGGCCATCCGGTCCGCGCAACGGTTGCCGAGATGGGGCCGCTTTTGCTGTCGCGGCTGCTGGAACTGAGCGAGCCGCAAGAGGGCGTGCTGAACGTGGCCTTCCGGCTGTCGGACGAAGAGGCGCTGCCGCTTCTGGACCTCAAGGACCTGCAGGCGCTTCTGACCTTCGTGGCCGAGAATGCGGCTGACATCTCGGCCCGCTACGGGTTGGTGTCGAAAGAGTCGGTCGGAGCCATCCAGCGGCGGCTGCTGGTGCTGGAAAACGAAGGCGGAGCCAGGCTGTTCGGTGAACCGGCGCTGGATCTGGCCGACCTGATGACCGTCGATGCCAGCGGGGCAGGGCGGATCAGCATCCTTGCGGGCGAGCGGCTGATGAATTCGCCCCGCCTTTATGCGACGTTCCTGCTTTGGCTTCTGTCGGAACTTTTCGAGGCCCTGCCCGAGGTGGGGGATCCGGAAAAGCCAAAGCTCGTCTTCTTCTTCGACGAAGCGCATCTGTTGTTCAACGATGCCCCGAAGGCACTGATTGCAAAGGTCGAACAGGTCGCCCGGCTGATCCGGTCCAAGGGGGTGGGAATTTACTTCATCACCCAGAACCCGGCGGACGTGCCGGAAACGATCCTTGGCCAGCTTGGCAACCGCGTGCAGCACGCGCTGCGGGCCTTTACCGCCAAGGACCAGAAGGGCCTGAAGCTTGCGGCCGAGACCTACCGCCCGAACCCGCGCTTTGCCATCGAAGAGGCTATCCGCGATGTCGGCACCGGCGAGGCGGTGACCTCGATGCTGGAGCTCAAGGGCGTGCCGGGGGTGGCCGAGCGCACGCTGGTCCGCCCACCGTCAAGCCAGGTCGGCCCGATTGCCGACATCGACCGCGCGGCGGTCATGGCGGCGTCGCCGGTCAAGGGCAAGTATGACACGCTGGTTGACCGCGACAGCGCCTGGGAACGCTTGCGTGCCCGCGCCGAAAAGGCTGCCGAAACGGCCGCCACTGCGCAAAAGGCAGACACTGAGACACGCGAGTTCGATCGCGCCAGGCGCTACGACGGCAAAGCCTCGGCCAGCCCGAAACCGAAATCCGGCAGCCGGTCGGATTCGGTGGGCGAGGTCTTTGCCAAAAGCTTTGCGCGCCAGTTGGGCAGCCGGTCCGGCCAGGCGATCATCCGGGGCGTGCTGGGGTCGATCTTCGGCAAGAATTAGGCAGGCAGGACCAGACCGTCAAACAGTGCTGCAAGCGCGGCATGGGCCCGTGCCCGGCGGTCGTCCGCAGGCGCACCCTCTGCCACCCAGAAAGCCAGCGTGATGATGGCGCCGTGCAACAGATGCCCCAGCGCCTCGGCGTCGGGGCCACGGATGCGGCCTTCGGCGATGAAGCCCTGCAGATCAGCCACCGTTTCACTCAGGCCGGACTCCATCAGGATGTCCACCGACTGGATCCCCAGAACCGCCGGGGCGTCCTGAAACAGGATACGGCAGCGGTCCGGGTGCAGCGCGGTGTCAAGATAGGCATGGAAGCAGGCGCGAAAGCCCAGCCAATGGTCCGGTTCGGCGGCCCAGACCCGGTCCATTTCGGCGGCAACCTCGGCGTCGATCCGGCGCAGGACCGCCTCGAAAAGCCCGGCCTTGTTGGTGAAGTGGTGATGCAGCGCGCCGCGCGTCACGCCTGCCTCGGTGGCCAGCGCATCAAGCGAGACCTCGGCAAAGCCTTTGTCTGCAAAGGCACGCCGTGCGACCGTGATCAGCCTGTCATTGGTGCTTCGAGCAGCTTCGGCGCGGGATTTGCGATCAGTTGACATACGGTCCGTATGTGATAGTTGCCTTGACATACGAACCGTATGTCAAACTGACGGTACCTGCAAGATGTCCCCGTTTCACACCATCCGCCGCGAGGCGCCCGCGATTCTGGCGCTGGCGGTGCCGATCATCGCGGGCCTTGGGGCTTCGACACTGCTGGGCGTCACGGATTCGATCATGCTTGCCCCGCTTGGCGCTCTGCCACTGGCGGCGGTCGGGATCACCAGTGCGGTGGCGGTGATCCTGTACGCAGCGATCTACGGGCTTTTGTCGGCGATGTCGGTTCGCATCGGCACGGCGCATGGCGCAAGGCGGGGACGGCAGATTCCGGCGACCCTGCGCAACGGGCTGGCCCTGGGATGGATCGTCGGCCTTGGCGGGGCTGTGGCGATGCTTGCCACCTGGCCGCTCCTGCCGCTGCTTGGCCAGCCGCCCGAGGTTCTGGCGACCATGGTCCCCTATTGGGTGTCGATGTCGCTGATGCTGATCCCGTTTTCGGTCCTGACCGTCTTCAAGGCCACGTTCGAGGCGGTGGATCGGCCCTGGTTGGGCACCTGCTTCGCCCTTCTTGCGGTCCTGATCAATGTGCCGCTGAACTATGCCCTGATCTGGGGGATCGGGCCGTTGCCGATGCTGGGGCTGACCGGGGCCGGCATCGCCTCGCTGGCTGCCGAGACGCTGGCGCTGGTCCTGGCCTGGGCCTACTGGCAGCGCGCGCCGTCGATGCGGCGCTTGCGGTTGCGGCGGGGTCTTAGCGCGGCCGAGATTGCCTCGGTCGCCCGCGAAGGGGCGCCGCTGGGACTGATGTACATCGCGGAAACCGGGGCGATGGCGGTGGCGACGCTGATGATCGGCACATTCGGAGCGGTGGCACTGGCGGGAAACCAGGTGGCGATGTCGGTTGGGGGCCTTTTATACATGGTTCCACTGGGCATTGCCGGGGCGGTCGCGATCCGGGTCGCGCAGGAACGCGGGGCCGGAAACCTTGGCAGCTTGCGCGCGATCACCTGGGCGGCGCTTGGCATGGGCACGGTCTGGCTGGCCGGGGCCGCGGCGGTGCTGGGCCTTTTCGGTGCCACCATCGCAGGCTGGATCACCGGTGAGCCCGAGGTCATTGCCGTCGCCGCCACGATCTTCTTTGTCTTCGCCTTCAGCCAGGTCATGGACGGGGTACAGTCCACGATGACCGGTGCGCTGCGCGGGCTGTCGGACACGGGTTTTCCCGCCGCAGTATCGCTGGTCGCCTACTGGGTTCTCGGCCTGCCGCTGGGCTGGATGCTGGCGCATCCCGGCGGCATGGGACCGGCGGGCATCTGGGCCGGTTTTGTCATTGCCCTTGGCTTGGCGGGGCTGGTTCTTGTCTGGCGCTTCCTTCGGCAAACGGGACCGGCTAGGGTCGGTGCAACCGACGGAGGACCCTGATGAAACGATCCCGCATCAACGACATCATGCGCGCAGCGGACGACCTGATCCGCCACCACGGCTTTGTGCTGCCGCCCTTTGCCTATTGGACGCCGAACCAGTTCAAGGCCCGGACCGATGCCGGGGCCATCGTCTCGGCGCGCTGCGGCTGGGACATCACCGATTACGGACAGGGCCGGTTCGACACGATGGGCCTTTTCCTTTTCACCCTGCGCAACGGCCGCCTTGCCGACCTGCAGCGCGGCGGGGGCATGTGCTATGCCGAAAAGCTGCTGATCAGCCGCCAGGACCAGCTAAGTCCGATGCACACCCATGTCATCAAGGCCGAGGATATCATCAACCGGGGTGGTGCGACCCTGATCGTCGAACTTTTCGGGTCCGACGACAAGGGCAACTTCGCGCCGGATCGTGGTGGCATTGTCCATTGCGATGGCATCGCAAGGCCCTATGGCCCCGGCGAAAAGCTGAAATTCGCGCCGGGCGAAAGCGTCACCTTGATGCCGGGCGACTGGCACGCCTTCTGGGGCGAGGGCGGCGATGTGCTGATCGGCGAAGTCTCGACGGTGAACGACGATGTGACCGACAACATCTTCCGCGAACCGATCGGCCGCTTTGCCGAGATCGTAGAGGACGAGGCCCCGCTTCACCTTCTGGTCAGCGACTACGACCGCTGGCTGTGAAACGGCGTGGGGGCGCCACTGGCGCCCCCGTTGCTGTCCGGTGTCCGCGCGATCAGTCGTTTGCGGCAGGCGGGCATACGCCGTTGACCAGGGCGGTCGCGCAAACCACGGCACCGGTGGCAGCCGGGGCTTCGATTGCGGCAGGGGCGGCGACAGCAGGTGCGGTTGCCACCGGGATCACCGGGGCGGCACCCGTGGCGATGGACGGCGGCGGCAGGACCACCAGCGCAGGCACGGCGCCCGGCGGGATGACCGGCGCCACCTTTTTCGGTGCGGGCGGCTTGGGGATGTAAAGCCCCTTCGGCATCTCACCGCTTGCGGTCAGAACGATCACCTTCTCGCCACCCTTCAGACGGCTGTAAAGATCAATCACATCCTGGTTGATCATCCGGATGCAGCCCGACGAAGCATTGCGCCCGATCGATTTCCAGTCCGGCGTGCCGTGGATGCGGTAGCCGTAATCCTTGCCGCCCGAGGTCAGATAGATCGCCCGCGCACCCAGGGGGTTGGTCGGCCCGCCGGGCTGGCCATCGGCCCATTTGGAATACTTCGCCGGGTCACGCGCGATCATTTCAGGAGGCGGGGTCCAGGTCGGCCAGGTCTTCTTTTCCGTGACGACCGCTTCGCCGGACCATTCGAACCCGGCGCGACCCACGGCGATACCATAGCGGATCGCCTTGTCCTTGCCGACGACATAGTACAACAGCCGCGTCGCAGGGTTGATGACGATGGTCCCGACCGGCTGATCCGTCTCATAGGCGACGACCTGGCGGCGGTGCGTGGCGGGGATTTCCTCGACCGGCAGGGCAGGGATCGCGATGCCGGAATCCATCGACGCGACATAGACATTCTCGTCCGCCTTGGGCAGCGGCTGCTTTGCGGTCGACGTGCTCATTGTCGGATCGACGCAGGCCGCAAGGGCCAGAAGGGCAAGTGCGGCGGGAAGGGCCGCAGCCCTGCGCAGGAAAGACAAAGAGGTATTGGACATCAAACGACTCACTTCTTGAAACCCCGCGGGCGGCAGCCCTCGGGTAATCTTTGCGCGACGGTAGCTTAGCCGGACAAGTCCGTCAAACCGTGCCAGGGCCGAAACGTGATCACGGACGCGTGAAAACCCCGTCAAATCCGTTGAAAACCGCGCTGATCGCCCGATCCGTGCCACCTGAAGGCGAACCGGAGCACGAAGCCTGCGCACAAGGTCTGCCCAGCGCCTCAGGCCATGGCAACGGCATCGACCTCGACGAGGAGGGCGGGCGAGGCAAGACCCGCGACGATCAGCAGCGTCGCTGCCGGGGGCGGGCCATCGCCGACCCAGACATCGCGGCGCTGGCGGTAAAGGTTGATCGCCTCGGGGCTGTTCTCGGTCAGATAGACGGTGATCTTCATCAGGTTGGCGTGTGTCATCCCGGCCGCCGCAAGCGCGCGGTCGATGTTTGCAAGTGCCGTGTCCAGCTGGTCGGCAAGCCCTTCGGCCACGCTTCCATCCGGGCGTACGCCGACCTGACCGGCGATCTCCAGCCGTCGGGTCACGCCCTCGGCCAGCGCAACTTGGCTGTAACGCGAGGCAGGTTGCGGCATCGTCTCTGGTGTCCAAAGCCGGATCATCACGTCACCGCCGCGCGCAGCTTGAACTCGGGCCGGTCCCAGCTGCCATAGTCCATGATCTTCGCCAGAACGTTCACCGCGCGGGCAACGTCATCCTCGTCGATATACAGGGGCGTAAATCCGAAACGCAGGATGTCGGGGGCGCGGAAATCGCCGATCACCCCTTCGGCAATCAACGCCTGCATGATTGCATACCCCTCGGGGTGGCGAAAGCTGACCTGGCTGCCGCGCATCAGATGCGACCTGGGGGTGGCAAGCTGCCGCATAGGTGCGCGCGATTCCACCCCCTTGATGAACTGGTCCTGCAGGCGCAGCGACTGTCGATGGACATCGTGCAGATCGACGCCCTCCCAGACCTCCAGAGCCGCCTCAAGGGCTGCCATCTGGAAGACGGCCGGCGTGCCGACGCGCATCCGGTCGATGCCCTGTCCGGGCCGGTAAGTCAGGTCAAAGGCAAAGGGCGCCTCATGGCCGAGCCACCCCGAAAGGGCCGGGCGGGCCACCTCGGAATGACGGGGGGCCACATAGATGAAGGCCGGGCCGCCCGGACCGGAGTTCAGGTACTTGTATGTGCAGCCAACTGCGAAATCTGCCTTCGCGGCGGCCAGATCGACCGGGATCGCCCCGGCGCTGTGGGCCAGATCCCAGACCGCCAGCGCCCCCATCTCATGCGCGCGGGCCGTGATGTCGGCCATGTGGTGCCGCCGCCCGGTGCGATAGTCAACCTCGGTCAGCATCACGACGGCCACCGTGTCGTCAATCGCCGACATCGCCTCTTCCGGGGCGACGGTGCGCAGCCGGTATTGCCCACCAAGCGTGCGGCACAGCCCTTCTGCCATGTACAGATCGGACGGGAAGTTGCCGCTGTCCGACAGGATGACCTTGCGGCGCGGATTCATGTCCAGCGCGGACGCCACCGCCTGATAGACCTTGATCGACAGCGTATCGCCCAGGACGACCGTTCCGCGTTCCGCCCCGATCAGACGGCCCACCTTGTCACCCAGGGTGCGCGGTTGGGCCATCCATCCCGCCAGATTCCAGCCCCGGATCAACAGTTCGCCCCATTCGGCGCTGACGGCCTTTTCAACGCGGGCGGGGGCGGTCTTCACCATTGGCCCCAATGAGTTTCCGTCCAGATAGATCACGCCGTCGGGCAGGTGAAACAGGGCCTTGGTCGCGGCAAAGTCGATGGGCATTTCGGTGCGCTCCTCTTGCCCCCGTTATCGGGGCTTCCCGAGCGATTGCCAAGGGCAGGCTTGCAGAAGCGGGGTCAGACTTGCGCCGGGCGAAAAGTCCGGACTAGATCAGTCGCAAAGGAGACCGCCCTTGCGCAAGTTGCTTTCCTCCCTGGACCTGCCGCCGGTGTGGCTGGCTGCCCATGTGATCGTGGTCTGGGTGGTGTCGCTGCTTTCGCCTGCGGTCTTTGGTGGGCCGGGCGCGGCCCTGGGCATCACTCTGGTCGGGATTGGCATACTTCTGACCCTTGGAGCAGCCGCGCAGATGGCGCTGGCCCGGACCACGGTCATTCCCCGCCGCGAGCCAACCTCGCTGATGACGACCGGGCTTTTCAGCTGGTCGCGCAATCCGATCTATCTGTCGGATGTCGTCATTCTTCTGGGTGTGATCCTCTGGCTGGACGCGGTTCTTGCGCTGCCCTTGCTCATCGGGTTCCCCTGGCTGATCCAGACCCGCTTCATCCTGGACGAAGAGGCCCGCCTGACACTTGCCTTCGGGCCAGAGTTCGACCTGTGGGCCGCCCGCACGCGGCGCTGGTTCGGGCGGCGGCGGGCGTTGCCGGACCACCGGTTTCCGTAAACTGGGGTTTGAAATATTGTTGCGCGGTGATAAGTGCAACGGGCCGGTTTATGGCGTCGGCCAAGAAAGCAGGGGGCAGTCTTGAAAATCGGAGCACTGACAGAGGTTTTCCCGGGTGAAAACCGGGTAGCGATGACGCCGGATTCGGCCGTCCAACTGGTCAAGCTGGGGCATGGTTGCCTTGTTCAGTCCGGGGCAGGGGCGAAGGCCGGGTTTTCCGACGCGGCCTATGCCGCCGTCGGGGTCGAGGTTGTCAAGACCGCGAAGGACGTGATCGCTGCCGCCGATGTCATCGTCAAGGTGCGCGGGCCGGACGCGAAGGAACTGGACAAGCTGGCTGACGGCCAGACCCTGATCAGCTTTTTCTGGCCCGCCCAGAACGCCGAGCTTCTGGAAGCGGCGGCGAAAAAGAACCTGACTGTGGTCGCCATGGACATGGTCCCCCGAATTTCCCGCGCGCAGAAGATGGACGCGCTGTCGTCTATGGCCAATATCGCTGGCTACCGTGCGGTGATCGAGGCCGGGTCGAACTTTGGCCGCTTCTTCACCGGCCAGGTGACAGCAGCAGGCAAGGTGCCGCCGGCCAAGGTTCTGGTCGTGGGCGCTGGCGTTGCCGGGCTGGCGGCGGTGGGCACCGCGACTTCGCTAGGGGCGATCGTCTATGCCTTTGACGTGCGCCCCGAGGTGGCCGAACAGATCGAATCGATGGGGGCGAACTTCGTGTTCCTCGATTTCGCCGAAGCGCAGACCGACGGCGCAGCGACCGGGGGCTATGCGGCCCCCTCGTCCCCCGAATTCCGCGAGGCGCAGCTGAAGAAATTCCGCGAGCTTGCGCCCGACATGGACATCGTCATCACCACCGCCCTGATCCCCGGCCGCCCCGCTCCGAAGCTGTGGACCGAGGATATGGTCCGCATGATGAAGCCGGGGTCGGTCATAGTCGACCTTGCGGCGGAGCGCGGCGGCAACTGCGACCTGACAGTGCCGGACGACAAGATCGTGACCGACAATGGCGTCACCATCGTCGGCTATACCGATTTCCCCAGCCGGATGGCCGCGCAGGCCAGCACTCTATATTCCACCAACATCCGCCACATGCTGACGGACCTCACGCCGAAGAAAGACGGCGTGATCCTGCACAACATGGAGGATGACGTGATCCGCGGCGCGACGGTCGCGCATGTCGGCGCGGTGACCTATCCGCCACCACCGCCCAAGATCGCGGCCATCGCGGCGCAGAAACCGAAGGAAAAGCCGAAGGAACTGACCCCGGTCGAACGCCGGGCGCAGGAAGTGGCGGCCTTCAAGGCGCAGACCCGCAGCCAGGTTGGGATGCTGGTCATCGGTGGCGGCCTGATGCTGCTGGCAGGGCTTTACGCGCCCGCCAGCTTCATGAGCCATTTCATCGTCTTCGTGCTCTCGGTCTTCATCGGCTTCTCGGTGATCTGGAACGTCAGCCACAGCTTGCACACGCCGCTGATGGCCGTGACGAATGCGATTTCGTCGATCATCATTCTTGGTGCGCTGATGCAGATCGGGTCGGGGAACTGGCTGGTGGTGATCCTGGCAGCCCTGGCGGTCTTCATGGCCGGGATCAACATTTTCGGTGGCTTCATGGTCACCCGGCGAATGCTCGCCATGTTCCAGAAGTCGTAAGGGGCCAGCCATGGATTACGGATTCACCACGGCGGCCTATGTCGTTGCAGCGGTTCTCTTCATCCTCTCGCTTGGGGGGCTTTCGGGCCAGGAAAGCGCCAAGCGCGCGGTCTGGTATGGCATCGCGGGCATGGCGCTGGCGATTGCTGCCACGCTGTATGGCCCCGGCGCGGGGAACTGGCTGATCTCGCTGGCCATGATCGTGGTTGGCGGGGCCATCGGCTGGGTCGTCGCACAGCGCGTCCAGATGACCGAGATGCCACAGCTTGTGGCGGCGATGCACAGCCTTGTCGGCCTTGCGGCGGTGTTCATCGGGTTCAACACGCACATCGAGCTCGTCCGCGTCGCCGGCATGGATGAGGCGGCCCGCGCCTTGCTGGATGGCTTTGCGGCAGTCGTAGCCCACAAATCGGGGGTCGAGATCACCATCCTGCGCGTGGAGACCTTCCTTGGCATCTTCATCGGCGCGGTGACCTTCACCGGTTCGGTCATTGCCTATGGCAAGCTTGCAGGCAAGGTTGACGGCAAGGCCAAGAAACTGCCGGGTGGGCATCTTCTGAACGCGGCGGCGGCAGTCGTGTCACTGGTCATGCTGGTGGTCTATCTGCAGTCGGGGTCGTCGCTTGCGATGATCGCAATGACGCTGGCGGCCTTGTTCATCGGCTATCACCTGATCATGGGGATCGGCGGGGCGGACATGCCGGTCGTCGTCTCGATGCTGAACAGCTATTCTGGCTGGGCCGCTGCGGCGATCGGCTTTTCGTTGTCGAATGACCTGCTGATCGTCGTCGGCGCGCTGGTCGGCTCCTCCGGCGCGATCCTGAGCTACATCATGTGCAAGGCGATGAACCGCAGCTTCATCAGCGTGATCCTTGGCGGCTTTGGCGGCACTACGGGTCCGGCGATGGAAGTGACCGGCGAACAGATCGCCATCGACACCGAAGGCGTGGCGGCGGCGCTGAACGATGCCGACAGCATCATCATCATTCCCGGCTACGGGATGGCCGTGGCACAGGCGCAGCAGTCCGTGTCTGAACTGACGCGCAAGCTGCGCGCCAAGGGCAAGACTGTCCGTTTCGCCATCCATCCGGTCGCGGGCCGCTTGCCCGGCCACATGAACGTGCTTCTGGCCGAGGCAAAGGTGCCCTACGACATCGTGCTGGAAATGGACGAGATCAACGACGATTTCCCCAGCACGGACGTGGCCATCGTAATCGGCAGCAATGACATCGTGAACCCGGCGGCACAGGAAGACCCGAACAGCCCGATCGCCGGGATGCCGGTGCTGGAGTGCTGGAAGGCAAAGCAGGTGTTTGTATCGAAGCGCGGTCAGGGCACCGGCTATTCCGGAATCGAAAACCCGCTCTTTTACAAAGAGAACACCCGGATGTTCTACGGCGACGCCAAGAAATCCTTGGATGCGCTGCTTCCGCTGATCGACTGAAACCGGGGTGGGCAAGATGCCCACCCTGCTTGCAGGCTATTCAGGGGATGATGCGGGTATACTTGATCCCGCCCAGTGTTGCCCCGGCGATCAGACCCTGCTGGCCAAAAACCAACGCAATCACCGGATCAAGCTCGGTCGTGTCCTTGCCGATGCTTGCCCCCTGTTCCGGGGTCGCATAGCGCACGTCGGCCCCGACCGCCCAGCCTGAGGACCTGCGGAAGCCTTCCAGCGCCTCCGGCGTCATGAAGAACAGCGCATGGGCATATTGCTGCGCACCGATCTGAAAGCCGATCGTGGCCCGGGTGGCCGAATAGTAGTCGACCGTGACACCCTGGATGCGCAGGGCCCCACGCCCGAAAGATCCGCCGATCCCGAAGCCGGCTTCGGTGACCAAGGGCATGTACAGCACACCAGAGGCGCGGTTGGCGAGGTCCTGCGTGCCGGGATAGCGATCAAACAGGAAGGCCTGTGTCGCATCCACCCGCGCGTCGATTTCGGCCGCGCCGTTCGACCCGACGCCGTTGTTGCACCCTGCCAGCGCCAGCGCGCCAAATCCGGCAAGAAGCCCGCGCCGCGAGAGGTCTGTCCCGATGATCATCAAATCTGCCCTTTCATGCCTCATGGGGTCTTTGCCCCTTGCACCAAATCTAGCGGCTTTCGCGGGAAATGTCATGCCCTTCCCACAAGAACGGCGGCAGGACGCCGAGATACCCCACCTACGGCTGCAATGTCCGGTAAAGCGCGAAATCTTCGGCGGCGGCTTCCTGAAGCAAGGCTTCGGTTGCAGGCGAAAGTTCGGTCAGGCCGGTCGGCGAAAATTGCTTCATACCGGAACAACCGGTCCACCCCCACGCCCTGACGCGGTCGCAGGAACTTGCCCTGGCTGCCCACCTCGGCCACCAGGGGGCGCGGGGTCTGGCACCAGGCACGGACGAAGTCGTCAAAGCTCATGTCCGCGGTCGACCGTTCCGGATCGGTCCCGTCGCGCTGGCGGAAGCGGTACCATGACCCCAGCCAGTCCCGCGGGTCGCGCATCAGGGCAACCAGGGTGAAGGTGTCCTTCGACGCCGCCTCAAGGTAGGGCCCGATGAACCGGCGATAGCGGTGAACGGTGGTGTGTTTCAAAAGCGGCGGCCGCTGGATCGACACCGACGCCAGTGATTCGAGTGCGGCCGCTATAGCCGTTGATCCGGTCTTGGGTGTGGCCAGAAAGGCGAGCCTTTGGTCATAGAACACCAGCATTGCGGCATCTCTCCGAAAAGAATCCTGCGCCACCCCCGATTTCCGATGGCCACGTAAACTATCCCTTAACCAAACCGGGCAAAAGCTGGGATTGTGAGAATTTGGTTGAAATGTTCTGCATTTGATCTCATACAGACCAGAACACTTGGGGAACATTGGTCAGGATTGCCGCCCCCAGGCGGCTGTGGAATAAGGAGAACGACATGGCGGTGGCAAACCTACTCGACCTCGGGAGCAAGCGGGAAATGGACAAGTCGAAGGCGCTGGAAAGCGCACTGGCGCAGATCGAACGACAGTTCGGCAAGGGCTCGATCATGCGGCTTGGCGCAGACAGCCCGGCGATGGATATCGAGGCGACGTCGACCGGTTCGCTTGGCCTTGATATCGCGCTGGGGATCGGCGGGTTGCCGCAGGGCCGCATCATCGAAATCTACGGGCCCGAATCCTCGGGAAAGACCACGCTGACGCTGCATGTGGTGGCCGAAGCGCAGAAGAAGGGCGGCGTCTGTGCCTTTGTCGACGCAGAACACGCGCTGGACCCGCAGTATGCCAAGAAGCTGGGCGTCAACCTGGATGAGCTTCTGATCAGTCAGCCCGACACCGGCGAACAGGCGCTGGAAATCGTCGATACGCTGGTGCGGTCCGGTGCGGTCAGCCTTGTGGTGGTGGACTCGGTCGCCGCCCTGGTGCCGAAGTCGGAAATCGAAGGTGACATGGGCGACATGCAGATGGGGTCGCAGGCCCGCCTGATGAGCCAGGCCATGCGCAAGCTGACCGCCTCGATCGGGCGCAGCAACTGCATGGTGATCTTCATCAACCAGATCCGCATGAAGATTGGCGTGATGTTCGGCAGTCCCGAGACGACGACGGGCGGCAACGCGCTCAAGTTCTACGCCAGCGTACGCCTCGACATCCGCCGCATCGGGTCCATCAAGGAGCGTGAAGATGTGGTCGGCAACACGACCCGGGTGAAGGTGGTCAAGAACAAGGTCGCGCCGCCCTTCAAGCAGGTGGAATTCGACATCATGTATGGCGAAGGCATCTCGAAGACGGGCGAACTGGTCGACATCGGGGTCAAGGCCGGCGTGGTCGAAAAGTCCGGCTCGTGGTATTCCTACGGTGACGAACGCATCGGTCAGGGGCGTGAGAATGCCAAGCTGTTCCTGAAGCAGAACCCCTCGGTCGCAATGGCCATCGAAGACAAGATCCGTGCCGCGAACGGGCTGGATTTCGCGATTTCCGGCGCCGATGAAGGCGAAGTCCTGGACGAGTGACAGGTCGCGCAACCAAAGCCGAGCTTGATGCAGCGCTGCCGGGGGTGCTTTGCGCGCCAAAGACCGGCAGCGCGGTCGAAATGCTGTGCCTGCGGCCCGGCTACGGCCTGCGTGATTTTGTTGACGAAGTGACAGTGACGCGGGCGCAGGGCATCCCCGGTGAACGCTGGACAACCGCGCCTTGGTCAAAGCGGGCGGACGGGACCGGCCACCCCGGCATCCAGGTCTCGATCCTGCCGCGCCGGGTGCTGGATCTTGTGTGGCGCGACCGCGCCGGAACGATCCACCCCGGTGATACCTTCGTCTGCGATCTGGACACCAGCGCGGCGAACCTTCCCGAAGGCCAGCTTCTGGCGGTGGGCACGGCGGTGCTGCGGGTGTCCGAGGTGTTCAACGACGGCTGCGCCAAGTGGAAGGTGCGCTATGGCGAAGCGGCTTATGAATGGGTGCGCGCACCGGAAAATCGCCGCCATCGCCTGCGTGGCATCTTGTGCAGCGTGGAAGTTGATGGCGTGATCCGCAACGGTGACCCGGTCGCGGTTCTGCGCTAGCCGAAGGATATCAAGCTTTTTGGGCCGGGTTACGGGCCGAAAGGTGGACAGCCCCGGCCCGGGGGGCTAAACGGTGGCGAAACCTTTGTTTTGCCTTCCGGAAGGTCCTGCCATGGCATCGTTGAACGACATCCGCTCTACCTACCTCGATTTCTTCCAGCGGAACGGGCATCGGGTGGTGGACAGCTCTCCGCTTGTGCCGCGCAATGATCCGACGCTGATGTTTGCCAATTCTGGCATGGTGCAGTTCAAGAACCTTTTTACCGGGGTTGAAACGCGGGACTACAAGCGCGCGACAACGGCACAGAAATGCGTGCGGGCCGGGGGCAAGCACAACGATCTGGATAATGTCGGCTATACCGCGCGGCACCATACCTTCTTTGAAATGCTGGGGAATTTCAGTTTTGGCGACTACTTCAAGGATCAGGCGATTGCCTTTGCCTGGGAGCTTCTGACCCGTGATTTCGGGTTGAACCCCGAAAAGCTGCTGGTCACCGTCTACCACACCGACGACGAGGCGGCGACGATCTGGAAGAAGGTCGCAGGCCTGCCCGACAGCCGGATCATCCGCATTGCAACGGACGACAACTTCTGGCGCATGGGCCCGACCGGCCCCTGCGGCCCCTGCACCGAGATCTTCTATGACCACGGACCGCACATCTGGGGCGGCCCCCCGGGTAGCGCCGAAGAGGACGGGGATCGGTTCATCGCAATCTGGAACAACGTCTTCATGCAGAACGAACAGTTCGCCGACGGGCGCCTGGTGCCGCTGGAGATGCAGTCGATCGACACCGGCATGGGGCTGGAGCGGATCGGCGCGCTTTTGCAGGGCAAGCACGACAATTACGACACCGACCTGATGCGCAGCCTGATCGAGGCGTCGGCCAACGCAACCAGCGCCGATCCGGATGGCCCGGGCAAGATCCACCACCGGGTGATTGCCGACCATCTTCGCTCCACCAGTTTCCTGATTGCCGACGGGGTGATGCCGTCGAACGAAGGGCGCGGCTATGTCCTGCGCCGGATCATGCGCCGTGCCATGCGCCACGCCCATATGCTGGGTTCCGTCGATCCGGTCATGCATCGGCTTGTGCCGGCGCTGGTGCGCGGGATGGGCGCGGCCTATCCCGAGCTTGGCCGGGCGCAATCGCTGATCGAGGAAACCCTGCGGCTGGAGGAAACCCGCTTCAAGCAGACGCTCGACCGGGGGCTGAAGCTTCTGGATGACGAGCTTGCCCGCCTGCCCGAAGGTGGGGCCCTGCCGGGTGCGGCGGCCTTCAAGCTTTACGACACCTACGGCTTTCCCCTTGACCTCACGCAGGATGCGCTGCGTGAAAAGGGGCGCGAGGTGGATGTGCAAGGCTTTGACCACGCCATGCAAGAGCAACGGACCAAGGCCCGCGCCGCCTGGAGCGGGACCGGTTCCTCGGCAGATGCGAAGATCTGGTTCGAAGTCGCCGAAGAGCATGGTGTGACCGAGTTCCTGGGCTATGACACCGAAACCGCCGAGGGCGTCGTGACGGCGCTTGTCCGCGATGGCTCGGCTGTCAGTAGGGCCGCAATCGGGGAAACGGTGCAGATCGTGGTCAACCAGACCCCGTTTTACGCCGAAAGCGGCGGTCAGGTTGGCGATGCGGGCCTGATCCGTACCGCGACCGGGCTGGCCGAGATCACCGATGTCAAGAAGGCTGCTGGCGTATTCATTCATGTGGCAATGGTGCTGGAAGGCGATCTTCTGCAAGGCCAGCCCGCGAAGCTAGAGGTCTTGCACAGCCGCCGCGCGCAAATTCGTGCCAATCATTCGGCAACCCATTTGTTGCACGAGGCGCTGCGCCGCGCCCTTGGTGACCATGTGGCCCAGCGCGGCAGCCTGAATGCCGCCGACCGGTTGCGCTTTGACTTCAGCCATGGCGCTGCGATCTCTGCCACCGATCTGACCATGATCGAGACCGAAGTGAACGCCTTCATCCGGCAGAACTCGGCTGTCGACACCCGGATCATGACCCCCGACGATGCCCGTGCCATTGGTGCGCAGGCGTTGTTTGGCGAGAAATACGGTGACGAGGTACGCGTCGTGTCGATGGGTGTGCTGGAAGGGTCGGCCAAGGGCGCGGATGGCAAGACCTACAGCCTTGAGCTTTGCGGCGGCACCCACGTCCGGCGGACTGGCGACATCGGCGCACTGGTTATCCTTGGCGACAGCGCCTCCAGCGCCGGGGTGCGGCGGATCGAGGCGCTGACCGGTCAGGCGGCGCTGGATCACCTGCGCCTGCAGGATGCACGGTTGGCCGACATTGCGACGATCATCAAGGCCCCGGCGGCCGAGCTTGGCGAGCGGATCCGCGCGCTTTTCGACGAACGAAAGGCCCTGGCGAACGAGGTCGCTCAACTGCGCCGCGAGGTTGCGATGGGTGGCAGGGCCGAAGGCCCGGAAGCCAGAGAGATCAATGGTATCCGCTTCATTGCTCAGGTGCTTTCGGGTGTGTCGGGCAAGGATCTGCCCGCGCTGATCGACGAGATGAAGGCGCGTCTGGGATCGGGCGCTGTGCTGCTGATCGCCGACACCGGCGCAAAGCCGGCCGTTGCGGCCGGTGTGACCGCTGACCTGACGGGCAGGCTTTCCGCGGTGACGCTGGTCAAGGCTGCAGCCGAGGCGATGGGCGGCAAGGGTGGTGGCGGCAGGCCGGACATGGCACAGGCCGGAGGTGCCGACATCGCGCTGGCCGACGCCGCGATCAAGGCGGCCGAAGCCACGATGGGGGCTTAGGCCATGCCCACCGCCCTTTGGATTGCCCACGTCGAAGTGACCGATGCCGAGGCCTATGGCCGCTATGCCAAGGGCGCGACCGAAGCGATCGCAGCGCATGGCGGGGTGTTTCTGGCCCGTGGCGGTCGCCATGTGCAACTGGAAGGCCGCGACCGCCCGCGCAACGTGGTGGCGCGCTTTCCAAGCCTTGAGGCGGCTGTGGAGTGTTACAACTCGGCCGCCTATCAGGCCGCTCTGGTGCACGCCAAAGGCGCGGCTGTGCGTGATCTGATGGTGGTCGAGGAAATCGGGTAGGGGCCTCCGACCAAGGTTACCTTGAATTGATTGGAATTTTCCCGCCGTCCGGTGCAAATCATGCTAGACTGAAAAGAAAAGCTGTAGGGCGCGGGCAATGCTGATCATCTTCCTCCATTCAAAAGGCGCAGGCTGATGTGCCGCTGGGCCGCCTATACCGGCGCGGCGATCTTCCTTGAGGAGATCATCAGTCGTCCGGGTCACAGCCTGATCCACCAGAGCCATTGCGCCACGCAATGCCATTCCGCGATAAACGCGGACGGCTTCGGCATCGCCTGGTACGGGGCCAGGGCGGAACCGGGCCTGTTTCGCGATGTTCTGCCGGCCTGGTCCGACCCCAACCTGAAAAGCCTGACCGCGCAAGTGCAGTCCGGCCTGTTTCTTGCCCATGTGCGCGCCTCCACTGGCACGGCCACCAGCCGCAACAACTGCCACCCCTTCACCCATGGCCGGTGGAGCTTCATGCACAACGGCCAGGTTGGCGGCTATGACAGCTTTCGTCGCGACGCCGACATGCTGATCCCCGAAGCCCTTTACCCGCACCGCAAGGGCGCAACCGACAGCGAGGCGCTGTTCCTGGTGGCCCTGGCGGAAGGGCTGGATGACGATCCGCGCGGCGCGCTGGAACGCGCTGCGGCGCGGTTCATCCGGCTTTCGCGCGACAAGGGGCAGGGGCCACATCTGCGGATGACGGCTGCCCTTTCAGACGGCGAACGGCTTTACGCCGTGCGCTATGCGACCGACGATGCAGCGCCATCCCTGTGGCATCGCTGGTCGGACACGCGTCAGGGCCGGGCTGTGGTCTCCGAACCGCTGGAGGTGGAACAGGGCGGCTGGGAAGAAGTGCCGCCCTACAGCTTTTGCACCTTCGATCGTGAGACGGCCATGGTGGAAGACTTCCTGCCTTGCCACCTTGCCGCAGCCGCCTGACTGCAACACCCGCGGTCGGCGCCAAAATCCTTGAGCAAGGAATTTGACAAGAATTTTCCTTGAAATTCTTGCGTCCCGGCTGGACCGTCACTCCTTGCGCGACTGGCGCTTGCGTTCGTTCGGGTCCAGCAGGCGCTTGCGCAGACGAATGATCTTCGGTGTCACTTCCACCAGCTCGTCATCGTCGATATAGGCAATCGCCTCTTCCAGCGACATCTTGATGTGCGGGGTCAGGCGGACCGCTTCATCCGTGCCAGAGGCGCGGACGTTGGTCAGCTTCTTGCCCTTCA
>JAPLPF010000095.1 GCA_026400325.1 Rhodobacterales bacterium
GGCAGATGCCCTTGACCGACAGTTGCGGCTTTCCGCTGCTGCCGACCCCCCTTGCCGTGAAGGCCGAGGACTATCCTCTGGCGATCCCGGTCCTGTTTTTGGCCCCGAAGCGCCGCCTGCCCCTGATGACGCGCGAGTTTCTGGATTTCCTGCGCACACCGGCAGCGCAAGAGGTGATCCTTGCGGCGGGTTTTGTCGACAGGTCAGCTTCGCGCCAGCCGATGACGGCTGACGGTCTGCGCCTGATCAACGCGATCCAGGGCGCGGGTGAGGATGTGACGCTGGCCGACCTCAAGCGGCTGGTCGGCCTGATGGACGGGGCGGACCGGCTGTCGCTGACCTTTCGTTTCGAGGATGGCTCGTCCACCCTTGACGCACAATCGCGCGACAATCTGGTGGACCTGGCGCAGCTGATTTCGGCCGGGCAGTTCCGGGGCGAGCGGATGGTGCTGGCAGGCTTTTCCGACGGGTCCGGCGCGGCCGAAGCCAACCTTGCGCTGTCTGTGGAACGCGCGGCGCGGGTGCAGCAGGAACTGGCCGCTGTTGCCCCCGACCTGCCCCCCGAGGCGTTGCCCGCCGTCGAAGGTTTTGGCGAGGCGCTGCCAATGGCCTGCGACGAAACCGCCATCGGGCGACAGCTTAATCGTCGGGTCGAGCTGTGGCTGATGCCCGATTTCCCCGAACCCGCTGCAGAAGGTGCGGACGTTGCACAGCCCTGAGGTCAAGGCAAAGGCGCGGCGCAAGACCCGTACCGTTCCGGTCAACCGGCTGCCCGGCACGCACCGCTGGAACGTGACCGATCCCTTGCCGCCCACCGGCAACATCGGGATCGAGCTTGGCGTTGCCGCAGGGTCCTTTTCGGCACGGATGGTCGCCTCGGGCCGGTTCGTGCAGTTCTGGGGGGTCGATGCCTATGCCGACGGGCATAACGTGAACCAGTACAAGCAGGCCCTGCGCGCCACCGGGCTGTGGTCGGACTACCGGCTGTTGCGAATGACGTTCGAGCAGGCGGCAGACCTTTTCCCTGATGACTTCTTCGACTTCATCTACATCGACGGTTACGCCCATACCGGCGAGGAAGGTGGCGGCACATTGCGTGACTGGTATCCCAAGCTGAAGCCCGGCGGCGTCTTTGCCGGTGACGACTATTCCCCCGAAGCCTGGCCCCTGACTGTCTGGGCGGTGAACGAGGCGGCGGCGCAACTGGGTGTCACAGTGAACGTCACCGACGTGGTTCTGGACGAAGCGTTCAACCGTCATCCATCCTGGTTCTTCACCCGGCCGCAGGACGGCCCGATACTGCTGGAGTTTCCCGTCGAGCTGGATCTGATCGCCGCTGCCGAAAAGCAGCGGGTTGCCGAGGAGCGTCGGCAGCGCCGCAGGGAACGGCGCGGCAAGCCCTGAACGGTTGAGGTTGGTGCTTCGGGCTTGCATCCCCGGGCGAAACCGCTTTCCCTGACACGGATGATCTGCGCAGGGAAACGTGGTGGCAATTGACAAGTGCATCCGGTCTTGGAACGGTTACAGCCCGGCGCGGGTGCAACCGATGCCGGTCCGTAACGGAATGCGGGCGCCATGACCAAACCCCTTCTGACCCTGACCTACATTGTCGAAGCGCCGGACTATCAGAACATGGCCTGCTATCTTCTGGCGTCGATCCGCACCCACTTTCCCGCGGATGTGCAGGCCATCGGCTATTGCCCCGAACACAAGATGGCCGAGATCGACCCCGGCGTGATCCGCGCGCATGAACTGATGGGGGCCGAGATCCGGCCGATGCGGACCGAAGGAATGTGGGATACGCCCTATCCGCATGGCAACAAGATCATCGCGGCGCTTCAGCCGCGCGACAGTGTCTATTCGGCCTTTGTCGACAGCGATGTGCTTTTCCTGCGACCCAACACGGCCGAGGCGCTGATCGCACCGGGAAAGGTGTCCTGTTCGGTCGCCGCCTCGATGCGCTGGGGCGAGCAATCGGTCTGGGATCAGATCTACGGCGTGTTCGACATGGCCGTGCCGACCGAACGGGTCCGGCTGATGCGCCGGTCTCCGGGCAAGGTGGTGCCTTACTACAGCTCGGGGCTGGTGGTGTTTCCCGAAGACGCGGCGGACGGCGGGCGCTTTGCCGATGTCTGGTATGACACGGCGCTGCAGATCGATCGCAAGACCGACCTTTCAGCACGAAGACCCTATCTTGACCAGATGTCGCTGCCCGTTGCTATCCGGCGCGCTGGTTTGGGCTGGAACCCGTTGCCGGAAGAACAGCACTATATTCTGGGCGGAATGTTGCGCGGCGAACCCTTGCCGGCCGACCGCGAGATATTCACCATCCACTATCGGGGCCTGAAGATCGTCAAGGAACTTGGGCTGATGCCGACGGTTCGGGGGATGATGCGCAAGCATACCGGGTCGGGCTGGATCGGCAACCTGCGCGGTCCGACTGATGGGGGTGCTGAGGCAGGGGTCGCTTCCGGGGCCGTGGATGACTGAGCCGTCCGAGGGCGCCATGGGTGGTCAGGCAGGCGATCTGCCGCTTGCCGTCACGACGCTGGCCACCGCCCCGCTGTTCGTGGTGACGCGGTTTTCCTTTCTTGGAAAATCGGGCTGGAAAAGCGATGCCTCGCGCGATGCGGCGCTTCTGTTCGATCCCGAGCGCCTGCGTCTCCGGCTGGAGTTGTTCAAGTCGATCACCCTGCCGTCACTGGCCGCGCAAACCGACCGGCGCTTTACCCATCTGATCCTGACCAGCAGCCAGTTGCCCGGTTGGGCAATGGCCGAGATGAAAGCGGCCTGTGCCGCCGCCTTTGGCGAAGGTGGGCCGTTTGTCATTCTGGCCAAGCGGCCAGGCGTTTCCAGCACCGTTCTGGGGCGGTTTCTCAAGTCAACTGTCACGGGGCCATTGGTGGCACAGGCTGTGCTGGACGATGATGACGGCCTTGCGGTGGATTTCGTGGCCGACGTTCGGCACCATCTGGCGGCGCTGGATGCGGCAGGTCGGGAAACCGGGCCGGACCGCATGGCCTTCGTGTCCTTCCAGAACGGCTATGGCTGCGAGTTCGGACTGAATGAGGCAGGAGAGACGATGACAAGTCTCTATGCCCACCGCTATCCCTTCATCAACTGCGGCCTGACCATGGTGGCCAGGCCCGGGGCCGCAACCATCCTGGGGATCAAGCATCGCAAGACGCCGCTGCTGCATGACCCGGTGCTGGTCAAGGGCAAGCGGATGTTTCTGCGTTCTGTGCACGGCATGAACGATTCACGGGTGGCCCGGACCGACAGGTGGCAGCCGGTTGATCCCTGGCGCGAGGACGCGGACATCCGCACGCGCTTTCCCTGGATGCTGGACCCTGCGGCGTTCTGGAACCGAGGCTGACCCGGAGACCGGATCAGCCAAAGGCGGAGTCAGGCGCGGACGAGGCGTTCGTATTCCAGTGACACGCGTTTTGTCAGGTCGCCCACCTCGAAATTGTAGTCGCCGATCTGACCAACAGGCGTGACTTCGGCGGCGGTGCCGGTCAGCCAGCATTGTTCGAAACTTTCAAGTTCCTCGGGCATGATATGGCGTTCGTGAACCTTGATCTGCATGTCTTTCAGCATGCCGATCACGGTCTGGCGGGTCAGGCCGTTCAGGAAGCAGTCAGCCTTGGGGGTGTGAACCTCGCCGTCCTTGACGAAGAAGATGTTGGCCCCTGTCGCCTCGGCCACATAGCCGCGATAGTCGAACATCATCGCGTCCGAACAGCCCTTGGCCATCGCCGCATGCTTGGACATGGTGCAGATCATGTACAGGCCGGACGCCTTTGCCTCACACGGGATCGTCTCGGGGCTGGGCCATGGTTTCCGGGCTGGGGCGCTTCCACTTGGCGATGTCGAGTTTCGCGCCCTTGAACTTTGCGTCACCGTAATAGCTGCCCCAGGTCCAGACCGCCACCGCCAGGCGGATCGGGTTTGCCAGCGAGGCAACGCCCATATCCTCGCCAGCGCCGCGCCAGGCAATGGCGCGGACATAGGCATCGGTCAGGTTGTTGGCCTTCAGGGTGGCTACTTTTGCCGCGTCGATTTCGGCAACCGTATAGGGAATCTGCATGTCCAGAAGCTCGCCCGAGCGCAAGAGCCGGGCCGAGTGTTCGGTCGACTTGAAGATCTTGCCGCTGTAGCAGCGTTCACCCTCGAAGACGGCCGAGGCATAGTGCAGGCCATGGGTCAGGATATGGACGTTGGCAGACCGCCAGTCCACCAGTTTGCCATCCATCCAGATGAACCCGTCACGATCGTCATAGCCCGCCATCGCACCCTCCTGCCTTGCGCCTGATCTTTGCAAATGTTGCGCCTGAAAGGTCCGCTTCGGACAGATTCTTGCGCTAAATCGACGGATGGATATGGGTTCGTGCTTGGAAAGTCAACAAGGCTGACGTAAATTCAAACGAAAGGGGAGGTTCGGATGGCCGAGACACTGGGCGGGGAAAGCCTGCTGTTCCTGACCGACGAGCAGGTGCGCAAGGGGATCGAGGCGATGTTCTTCGCCTATCGCGGGTTCACGGCAGACCCGGACCGGATTCTTGAGGGCATGGACTATGGCCGCGCGCATCACCGGGCGGTGCATTTCGTGCATCGCAGCCCCGGAACGACGGTGTCGAACCTGCTGTCCATCCTTGGCGTTACAAAACAGTCCCTCAATCGTGTCTTGCGGACCTTGATCGAGGATGGCCTTGTGCGCAGTGAAAAAGGTCGCGTGGATGCGCGCGAACGGCATCTTTACCTTACGGATGCCCAGCGGGCGCGGATGCGGGCGGCCTATCGGGCGGCAGGCCCGCAGGCGGTTCAGGGCTTTCGGCAGGTGCTGGAGGCAATGATGGACCCCGAAATGCGCACACAGTACACCCGCTTGAAGGAGGGTGGCTGATGGTCCCCGACGCGCATCTTCTGATTGTCGATGACGACGAGCGGATCAGGGGGCTTTTACAGAAGTTCCTGATGCGGAATGGCTATATGGTCTCGACCGCACGGGATGCCGGCCAGGCGCGGCGGATTCTGGCGGGGCTTGAGTTCGACCTGATGGTGATCGACGTCATGATGCCGGGCGAAGATGGGATGACCCTGACCCGCGACCTGCGCAAGCGCATGGCGACACCGATCCTTCTGTTGACTGCCAAGGGCGAGGCTTCGAACCGGATCGAGGGGCTTGAGGCCGGGGCGGATGACTATCTCGTCAAGCCATTCGAGCCGAAGGAACTCTTGTTGCGGATCAACGCCATCCTGCGCCGGGTGCCCCAGGCCAAGGCGGCGGAGCCGACCCGGCAGATCCTGCATCTTGGTGCCGTGCGCTATGATCTGGATCGCGGCGAGATGTGGCGCGGTGACGCCCCCGTCCGGTTGACAGCAACCGAGGCGCAACTGATGCGGATCTTTGCTGCGGCCCCCGGTGTTGCAATCGCCCGGGAAAGACTGGTTGCCGACGGAACCGGCGTCGATGCAGCGCAGCAGCGGGCGGTCGATGTGCAGATCACCCGACTGCGGCGCAAGATTGAGGCCGATCCGAAGATTCCGCGCTATCTGCAGACGGTGCGCGGTGAGGGCTATATGCTGCAGCCGGATTGAGCTGCGGCTGACATCGGACCGGGGGCCAGCCCCCAGACCCCCGGGATACTTGTGCCAGAATGAAAGGGCTTGCGTTTGCTTGTGTTCACCGATGATGCGTTCGTCCGCCATGTGACGCCACCCGGGCACGCCGAGCGGATGGAGCGAATGGCGGCGGTGGAGCAAGGGCTTTCGGGGCTTCAGATCGAGAGACGGCGCTGTCCGACAGGGGCAGAGACCGACCTTCTGCGTTGCCACCCGGCGTCCTACCTGGCGCGGATCAGGGCGGCGGCTCCATCCGAGGGCTGGGCGCAGCTTGACCCGGACACCTTCATGTCGCCCGGGTCACTGGAGGCTGCGCTGCGTGCCGTGGGCGGCATCTGCGCAGCCGTGGATGCAGTTGTGACGGGCAAGGCGAAGACGGCCTTTGTCGCAGGGCGCCCGCCAGGACACCACGCCGAGCGCGACATCGCCATGGGGTTCTGCCTGTTCGGGACAGTTGCGATCGGGGCAAGGCGGGCGCTGGATCATCATGGGTTGAAGCGCGTGGCGATCGTGGATTTCGACGTGCATCACGGGAACGGGACGCAAGACCTCATGTGGGACGAGGGGCGGTGCCTGTTCATCTCCAGCCACCAGATGCCGCTGTATCCGGGGACGGGCAAGCCGGAGGAGCGGGGCGCGAACGGGCAGGTGATGAATCTTCCGCTTCGGTCAGGGTCCGGCGGCAAGGAGATGCGCGCGCTTTACGAGCGCGTGGTCTTTCCGGCGCTGGAGGCTTGGGGGCCGGAACTCTTGCTGATCTCGGCCGGGTTTGATGCCCATGCGGACGATCCGCTGGCGGGACTGGAATGGCAGGCGGAAGATTACGCCTGGCTGACCCGACACTTGTGCGAATTCGCGGGGGGGCGGGTGGTGTCATCCCTTGAGGGCGGCTATGATCTGGATGCGCTTGCGGCCTCGGTCGCGGCGCATGTGGGTGTGCTGGAGGAGCGGGGCCGATGAGCGAGAAAGCCGTTGAGACGTTGAGCTTTGAAGAAGCTATGGCCGCGCTGGAGCAGGTGGTGGGCGCGCTGGAGCGGGGCGAAGTGCCGCTGGACCAGTCGATTGCGCTGTATGAGCGGGGGGCGAAGCTGAAGGCGCATTGCGCGGCAAAACTGGCCGAGGCGGAGGAGAAGGTGGAACTGATCCGGACGCAGGAAGGCCGGGCGGTCGGGACGACTCCGGCGGAGGGCATGTGAGCTTTTCCGAACGGTTGGCGCTGGTGCAGGAGCTGGTTCAGCGGCGGCTGGATCACAGAATGGACGGCATGGGGGACGAGCCTGTCGTGCAGGCGATGCGCTATGCCGTGACCGGCGGGAAGAGGCTGAGGGCTTTTCTGGTGATGGAGGGCGCGGCCCTGCACGGGATACCCGACCATCAATCCCTGGACGCGGCCGCGGCAATCGAGGCGATGCACGCCTATTCGCTGGTCCATGACGATCTGCCCTGCATGGATGATGACGACATGCGGCGGGGGCAGCCGACGGTGCATGTGAAATGGGACGAGGCGACGGCCGTCCTGGCGGGCGATGCCCTGCAGGCGCTGGCGTTCGATCTCTTGACCCATCCATCCGGGGTGCCGGAGAGAGCTCAGCTTGCGCTGGTAGCCGGCATGGCGCATGCGGCCGGGGCGTTGGGAATGGTGCTTGGACAGGCGCTCGACATTGCAGCCGAGACCGCCTCCGTGCCCTTGACCCTGGCCGAGATCGAGCGGCTCCAGCAAGGCAAGACCGGGGCGCTGATCAACTGGGCGGCAACGGCGGGGCCGGTGATGGCCTTGACCGACCCTTCCCCGATGCGCCGTTATGCCACGGCGCTGGGGCTGGCTTTCCAAATCGCCGATGACATCCTTGATGCTACCGGAGACGAGGCAAAGATAGGCAAGCGCGTCGGCAAGGATGCGGGGGCGGGGAAGGCCACTTTCGTCTCGCTTCTGGGTTTGGAGGGGGCAAAGGCCCGGGCTTCGGGTTTGGTGGCCGAGGCCGAGGCGGCGCTTTCTGGCTATGGCGCGGGCGCGGCCAACTTGATTGCCGCCGCGCGCTTCGTTATCGCGCGGGACAGTTGAGCGCGCAAAGGCAGGCATGATGACCGACCGACCGAAGACACCGCTGCTGGACCGGGTGAAGCTGCCCGCCGACCTGAAGGGCCTGTCGGACCGCGAGCTGCACCAGCTGGCAGGTGAGCTTCGGGCGGAAACGATTTCGGCGGTGTCGCAGACCGGGGGGCACCTTGGGGCCGGCCTCGGGGTTGTCGAACTGACGGTGGCGATCCATGCCGTGTTCGACACCCCGCGCGACAAGCTGATCTGGGACGTGGGCCATCAGTGCTATCCGCACAAGATCCTGACCGGGCGACGGGACCGCATCCGCACCCTGCGAACGGAAGGCGGCCTCAGTGGCTTTACCAAACGGTCGGAAAGCCCCTATGACCCGTTCGGTGCGGCGCACAGCTCGACCTCGATTTCCGCAGCGCTGGGCTTTGCCATGGCGGCAGAGCTTGGGGGTGATCCGGGCGATGCGATAGCGGTCATCGGCGACGGGGCCATGTCCGCCGGCATGGCGTTCGAGGCGATGAACAACGCGGGCCATCTGGGCAAACGGCTGTTCGTGATCCTGAACGACAACGAAATGTCGATTGCGCCTCCGGTGGGGGCGCTGTCGTCCTATCTGTCACGGCTTTATGCCGAAGAACCGATGCAGGATCTCAAGCAGGTGGCGAAGGGGTTTCTTGGCCTTCTGCCACCACCGCTGCAGGAAGGCGCCAAGCGCGCCAAGGACATGCTGAAGGGCATGGCCGTTGGCGGCACGCTGTTCGAGGCGTTGGGGTTCAGCTATGTCGGCCCGATTGACGGACATGACCTTGACCAGCTTCTGCCGGTCTTGCGCACGGTGAAGGCGCGGGCCACCGGGCCGATGCTGATTCATGTCCTTACGAAGAAGGGCAAGGGCTATGCCCCGGCCGAGGCAGCGCGCGACAAGGGCCACGCGACGGCTGCGTTCGATGTGCTGACCGGGGTGCAGGCCAAGGCGGTGTCGAACGCGCCCAGCTACACCAAGGTTTTCGCGCAGTCGCTGGTGGCCGAGGCCGAGCGGGACGACAGGATTGTCGCGGTGACGGCGGCGATGCCGGATGGCACCGGGCTGAACCTTTTTGCCGACCGGTTCCCGAAGCGGCTGTTCGATGTCGGCATCGCCGAACAGCACGCAGTCACCTTCAGCGCAGGGCTGGCAGCGGGGGGCATGAGGCCGTTCTGCGCGATCTATTCCACCTTCCTGCAGCGCGGTTATGACCAGGTGGTGCATGACGTGGCGATCCAGCGCCTGCCGGTGCGCTTTGCCATCGACCGCGCGGGGTTGGTGGGGGCGGATGGGGCGACCCATGCGGGGGCCTTCGATGTGGCGTTCCTTGCGAACCTGCCGGGGTTCGTGGTGATGGCCGCAGCGGATGAGGCGGAGCTGGTCCATATGGTCGCCACCGCCGCCGTCCATGATGCGGGACCCATCGCCTTCCGCTATCCGCGCGGTGATGGCGTGGGGGTAGAGATGCCCGGGCGCGGCGTGCCGCTGGAAATCGGCAAAGGTCGCATCCTGCGTGAGGGCAGCCGGGTGGCGATCCTGTCTTTCGGGACGCGGGCAGCCGATACGCTGATGGCAGCCGAGGCTCTGGCCGCACGCGGGGTGTCGGTGACGGTGGCGGATGCAAGGTTTGCCAAGCCGCTCGACCGGGCGCTGATCCTGCAGCTTGCTGCCCATCACGAGGCGCTGATCACGATCGAGGAAGGCGCCATCGGTGGCTTTGGCAGCCATGTGGCACAACTTCTGGCTGATGAAGGCGTGTTCGACCGGGGCCTGAAGTTCCGCAGCATGGTGCTGCCGGACACGTTCATCGACCAGGCCAGCCCTGGGGCGATGTACCGGGTAGCCGGGCTGGACGCCGCGCAGATCGAAGCACGCGTGCTGGAGGCGCTGGGCGTGGCGGTCGTGGGGAGGCGGGCGTGAGGGACTTTAATCGCCCCAGAACCATCCATCCAGCGCAGTCATGCTGATCAGGGCTGCAACGGCGATCATCACCAGACGGATGCGCCGGAAAACCTGCGCGCCTTCAAGGCCGAATATCCTGCTGCCGGCCCTGTTTCCAAGCCGGTAAATCGGCGCGATCATCGTGGCAAACACCAGAAGCCGCACCCCTACCTCAGCGCGTCCATCACCTTGACCAGCGCCTCGCTGATGCCGGGTTCCGACAGCGCGTGTCCGGCAAGGGGGATCATCTTCAGGTCACAGTTTTCCCAGCCATCCGCCAGCTTCCAGGCTGACACGGGCGGGCAGATCATGTCATAGCGGCCCTGGATGATGGTGGCTGGCAGATGCTCGATCCGGTGGCGTTCCTGCAGGATCCAGCCGTCGGATTGCAGAAAGCCGCCGTTCTGGAAGTAATGGTTTTCCAGCCGGGCGAAGGCGCGGGCATAGTCGGACGGGCTTTCGCCCATCGGCCCTTCGTGGTGGATCGAGGCCAGCGCGTTTTCCCAGTTCGCCCAGATCCGGCCGAAACGGGATTCCTCCATCAGGTTGCCGGAAAAGAGGCGGCGGTTGTAGGCGGCGATCAGGTTGCCACGCTCGGGTGCCGGGATCGCTGCGGCAAAGCGGCCCCAGAGGTCGGGAAAGAAAGCCCCGGCCCCGCCGCCGTAGAACCACTTGAGTTCGGATTTCGTCATCAGGAACACGCCGCGCAACACCAGATGCCGGACGGACGCAGGGTGCGTGATCGCGTAGATCAGGGCCAGCGTCGCCCCCCAGCTGCCGCCGAAGGCGATGAAACTGTCGATGCCCAGGTCCTTGCGGATCGTCTCGACATCTTCGATCAGGTGCCAGGTGGTGTTGGCGATCACCGACGCGTGCGGGCGCGACCGGCCGCAGCCACGCTGGTCGAACAGCACGGTGCGGTAGACGGTCGGATCGAAATACCGCCGCATTGCGGGGGAACAGCCGCCACCCGGGCCGCCATGAAACACCACGACCGGAATGCCATCTGGCCGGCCGCATTGTTCCACATAGACGCGGTGGCCATCGCCCATGTCCAGAATCCGCTGATCGAACGGGTCGATCGGCGGGTAAAGGAACTCGACTGCGCGCTTTTGACCTGATCTTTGATCCATCATCGCCCTATATAACGCCGGGAACGCCCGGAGTCGAAGGGCAATCGGGGGCCAAAGCGGAGGCTGAGATGACGGTGACGACAATCGACCCCGGCGAAGTCGCCAAGTTCGAGGCGATGGCAGCCGAATGGTGGAACCCCGAGGGCAAGTTCAAGCCTCTGCACATGCTGAATCCATGCCGTCTGGATTACATCACCAGCCAGATTGCTGCCGAATTCGGGCGCGATCTGGCAGGCGCGCAGCCCTTCAAAGGCCTGCGCGTCCTGGACATCGGCTGCGGTGGCGGGCTGCTGGCCGAGCCGATGGCGCGGCTTGGGGCAGATGTGGTCGGCGCGGATGCCGCCCCGCGCAACATTCCGGTGGCGCAGGTCCATGCCGAGCAGTCGGGCCTTGTGATCGACTATCGCCATACCACCGCCGAGGACATGGCCGCAGCCGGAGAACGGTTCGATGTCATCCTGAACATGGAAGTGGTCGAGCATGTGGCCGACCCGCTGGCCTATCTGACCGCGTGCCAGGAATTGCTCAAGCCTGGTGGCCTGATGATCTGTTCAACCCTGAACCGCAACGCAAAGTCCTTTGCGATGGCCATTGTCGGGGCGGAATGGGTGATGCGCTGGCTGCCTAAGGGCACGCATGACTGGAAGAAGTTCATCACCCCGGACGAGCTTTATGATCTGATCCGCCGGGCTAGCCTGACCCCGGTTGACCGCAAGGGGATGGTCTTCAATCCGGTGACCTGGCGCTGGGGCCTGTCCGATCGTGATCTTGGCTGCAACTATGTGACCGCCTCGATCAAGGGCTAGGGCTGCAGGACAGCCTGTCGTTCCGCAGGTTCCGGCGCGTTAATTCGCCGTGAAAACGGCCAGTCCCCTGCCCGTGCCCCGCGAAAAGCCGGTCGGGCTGTGCCATGCTGCCCCTTGGTTGGCTGAAGGACACTGGCGATGGCGGCGTGGGAACATGTGACGACGGGTCTTGAGCATGGCGGGTATACCGCCTGGGAGGAGGCTCAGCTTGCGGCGACGGCAGACGACAATGGTCGCGACCATCTGCCAGTGTTCGTGGTGCTGTGTCCGCCGCCAGACGGCGGGCTTGCGCTGGCACAGGCAATCGAGGCGACGCTGGCCTTTCCCGGCATCCACCTGAGCCGGCATGAAAGGAACCTTCTGGTTACCGAACGCAGGCTGGCGGGCGAAGGAGGCTGGCCGAACGAGGTGCGGACGGTCGTGTTTTGCCCGCGTGCGATGCTGACCCATCTACCGCCGTTCTGGCGGGTGTTGCAGGTGGGGCCGGCGGTGGCGATTCCGCGTCGGGAAGAAGATCCCCCGGATGAGGATCTGTGCGCCACGACGGGCGATCTGGATCCTGCGGTTCCGGTTGCGGCCATCATCGACGATGGCATCGGCTTTCTGAACGCCCGCTTTCGGGACGATTCAGGGCGCACGCGGATCAGGGCACTTTGGCTCCAGGCCCCCGAGCAGCTGGCTGATCCGGAGGCATCGCCCTTGGGTAACGTGATTTGTGGCCATGTGCTGGGTGAGACGGCCATCAACGCCCATCTTGCTGTCGGGGGTGAAGAGGCCGAGGTTTATGCCCGGGTCAATCGTGCGCTCTTGCCGGTGACCGATGGGGCGCTGACCAACCGGCGCGCCGCGCATGGCACCCATGTGCTTGACCTTGCAGCAGGGTCCGGCCCTTTGGGGCATGACGCCTTGCGACGTGTGCCGATACTTGCGGTGCAACTGCCCCCTGCCGCCGTGCGCGAAACGGCGGGGCGCCGGATGGAGGCCTATCTGGTGCAAGGCCTGCGCTGGATTCTGGCCGAGGCGCTGCGTCTGGCGCATCGCACCGATGTGCCGCCGGTAGTCATCAACCTCTCGCTCGGGTCGCTGGCCGGGCCGGGAGATCGCCATGCCTTTCTGTCCGACTGGTTCACCTATGAGATTGCCCGCCATGCCCGCCTGGGCAATGGCGCGCATCTGCGGCTGGTGATCGCCTATGGCAACGCCCGACAGTCGAGGCTGGTGGCGCGGGCCGAATTGCGCCGATCGCAGCCGTTGGATCTGATCTGGCGGGTTCAACCCGATGATCACAGTTCCAGCTATCTGGAATGTCGGGTCGACACCAACGTGGTCGCAGGTCTGCGCTTGACGCTGGTGCCGCCACCGGGGTCGGGCCTGCCCGCGCTGGATGTGCCCTGGCCCGAGGCGGGGACAGGCTGGCACCTTGCCGGTCCCCTTGCCGCCGTCACTTCGGTGGTCGAGGCCGGGGGGCAATCGCTGCTGCACCTTGCACTTGGGCCGACGGTCGGGCTTGGTGCGCTGCCTGCCTCTCCGCCCGGCGCCTGGACCGTTACCCTGCGCACCACCGAGGCAGAGCCGGTGCGCGTGACCGCAAGGGTGCAGCGCGACGACACCCCGCCCGGGTATCGCACGCTTGGCCGGCAAAGCTGGCTGGACCATCCGCAAGGCTGGGACTGGGATGATGAGGCGCGCGCCTACATCGCCCCGCGGTCGGCAGAGGACGCGCCTGGCTGTCCGGTTACGCGTGAGGGGTCTTGTGTCGCCTATGCGGGGGCGGATGATCCGTCGATCCTGTTTGTCGGCGCAGTGCGCCCTGCCATCGGTTTGCCGGGGCAGGTGCGGCCAGTCGCGTATTCCTCGGAAGGGGTCGTGCATATGGCCCGTCCGGGCGAATCGCCGGGACCATCGCTGGTGGCCCTGGGTGATGACGGGGTGATGCTGGCAGGACGGCGCGCAGCTGGCGTGGTCAGCGGATCGGTCGCTCGGATGTCGGGGACCAGCATGGCCGCCCCGCAAGTTGCGCGCGCCCTGCTGCACTATTTCCTGACGACTCTGCCTGCAGATCAATCCCTTGAAGGCGAGCGTCTGTCCCTGACCGGCACTGCAGACTGGACGAGTCCGGACCGGCGCCTGGGAAGCGGCGCTTTGGCAGGCTGACCCGCCGCCCAAGGGTCAAGCGCCCAAATTTCAGCCTGGCGGCTTGGCCGGGGTGACCCCGTGGCCCCATTCCGCCACCGCCGCGCGCCAAAGGTCTGGCAGGACCTGCCAGGGTTCCGCCCTTGCAACGGTGGTGGTGCCGGACCGCCAGCCCTGTTGCGCGCCGCCTCCCAGCGCTGCACACCATTTGCGCAAGGTAAAATCGCCTGACCAGTCGTTGGCGTTGGCCACCCATTCCGGCACCGGGTGTTCCGATCCGCCGCCAAGGCAGTGCCCGACAAGACCCAGGGTCACCCCCAGGCCCAGAAGCGCGCCATGCGCGGAATCGACCGGATAATGCACGCCTGCCACAGTGCGGTTGTCGGCAATGCGCGCGGCAAGGCGGTAAAGCAGAATCACCGGGTCGGTCACGGGTGCGGCCTCGACCGCAGGGGACAGTTTGGCAAGGATCGCCGTAATCAGGTCACCGTCCGGCACCCCAGAGGCAGACAACCGAAGCGCGGCCAGGATCGTGGCCTGGGCAAAGGCCTCGGTCGCGTGGCCAGAGGGATAGGCCGAATGGCCGGGCGTGGCGATGATCGGCTGGATCTGGGACGACAGATCCACCGGTCGCGGGACGGAACACAGGTGTTTCATCCGCTGCTCGACCGCCACGACCGTGTCCTGAACTGCGCCGATCAGATGAACGGTCATTGGCCGGCGGTTCAGCCCATAAGGCATCTGCGCGGCGAAGAAGGCGGAAAAGCCGTCGGATTGGGCAATGATCTCGGGCAGACGGTCGGCCCGAAGGTCCATTGCGGCGCGCACCTCGGCCATTTGTTCCGCGATCTTGGTGCCTTCGGGGGGTGTCAGGCTGACCAGATCGCTTTCTGCCCGGACCAGATGCGCAGGCTTTGCCCCCGGTCGAATGGTGAACAGAGCGGTTCCTTCCGTTGCCAGCACCTGCGCCCGGGGAAATGGATCAAGCCGCATCAGGCGCGCAAGATCACTCGCGCCATCGGGATTCGGGGCGGGGATGGTGCCGTCCCAAAAGCCCATCAGTGCCTCGGCGGTCTGGCCCAAGGCCGAAGCCAGCAACGGCGAGGTCCCGCCCCCATGCGTCCCGTGGGTTCCGTGCGTCCCGTGGGTTCCATGTGTCCCGTGGGTGCCATGCGTCCCGTGGGTGCCATGCGTTCCAAAGACCGACATGAATGCCTCCTCTTTCAATCTTCCGGACGTTGCACCGTATTTTCCGTCCCGCAAAGCAGGTCATCCGGCCCGGCCAGAATTTGACGCAGAATTCACGGTGATTGCGCAGGCTGAGTCGTCCGCATAGCCTTTGGCCAATTCGCTTGGGGAACAGAATGCACATCCGCCTGGTCGGCGTCTTTGAGGTTCGCGATGACGACGGGCGCGACTGCACGCCGCGCGGGGCCAAGGCGCGTGCGATCCTTGCCATGCTGTGCCAGACCCCGGACCGCCGCCGCGCCCGTCGGTGGCTTGAGGCCAGGCTTTG
The DNA here is from genome assembly GCA_026400325.1 of Rhodobacterales bacterium. Lineage (GTDB taxonomy): Bacteria > Pseudomonadota > Alphaproteobacteria > Rhodobacterales > Rhodobacteraceae > Tabrizicola. The sequence goes on from JAPLPF010000095.1 coordinate 15,230, forward strand.
GTCCGACCGGGGGGCCGAGCAGGCCTCGGGCAGTTTGCGCCAGGCCCTGATGGAAATCAGGAAAGCCCTGAACGGTGAGGCCGACCGTCTTGAGACCGACCGCGATACTGTGCTGCTTGTCGGTGTCACGACTGATCTGGACCGCGACCGCGATGCGGCCGTCGCCGCACTCCAGTCGGGGCGCGAGTTTCTGGAAGGCATCGACATCATCGACCAGGCTTTCGAGGACTGGCTGCGTGACGAACGTCTGCGGGTGGAAACTGCCCTTGGGATTCGCCGCCCGGATCAGGCGCGCGTCCCGGTGGCCCGGACGGCGCGACTGCCGTTTGTCATCCGGCTGGGTGGCTTGCCGCAGGGGGTGGGGGTCTTCGCAGGACGGGCGATTGCCGATGCCATCGCGCGGCTTCTGGCCGAGTTTGCGCATATCGACATCTACGGCGCGAGCGGGACACCGATCCCGCCGGACCTGCCGCGTGAGGGCATGGTGCTGCACGTCGAAGGGGCCGAGATCCAGGACCGGGTGCATGTGCTGGTCAGCCTCTCCTCGGCTGCCAGCGGGCAGATCATCTGGAACCAGCGTGCCGCCGTGCCGCTGGCCGGGTCGGACTTCATCGGCGCGGGCGACCTTCCGCCGCTGGTGTTTCAGGCCGCCGATGCCGCGCTGTCCCACTTCCCGCAGATGGCAGAGTGTCAGGACGGCCCGCGCCGGGCGAATGCGCTGATCGCGGGCGCCTTGACCGAAATGTTCAGCTATGACGGTGACCGGCTGCTGACCGCCGACCGGATGCTGGTCGAGGCCGGTGAAATCGCCAGTTCGGCGCGCATCTATGCCTGGCGCTGCCTGGTGCGGCAGATCATGTATGTCGAGCGGACCGACGCCGACTTTCCGAACCTGATGGCCGAGGTGGACGAGTTTTCCCGCAAGGCGCTGGAGCTTTCGAAGGCGAACCCGCTGGTGCTGTCGCTGGTCGGCCTGGCGCGGGTGATGGTGGAACAGAACGCCGAAGCAGGCAGTATCCTTGCGCGCGATGCCGTGGCACTAAGCCCCTATAACGCCCATGCGCATATGGCGCATGCCGTGGCGCTCAGCCGGGCGGGCGACAACGCGGGCGCGCTGGAGTCGGCCCGGCGCGGCGCCGAGATCGCGGCACGCACCGCGCATGTCCACTGGTGGGAGGCGGCCTCGGGCCTGGTCGCGATCCGCTGCGAGAGTTATCCCGCAGCCATCGCGCATTACGAGGCCGCACATTACCGTGCCCCCGGTTTCCGGGCGGCGATGCGGCACCTTCTGTTCCTGTATCTCTGGGCGGGTGAGCGGGAAAAGGCCGCGCGGCTGTATCGCCTGCTTTTGCGCGCCGAGCCGGATTTCACCCATGACCGCGTCCTGAACGAACCGGGGTATCCCGCTGTCACCCTGCGCAAGAGCGGGCTTGTCACCCGGTTCGGACACGAGCTTGCCGGCCTCTGACCGCTGCAAGGTCAGTCAGACGAGGACCTCGCCCAGAGGTTGACGTCCTTCTCCTCTGAAATGGCGTCGATCCGGGACAGTTCCTCGGCCGTAAAGTCAAGGTTGCGGATCGCGGCGGCGCAATCTTCCACCTGCTCGGGCCTGCTGGCGCCGATCAGGGCGCTGGTGATCCCGCCGCCGCCCTGATCGGCGCGCAAGACCCAGGCCAGCGCCATCTGCGCCAGCGTCTGCCCGCGCTCGAGCGCCATATCGTTCAGCTTTCTCACCGAGCCGATGGCCTTCGTCACCACGGCCGGATCAAGCGACTTGTCCTGCGTGGCACGGCTGCCCGCCGGGATGCCGTTAAGATACTTGCTGGTCAGAATCCCCTGTGCCAGGGGCACGAAGGCAATGGAGCCGACACCGTGATCGGCCAGCGTGTCTTTCAGCCCATCCGACTCGACCCAGCGGTTGAGGATGCTGTAGCTGGGCTGATGGATGACCAGCGGCGTTCCAAGCTCGTTCAGGATTGCCACTGCCTCGCGCGTGCGCTGGCTGTTGTAGCTGGAGATCCCGACATACTGCGCCCGGCCTGACCGGACGATGTGGTCCAGCGCGCCCATGGTTTCCTCAAGCGGCGTGTCAGGGTCAAAGCGGTGGGAATAGAAGACGTCGACATAGTCGAGACCCATGCGTTTGAGGCTTTGGTCACATGAGGCGATCAGATATTTCCGGCTGCCCCACTCGCCATAAGGGCCGTTCCACATATGGTAGCCAGCCTTGGACGAGATGATCAATTCGTCTCTGTGCAGGCGGAAATCGGTGCGAAGAAGCTCGCCGAACGCCTCTTCGGCGCTGCCTGCAGGGGGGCCGTAGTTGTTGGCCAGATCGAAGTGCGTGATGCCGTGATCAAAAGCGGCGCGGCAGATCGCCTGCTTGGTGGCGTGCGGAGTGTCGTGGCCGAAATTGTGCCAAAGCCCAAGGCTGATCGCAGGAAGTTGCAGCCCGGACCGGCCGCAGCGGCGATAGATCATGCGGTCGTAACGGTCTTCGCGCGCGGCATAGGTCATTTTGGTCCTCCGGTCGGCGGCATCATTTCACGCGACGGGTGCGGCTTCAAGTTGCACCGGGGCCGGTTCCGGGGAATGCTGCACACCATGAGATATGCGCGGCGGTTCTGGCAATTCCTGGTGGCGGTGTCGACTCGTGTCGGCAACGGGCATTTCGGTCTGATCGCCGCAGGCGTGGCCTTCTACGCGATGTTCGCGGTCTTTCCCGGACTTGCGGCCGCTGTGGCGGTCTGGGGCATGTTCGCCGATCCATCGGTGATTGCGGGATACCTGGCAGTGGCTGAACGCTTTCTTCCACCCGAGGCGGCCGGGTTGATCCATGATCAGGTCATGGGGCTGATTTCTGCCCCGAAGGCCGCCCTGCAGTGGACGACCGTGCTGTCAGTGGGGATTGCGCTTTACTCTGCCCGCGCCGGGGTATCGGCGCTGATCCAGGGGCTGGACGTCGTGCACCGGGCCAAGCCGCGCGGCTGGATCCGGGGCTATGCCGTTGATTTCATCCTGACGCTGGCGCTGATCGGGGCCTTGTTCGTGGCGCTGGTGACCGTCGTGGTGGTGCCGATCCTGTTGTCCTACGTCACCTTCGGCACCTTTTCGGCCTGGGCGACCAAGGTGCTGCCCTGGGCGGCGATGTTCGTCCTGGTCCTGACCTGCCTGTCGATCCTTTACCGCTTTGGCCCCAACGTTGAGGGTGGATTCCGGTCGCCCTGGATCACTGTGGGCGTGTTGGTCGCGGCGGCAGGCTGGGCGGGGGTGTCGATCGGATTTTCGGTCTATCTGGCGAATTTCAACGCCTACAATGCGATTTACGGGTCGATCGGGGCGGTGATCATCCTGATGGTCTGGCTTTACCTGAGCGTCTGGGCCGTCCTTCTGGGGGGGGCGATCAACGCCGAACTGGATGAACAATGGCATTGATGGCCGCCTGTTCACCCTTACGGGCGACAATCGGCGGTCAGAACCGCGCGTCGGGCAGGCCGCAGAACGGATCGACCGGGTTCTTGCCCTGAAACGGCGCGCGGCCCATCAGGCACTCCAGCGTTGCACGCTGCATCGTGTCCATCGTGGCATAGGCGTTGACCACGCAGGGCATCCGGGGGGCATCGTAAAGGTAGTAGGGATAGCCGAAAGAGATCAGCGCTGTGGGCACCTGATGCCAATGCCGCGCCATCGCGCCATGCATCCCCCCGGTCAGCCGATTCCAGTCGAGGAAAATGCGGCCGCGGGTCAGCAGGGTTTCCTCGCCCATCAAGTAAAGCACGAGGTCAAAGTTGCGCGGGTCGGGTCGGGCTTCGGTTGTGTAGGGCGTGACTTCAAATCCCTCGGCGCTGAGGAGGTCGGGCAAGTCCATCGGCTGGCCCGTGCCATGCAGCGGGGTCACGATACCGGTGGAGTAGACCAGCACCCGACGATACCGGTCAGGCGACAGGGGCAGGACGCCACCCACGTCTTTCACCAGCGTTGGTGCACGGGCGGTGACCGCCTGCGCCATCGCAGCGTTTTCCGGGTTGAAAAGCCTTGCCCTGTCAGCGGGCTGGTGGCCAGTTTTGTGCAAGGACAGAGACGCCTTCAGGCCCAGGATGCGGATCAGCGCCTCATCCAGCCGGGCCAGGGTCAACCGGCCATCGCCAAGCGCGGCCTCGATGCGTGCGATGTCGGCTTCCGGCTCGTCAGAAAACAGGATCACATCGCAGCCCGAGGAGACGACTTGCGGCAGCATCTCGTCCCGGTGGGCCCAGGCACCGAAGCCGGCCATCGGTGTCGCATCCGACACGATCACACCGTTGAAGCCAAGCTCCCCTCGCAGCAGCGTCTGGTTCAAGAGCGGCGAGACAGAGGCTGGGCGGCAGGCCTCCACCCTGGCTTGCGGGTCATGGGCGTGGACATAGGCCGGAAAGGCGATGTGCCCCGCCATCACGGCCAGCACGCCGGCGTCAATCGCGGCACGGTAAAGCATACCGTGGGTGGCGTTCCAGTCATCCAGCGACAATGGATTGATCGTGGTCAGAAGGTGCTGATCGCGGTCATCATGGCCTTCGCCGGGCCAATGCTTGGCTGTGGCGGCGACGCCATGGCCCTGCAAGCCCCGGATGTGGGCGAGGGCATGTTCGCGGATACGGGCGGGGTCGGACCCAAGACCGCGCGTGGCCACGATGGGCGAGCGGAAGAGGGCATTGATGTCGATGACCGGGGTGAAGGACCAGTTGACGCCTGCCGCGCGCGCCTCGTCCGCAATGATCCGGGCGATGGTGCCAGAGGCTTGCACGTCATCGACAGCGGCAAGGGCGAGGGGATTGGGGACTTCGGTGCCGAAAGGCAGGCTCATTCGGCTGCCTTCCAGATCGGCACTGACAAGGTAGGGGATGTCAGCAGCTGCGCGCAGGGCGTCCAGCGTGTCCAGTTCCGCGCCCGCATCGGGGCCAAAGAACTTGGTGATCCCGGCAGGGGCGAGGGCGGTAATGCGCTCCACCACCTCTGGCCCGGTGCCGGAACAGAGATGGACGAATAGCTGCCGGATCTTGGCGGCCTCGGTCATGCCGGAAAGGGTGGCCCGCACCCAGTCGCGCTCTGCGCCATCAAGGTTGAAGGGCGGGGCAGAAAGGATGCGGTCGATCTGGTCCAAGTGTGGCTCCTTCCGGGAAAGCGAAACCCCGTCCCGGGCTTGACCCGGGACCTCCCAGGTCAGAGACGGTGGCAGTTGACCGCGACGCCCCGGGTCAAGCCCGGGGCGCGGGCTTTGTTGGCACAGACCGCCCTATACGAAACGGTTCCAGAGGTTTTCCAGCCGTTCCTGACGGCCGGATTTCGGTTGCGGCTCAATGCCTTCCGCCGTGACACGGGCAGCGGCGGAATCAAGGCTGCCTTTCAGCATCGCTTGAGCCCTGGGGTCGGCCCAGCCGGAATAGCGGGCCTTGACGGCGGCCTCCATCTCACCACTTTCCAGCAGCGCGGCGGCTGATTTCAGCGCTCGGGCGCAGGTGTCCATGCCGCCGACATGGGCGAGGATCAGATCCTCGGGGTCGAGGCTCTGGCGGCGGATCTTGGCGTCAAAGTTCACGCCGCCGGTGGTGAAGCCGCCTGCTTTCAGGATCTCGTAGAAGGCCACGGCCTTTTCGGCGTGGTTGTTCGGGAACTGGTCGGTATCCCAGCCGGACTGGTAATCGTTCCGGTTCATGTCGATCGACCCGAAGATGCCAAGGGCGGCGGCAAGGCCGATCTCATGTTCAAAGGAATGCCCGGCCAGGATCGCGTGGCCCTGTTCGATGTTGGTCTGGACCTCTTTCTCCAGCCCGAACTCCACAAGGAAGCCGTAGACCGTGGCGACGTCATAGTCGTACTGGTGCTTTGACGGTTCTTGCGGCTTCGGCTCGATCAGGATCGCGCCCTTGAAGCCGATCTTGTGCTTGTACTCGACGACCTGTTGCAGGAAGCGGCCAGCATGGGCGCGTTCGGCCTTGAGGTCGGTGTTCAGGAGCGTCTCATACCCTTCACGCCCGCCCCAGAGGACGTAGTTCTGCCCGCCCAGCCGGTGCGTCACGTCCATGTTCGCCTTCACGGTGGCGGCGGCATAGGCGTAGACATCGGGGTCAGGGTTCGTGGCCGCACCCGACATCCAGCGGCGGTGCGAAAACAGGTTGGCGGTGCCCCAGAGGAGCTTGGCCTTGTGCTTCTGCTGCTTCTCGCCCAGGTAGTCGGCCATTTCGTTCAGGTTTTTCAGGCTTTCCGCAAAGGTCTTGCCTTCGGGCCGCATGTCGGCGTCGTGGAAGCAGTAGAAGGGCTGGCCGAGGATATCGAACATCTCGAAGGCGACATCGGCCTTCATCCTGGCCAGCGCCATGGTGTCGCCGAACCAGGGGCGGTCGAAGGTCTGGCCGCCGAAGGGGTCGCCACCCGGCCAGGCGAAGCTGTGCCAGTAGGCAACGGCAAAGCGGAGGTGGTCTTCCATCCGCTTGCCAAGGATCACTTCATCAGGGTTGTAGTGGCGGAAGGCGAATTCGTTCTTGGACGAGGGGCCTTCGTATTTGATGGCAGGGATGCCTTTGAAAAAGTCGGTCATGTCAGGTCCTTGATGGCAGTTTGTGCGGCACGGAAGCGGTTGTGGCCTGCGTCGACTGCGTCTTTGAGGGTGGGATCGGGGTCGATCACGCGGGCAATTTTCGGCAGGGTGGCGATCTCGGCGCCTGCCCCCGTAGCAGCCATCAGGCCAAGGCGGGCAGCGCCGAAGGCACCGCCAAAGTCCCCTGCGACGGGAAGTTGCACCGGGCAATCCAGCGCCGTGGCGATCAGGCGCAGCCAGTAGTCGGACCGTGATCCGCCACCAACCGCCAGAAGATGCTCCAGCCTGGTGCCGGTCGCTGCCAGCGCGTCCCGGCTGTCGCGGATGGCGTAAGTGACGCCCTCCAGTACCGCGCGCGTTCCGGCCTGACGGTCGGTCGCGTGTTCAAGGCCAGTAAAGGCCCCGCGCACGGTGGCAGAATTCAGGGGCGTGCGTTCACCGCCAAGGTAGGGCAGAAAGACCGTCTTTCCAGGGGCTTGCAGCGCCCCAAGTTCCCCTGTCAGCTTGGCCGCATCGGTGCCGACAAGCCCGGCATACCAGTTCAGCGCATCGGTCGCCGCCAGGACCACGCCCATCTGGTGCCAGGTGTTTGGCAAGGCGTGGCAGAAGGTATGAACGGCTGTGGCCGGGTCGGGCTGATAGCCGTCATTTGCCGCAAAAAGCACGCCGGAGGTGCCAAGACTTACAAAGGCCTCGCCGGACCGGACCACGCCAACACCCACGCCCGAAGCTGCGTTGTCGCCCCCACCTCCGGCGATGACCACGCCTTTCGGCAGGCCCCAGCGGGCGGCCAGCGCGTCGCGTAGGGTGCCAGAGACTGTGGAACCCTCGACAAGGCGGGGCATGTGGTTGCGAGAAAGCCCGGTGGCAGCCAGAAGATCGTCGGACCAGTCACGTCTGCCGGTATCCAGCCAGCTTGTTCCAGAGGCATCCGACATCTCGCCGACATGGTCGCCGGTCAGCCAGAGACGGAGATAGTCCTTTGGCAGAAGAACCTTTGCGACCCGGTCCCAGATCCGGGGCTCATGCGCGCGAACCCAAAGCAGTTTGGGCGCTGTGAAGCCGGGGAAAACGATGTTGCCGGTCAGACGGCGGAACATCGGGTCGCCGTCCAGCTCGGCCGCCTCTTCATGGGCCCGGGTGTCGTTCCACAGGATGCAGGGGCGCAGCACCTCATCGCCCGCGTCCAGCAGGGTCGCGCCATGCATGTGGCCCGAAAGGCCGATACCGCGCACATGCCCCAGCCCCTTTGCTGAAAGCTGGTCCAGCACGGCTTCGGCTGCGCTGATCCAGTCTGAGGGGGCTTGCTCGCTCCAGCCTGCGGCCGGGCGGCTTACGGTCAGCGGGGCTGTCGCTTCGGCCAGAACGTCCTGATTTTCGCCGATCAGGATGCCTTTCAGACCCGAGGTGCCAAGGTCAAGGCCGATGAACATGTCAGGCCGCGATCGCGGGTTTCTTGCCCAGGATGATCATCGACAGGATGTCTTCGTCGGTGACCTTGTCCACATCAACCGTGCCGACCAACTGGCCATTCTTCATCACGCTGGCCCGGTCGCACAGCTTCATCACGTTGTGGATGTCGTGCTCGATCAGGAAGATCCCCAGACCCTGGGCCTTCAGTTCCTGAATAAGTTCCGACACCATCTGCGTTTCATGCGGACCAAGGGCGGCGGTGGGTTCGTCCATGATCAGGATGCGCGCGTTGAAGTAGACCGCGCGAGCAATCGCGACCGACTGGCGCTGGCCGCCCGACAACATGTTCACCGGCACGTTGAATTTGCGGAAGTTGGGGTTCAGACGGCCCATGATCTTGCGGGTTTCGGCTTCCATCGCGCTTTCGTCGACAAAGCCCATCGGACCCACCAGTTCCCGCCCGAGGAACAGGTTCGACGCCGCATCCAGGTTGTCGGCCAGGGCGAGTGTCTGGTAGATCGTCTCGATGTTCCGGGCGCGGGCATCGCGGGGGTCCTT
>JAPLPF010000051.1 GCA_026400325.1 Rhodobacterales bacterium
ACACGCTGATCATCTCGATCACCGCCACCATCGTCTCGACCACGCTTGCCACCATGGCAGCGATCGGCATGACGCGGGTGAAGGCGTGGCGCGGCATGGGCACCTCCTTTATGGTGATCAACCTGCCCCTGATGGTGCCCGAGATCGTGACTGCAGTCGCCAGCCTGATCTTCTTCACCACGATCGGCCTGACCACCGGCTATGGCACGATCCTGATCGCCCACATCACCTTTTGCATCCCCTTCGCCTACCTGCCCCTTGCCGCCCGGTTGGAAGGGATCGAGGCGACTTACGAACAGGCCGCCCGCGACCTTTACGCCACCCGCGCCCAGGCGTTCCGCCTGATCCTTCTGCCGCTTCTCGCCCCCGGCATCGCCTCGGGCTGGCTCTTGGCCTTCATCATCAGCCTTGACGATTTCATCATCACCAACTTCGTCAAGGGTGCCGGGATGGAGACTCTGCCAACCGCCATCTTCGGCAGCGTCAAGCAAGGCATCAAACCCAACATCATGGCGATTTCCACCCTGATGCTTGCCGCTTCCGTGTTTTTCGTGACTGCCGCCTACCTTATCAACCGCAAGGGGCAAAAGACCCTTTGACCCTCGACAGGAGAACCCCATGAAAAAGCTGCTTCTCTCCGCTGCCCTCTTCGCTTCGCCCGCCTTTGTTGCACCCGCCTTTGCCGAGGGCGAGCTGAAGATTTACCACTGGTTCGAATACATCCCGCAGGAACTGGTCGACAAATTCCAGACCGAAACCGGAATCGCCGTCACCATCGACACCTATGACAGCAACGAAGCGATGCTGGCCGCGCTGAAGGCTGGCAAGCTTGGTCAGTATGACGTGGCGGTTCCGGGCGATTACATGGTGCAGATCATGGGTACCGAAGGGCTTCTGGACACCTACACCCCGGACGAGATGCCGAACTTCGCCAACATCGCCCCGCAATGGCTGGACGTGCCCTTCGATCCCGGCCGCAAAAGCTCGATCCCCTACCAGTGGGGGTCCACCGGCTTTTCGGTGAACCGCGACGTCTTTCAGGGCGACATTTCCAGCCTGTCGATCCTCTTCGATCCCCCGGCCGAGCTTCAGGGCAAGATCAACGTCCTTGACAGCCAGGGCGAGGTTCTGGCCCTCGGGTCCTTCTACCTTGGCATCCCGCAGTGCAGCCAGGACCGCGAACAGCTGAAGGCGCTGAACGACATGCTGCTGAACGCCAAACAGTACTGGGCCAGCTTCGGCTCGGACACCGCAAAGGATGTGCTCGTCAGCGGCGACGCTGCGGCGGGCATGATCTACAACGGCTTCTCCGCCAAGGCCCGGGCCGAGGGCGCGAACGTGGAATATGCCTTCCCGAAAGAGGGCTATGTCGTCTGGATGGACAACGTGGTTCTGCTGAAGGATGCACCGAACCGGGCCAACGCGCTGAAATTCATGAACTTCCTGCTTGACCCCGAAAACGCCGCCGCCGTGACCAACTATGCGGCCTATTCGTCGGGCGTCACCGGGGTTGAACCCTTCCTTCTGGATGAAATCAAGAACAGCCCGGAGAACACTCCACCGGCCGATCAGAAGGGCTTTTTCATCCAGGCCTGCGACGAGGAAACCCAGGTTCTGTATGACGCAATCTGGACCAATCTGAAGAAATGACGTCACCGGGGGGCCGCGCTTGACCGGCCCCCATTCATCTGTCCAGACGGCCACCCTCGTCCTGCCCGAAATATGGCTGCAGGGATACAATCAGCCCGACATACCCGCCCGCGCGCTGCGCCTCGACAGCGCACCGATGCAACGCCTTTCCCGCGCGGCAAGGACCAGCGCCACCACCCTTGTCGTGGGCTACGCCGAACGGGACGGGTCTTCGGTCTACAACTCCGCCGCCTGCTTCGGCCCCGACGGCTCTGTGCTTGCGAACCATCGCAAACTTCAGCTTTACGGCCCCCGCGAACACGGCATCTATACGCCGGGCGATACGTTCACCACCTTTTCTCTTGGCGCACAAACGGCAGCAATCCTGATATGTTACGATGTCGAGTTTGCATCCCATATCAAGACATTGGCCGACCGTGGCGTGACCCTCATCCTTGTTCCCACCGCCAACATGTCCCCTTTCACCCATGTCGCCCGCCATACCGTTCCGGCCATGTCAGCGAACCATGGCGTTACCATTGTCTACGCAAATTACTGCGGGCGGGAAGGTAAGCTCGACTATGTCGGTCTCTCGCTCATCACTGGGCCGCATGGCGAAATTGTCGCGCAGGCTGGTGACACTCCCACCCTCCTTGTCGCTGAAATCCCGCATCGCGACCCCGCCCGCCTGTCCACCCAGGCCGCCGACCTGAGGCTGATCGAATGACCCGCGACCCGCGCCACGACATCCTGTTCACCCCGCTCCGGATCGGTCCCAAGACCGCCAAGAACCGCTTCTACCAGGTTCCCCATTGCAATGGCGGCGGCTATCGCGACCCCTCGGCCGTGGTCGAAATGCGCCGCACCAAGGCCGAGGGCGGCTGGGGCGTGATCTTCACCGAACAGACCGAGATCCACCCGTCCTCCGAGATCACCCCCTTCATCGAACAGCACCTCTGGGACGACCGCGACCTTCCCGCCCTTGCGCGCATGGCCGAGGCGATGAAATCCCACGGGGCCCTTGCCGGAATCCAGCTGGCCTACAGCGGTATCAACGGCCCGAACCTCTACTCGCGCGAGGTTCCCCTGGCGGTCACCGGCGGCCCGATCCTGACCTTTACGTCTGATCCTGTGCAGGCCCGCACGATGGACCTGCAGGACATCCAGAACCTCCGCCGCTGGTTTCGCAATGCGTTTCGCCGCAGCCAGCAGGCGGGCTTCGACCTGATCTGCCTTTATGGCGCGCATGGGTTCGGCATCCTGCAGCATTTCCTTTCGCGCGCCACCAACCACCGCACGGACGCCTATGGCGGCAGCCTGGAGAACCGCTCAAGGTTCCTGCGCGAAATCATTGAAGATGCAAGGGAAACCACCAAAGGTGAACTCGCCGTCACCCTGCGGATGTCTTTGCATGAGGCCGGGACTTTCGGCTTTTCCAACGCCGAACTGCGCGATTTCATCGAGATGCACAGCGATCTGCCCGATCTCTGGGACCTTGCTCATGGCACCTGGGAGGCCTGTTCCGGCACCTCGCGCTTCAAACCCGAAGGCGCGCAAGAGGATCTCGTCAAGGGCATCAAGCAGCTCACCTCCAAGCCCATAGTCGGCGTGGGTCGCTTCACCAGCCCCGACGCCATGGTCCGCCAGATCAACGCCGGCATCCTCGATTTCATCGGTGCCGCGCGGCCAAGCATCGCCGACCCTTTCCTGCCGCTGAAGGTGCAGGAGGGCCGCTATGAGGACATCCGCGAATGCATCGGCTGCAACATCTGCGTCTCGGGCGACATGACCGGCAGCATCAGCCGCTGCACCCAGAATACCGCCTTCATGGAGGAATGGCGCAAGGGCTGGCACCCGGAACGCGCCCGCCGCAAGGGCCCCTCCGAAAGCGTCCTGATCGTCGGCGCAGGTCCCGCAGGGCTTGAGGCCGCCCTTCAGGCCGCCAGACGCGGCTACAGGGTCACCCTCGCCGAGGCGACCACCACCCTTGGTGGCCGCGTGGCGAAGGAACGCCAGCTTCCCGGCCTGTCCGCCTGGGGTCGCGTGGCCGACTACCGGACCGGCCAGCTCGCGCCGATGCCGAACGTCGACATCTACCGTGACAGCCGACTGAGCGCCGAAGACCTTCTCGCCATGGGGGTCGATCACGTCGCCATCGCCACCGGCGCCAGCTGGCGGCGTGACGCGGTTGCACGCCTGCACCTCCACGGCATCCCGACCGATCCTGCCATGCCCGTCTTCACGCCGGA
>JAPLPF010000158.1 GCA_026400325.1 Rhodobacterales bacterium
GATACAGTGATCTTCCCGCGCTCGTCCTGCAAGATGATCCAGGCCCTGATCGAGACCGGCGCCGCCGACGCCGTTGGTCTGACGCCGGCACATCTTGCCCTTGCCTGCGCCAGCCATGAGGGAGAGGCACGGCATGTCGGGCTGGCGGGCGACTGGCTGGCGGGCATAGGCCTTGCAGAACCCAATCTGCGCTGCGGCGCGCATGAACCCTATGACCACGTCGAGCGGGACCGGCTGATCAAGGCCGACACCAGCCCCTGCCAACTGCACAACAACTGTTCCGGCAAACATTGCGGTTTTCTCACAGTGACCCGTCACCTGAAGGCCGGGCCGGAATATGTCGAGATCGACCACCCGCTGCAACGCGCTATCCGGCAGGCGACCGAAGATGTCACCGGTGAAACGGTGGCAGGCTGGGGCGTTGACGGCTGCTCGGCCCCCAACTTCGCGGTTACGGTTGCGGGCCTGGCCCGGGCGATGCAGGCTTTCGCGGTCGCCAGTGATACCGGCGACACCCGGTCGCGGGCCATGCACCGGCTGACGCGCGCCATGGCAAGCCATCCCGAGCTTGTTGCCGGAGAGGGCAAGTCGACGACCGAACTCATGCGGGCGATGGGCGGACGTGTTGCGATCAAGTATGGCGCCGAGGCGGTGTTCACGGCGATCCTGCCGGAAAGGCAGCTTGGCATAGCGCTGAAGATCACTGATGGCAGAGAGCGGGCTGCGGAAACCGCAGTTGCGGCCCTTCTGGTGCGGGCGGGTGTGCTGGACCCAAACCATCCGGTCGCGCGGGCACATCTGACGGCAATCCAGTGGAACCGCCGGGGACTGGCGGCGGCCGAGCTTCGACCGGCACCCGGCTTTCCTGGTTGATTTGCGATTCGATCCGCGTAAGCTTCCGGAATGAACGCCGAAACGCCGATCCCTTTTCCACTGGCCGACCGTGGTGCCGAGCAGGTCAGCTTTGACCGAAAGGAACTGGGGCAGATCCTGCGGGTCTATGGCCGCATGGTTGCGGCAGGCGAATGGCGTGACTACGCAATCGCTGCGCTGCATGACCTGGCGGTTTTCAGCGTCTTCCGCCGCACGGCAGAACATCCACTGTATCGCATCGAAAAGCGCCCCAGGCTTCGGGCAAGGCAGGGGCTATATGCAGTGATTGGCATGGATGGCCGCATCCTGCGCCGGGGTCAGGACCTGGATCAGGTGCTGAAGGTTCTGGAACGCCGTTTGATCGGGCCCGTCGACTGACACTTCGCGTGCCACATCTGATCGGTGGCCACCTGCCAGTCGGTCAGACCCGTTGACGCGCCTGAACCAGCCCGCCACCGCCCATCGACGTCCGGTTCACGGCTTCGCGAATCCCTTCATAGGCCACCGACATCGTGCTGCCGTTGGCATGAACAAGCACATCGGGGTTTACCACCATCGCGACATGACCTTTCCAGAAGATCAGGTCGCCGCGTTCAAGGGGCTCGTTCGGGGCAAGACCGCGACCGATCTGCATCTGCATGTCGCTGTCGCCCGGGCAGTCCTTTCCAGCCGCATGCAAGGCCAGTTGCACCAGACCGGAACAGTCGATGCCAAAGCGTGAGTTTCCGCCCCAAAGATAGGGTGTCCCGAGCAGGCTTTCGGCAACCGAGACCGCATCCGGGGCCCATTGGCCCAGGGGTCGCAGATGGCAGAGCGGCAGGTAGCCGTGCGGCGTGCCGGCCCATGCCCCCCACGAACCGGTGACGGCAACCCGCGATCCCATGCTGATGCTTGCCCGTTCCGGGGCCTGCACCAAAGGCTCGCCATAAAGGTGGGTGCTGGGCGCCACGACCCAATGCGTCGGTTCCGGCCCCTTGCCGACCGCACCCTCCTTCACCCAGCCACAATAGCCATCGCGCCGGGCCTGCACAAAGACATGACCCCGGTCACGGTCGATCACCGTCACTCCGGCGCCGAGCAGAAGCTGTCGCTGCCGTTTGCCGCCGGGTTCATCCAGAAGATCGGCGAGTGGATGGCCAACCTGTGCCGACTCTCCCTCGGTGAAGGGAACGAGCATCTCGCCCTTCAGGCTGATCAGCGCCACACGGCCGGAAAAGGGTCTGATCCTTTGATCCATCATGCCCCCCCGGTCCCGTAAAGTGTTGTCAGCCCACCCAGGACCGCCCGTGCACCCTGGCCGACCGCACCCTTCGGGCGGGCGGGCTGGTCGGACGGGCTGTGGCCGTAGATGTCGAAATGCAGATAGCGCGGTCCCTGCACAAAGCGGCGCAGAAACAGGGCCGCCGTGATCGACCCGGCAAAACCGAACCCCGGCGCATTGTCGAGATCGGCGATCCCCGGCTCGATCACGGGTTCATAGGGGTCATGGAACGGCATCCGCCAGACCGGATCAAAGCCCGCGACAGCCCCGGCCTCCAGCGCCGCC
>JAPLPF010000057.1:0-11179 GCA_026400325.1 Rhodobacterales bacterium
GATCAACCGAGGCCCGCATGGCCGCCGACAAGGCCTGGTAGTCTGCGTCGCCTTCTGCCTTGGCGGGTGGGTCTGCCAGAACGTATTGCGCAAGGTAATCAAGAACGGCTGCATGTTCGAGCAGCTTTTGCTTCGCGCCTCCATCGAGCGTGGCCATGTCGAGACCCAGAATCTGCTCCATCTCGGCATGATAGGCGTTCATGCGATCAGAAAAGGTTTCTATCCCGTTGCGGGCGTGGAGCGCACTGAACGCCTCGCGCACGCCTTCGAGGCTTTCGTGGGATTCGGGAAGGTTGCCCTTGGCCACGGCCTCGCCTGCCCTGGAGATGCTGCCTGACACCTCGGCAAGCGTCTCGCCCCATTTCAGGTCGGCTTCGTACTGGGGCGGCGGGGTCTGGCCATAGGTCGCGAGAAGCGCGTCCCATTGCTTTTGCAGGCCGTCGAGTGCGGCAGCAGACTTCTCGGCATTGCCGGAGTTCGTCACGAAAAGGGCACTGCGGTAGCCGGCTTACATATTGTCATAGGCTGTCTCGAAATCTGTGACGGGTCCGGCAAGGGCGGGTGCGGCGACGGCGAGAAGGATGAGAGAAAGCTGTACGGATTTGCGTGCCAAGATCGGCCTCCTGATGGTTGGTTGCAGGACGGATGTTCGTCGCCTGGCTTGGCATCAGCATTGATCCAGATCAGAACGAGATGAATTATCTTAAGCTTTGAAGATAAAAATTTGTATTGACTTCCGACTGCGTGATCTACTTGGCAAAAAGGGGCATGTCCGACACCGGAGTTTTCACGATGCGCAACAGTGTTTATGCCGTTTTGTTTTCCGCCTTTCTGGCCCTGCCTGCCACCGCACAGGAAGGCCAGATCCAGGACACGATCCAAAGCCAGATCGACGCCCTCCAGGCGGACGATTTCGCCCGTGCCTTTACCTTCGCCAGCCCCAGCATCAAGAGCCTGTTCGGCACGGCCGAGAACTTTGGGGCAATGGTCAGGAATGGCTACCCGATGGTCTACCGCCCAGCCGAGGTCGAGATGCAGGACCTGCGCGAGATAGCAGGAAATCTTTGGCAAAGGGTCCGTGTGGTCGACCAGTCGGGGACCGCTTACTATCTGGACTACATGATGATCGAGACCGCCGAGGGCTGGCAGATCAACGCAGTTCAACTGTTGCCTGCCCCCGAGGTTGGTGCTTGAGCGCAAGCGATGTCTTGGCGATCTTGCTTGCCGTTGATGGCTTTCAAACGCTGGGCGCTGCTGCCTTTTTGATGCCAGATCCCCTGGCTTGACTGAAGGTGCCGTTGCGTTTGGGCGCTGATCTGCGCACGGCACCCGGAGAGAGGGTTAAGCCTTCCTTGCTACCCGTCTTGCCCGAGGCGGCATGGACTTCGGGATGCGTTCCCGTCCTGCCGCCCTTGGCAATGGCGCCAGCGAGGCGAGGGAGTTTTCAGATGAACAAGGCAATCACCGACGGGCTGGTCCTGATGCCGCCACCGTTTTCGGCCGGTTTGAACCTCTGGTCGCGCGAGGATGGCACGCCCGGTTCGGGGTCATATCAAGGGCAACCGAACGCGGCCCTGGTCACCAATGACCAGGACTTCGCGGGTTGTCTGGAGCTGCTGAAGACCGACGCCACGCAGAAACTGCGGTCCTTTGCACAGACGCCGATTCAGCCCGGTCTGTACCTTCGGGTGACGGCCCGGGTCAAGGCGGTGTCAGGCAACCTGCCGTCGGTGCGGATTGCGGCCTGGGCGGGTGATGTCGGTGCCGCGAACGTGGCCACAGTGACGCAGACCGGACCGGCTGTTCAGCTGACGACCTATGGCGAGGTGGTCACGGTCAGCGCAATCATTTCCCCGGCGTCGCGGACTGGGGTGACGCTCGCCTGGACCCCGCAGGTCGTCTATGCGCATCTTGGCCTGGATCTGACTGGCGCGAATGGCGGTGTTGTCCGGATCGACGACATCGTGGTCGAGGATGTGACCAACATCTTCATCCGCAAGTTGATGGACTGGGTCGATGTGCGCGACTACGGCGCGCTGGGCAATGGTTCGACCAACGACACAGCAGCCTTCCTCGCAGCAGATGCAGACGCACGGGGGCGCGAGATCCTGGTGCCATCGGGTGTGTTTCGGGTGACAAGTGATGTCTCGATCACCAGTCGCATCAGGTTTGAGGGCACGATGTCGATGCCGTCGAACCGTCGGCTGACGCTGACGCGGAACTTCGACCTTGACACTTATGGCCAGGCCTTCGGATCCGAGGTCGAAGGCTTCAAGCGGGCCATGCAGGCGTTGTTCTTCTTTACCGACCACGTGGCGTTCGACCTGTCGGGCCGCCGCGTCGATCTTACGGAACCCGTGGACGTGGCAGCGGTCTCGGGGCTGACCAGTTTCACCACCCGCCGCGTGGTGCGCAACGGTTCCCTGAACGCGATCCCGGGGCCGGGCTGGACGACCGAACAGGTCACGTCGGTCGCGACCTACTCGATAGCATCGGACAAGGTGCTGACCGGGGTCGCGAACGTCGCGAACATCCCCGTCGGCGCGCTGATCACCGGGACCGGCGTCGGACGCGAAGTCTATGTCAAATCGAAGAACGTGGCGGCGGGCACGATCGAGCTTAGCCAGTCGCTGTGGGGGGCCGCGGGCACCCGGACCTACACCTTCAGACGGTTCAAGTATCTTCTGGACTTCGGCGGGTTCGATCAGCTTTCGCGGTTCGAGCTTGAAGACATCGAATTCAACTGTCTTGGCAATTGCTCGGGTGTCATGCTGCCGGCAACCGGCGCAACGATGCGCTTCATGTCCTGCACGTTCAACCGCCCGCTGGACCGGGGCATCACGTCGTCCGGTACGGGATGTCAGGGAATGTTCGTCGACATGTGCCAGTTCCTGTCGAATGAACAAGCGCTTCCCGTGGCCGCCCGAACGTCGATTGCGCTGAACGTGCAGGCGAACGACGTCAAGCTGCGCAACAACCGGGTCGTCCGTTTCGCACATTTTGCCGTTGTGAACGGCACGGGGCATCTGGTCCACGCCAACCACTTCTTCCAGGGTGACGATGATGCGGCCGGGGTCCGCAGGGCGGGGTTGATCTTCACGCAGACCAACATCTCGACCGTGGTGACAGGAAACTACGTCGACAACTGTTTCATTGAATGGAACAACGAACATGACGCGGCGCCCAACTGGAACGACGAGTTTTCGTTCGGCGGGCTGAACATCGTCGGCAACGTGTTCATTGCGTCCGGCATTACAACGGCTTTCCGCTTTGTCGTGGTCCGGCCCTATGGCTCGGGTCACTACCTCAACGGGTTTTCGCTGACGTCGAACAGCTTTCGCATCTTCAACTCGTCGATCGACCGGGTGGACATGGTGGATACCACTTATGCCGACCTGGACTTTTCCCAGACCCGAAACGTGCGGGTCGAGGGCAACAGCTTCAACAATGTGACCCAGCCGATCATGAATCCCGTGACCGTGGCGCACAGCCAGAACACCGCAGCCGATACCTGGAACGTGTCAGCCGCAGGATTCGTGCCCTTTGGCGGGCGCATCCGGCTGGTCGAGTCGGTGGTGCCGGAAGGAACGATCACCAATGGGTCGAGTGCGGCGCGCTATGTCTTTCCGAACGCGGCACCGGGCACCGGGTCGCAGGGAAACCAGGCCCAATTGCGCTGGGGCGAGGCGGTGCGCGGAAAGGTCATCGTCAACATGAGAATGGACCTGCCCGCCTGACCTGAAACTGACTTTTACGAACGCATAGTTCACGTTTCGGGCCAGCGCAGGCCCAAAATCAGGATATTTTCGAACACAGGCGGTCAGCGATGGCCGCCTGTGCTGCATTCAGAGTTCCCCAGGTGTCAGCCGGAAGGCGCGGGCGAAGCCGCCGTTCAAAAGCGCCGACAGAGGTGTCAGGCGGACAAAGGCGAAATCCGGAAGATCGATGTAGACCCGCGCTTTCGGGGCGCGCTCCAGCCAGCGGGACCGGATCGCGGGACGGGCGGGATCGTCGGGGGCGACAAAGTCGGCCCGCGCCCGGATCATCAGGCGGGGATGGCTTAGTGGGTCGCCCTTGTCCCCGATTTCACCCAGCATCAGCGCGCAGTCCGGAGCAGCGCACAAGCCCCGAAAATGCGGGGCAAGGCCGGAAATGAGGGTCAGAAGCCCGGCGTCGGGATCGCGGGCAAAGGCGATGCGACTGATCGCGGGTGTGCCAGTGTCGGGGTCGGTCCAGGCAAGGGCCGCATGGCCAAGGGTCAACAAGCCTTGCACCAGCGCCAAGGCGGCGGCATCAGCGGGTTGAACGGGGTCGGGTCGGGTCGTCATGTTTGCGAACGGCTGCGCCTGTGGAATGACCATGGTGGTAGCGACATCCAGCCCTGATCGCCACAGGGAAGCGCGACTTGGGGGCAAAGGGTGGGGCCGCGTCGGCAGGTGTCGCGGGTTGCGTCACCTTGGTGGGCGGCCTAAGGTCAGTCCAGCGCCTTTCAGCATCCGGCGCAAGGGTGACGACCGACGAGATGACGCAACGCGAAGCGGACCCCACCCCTTCCAATGAGCAAAGGCGTCTTGGGCGCCGCTCTCTGGTGCGGGCGACACGGAGCGACGGCAACGATCATGCCTTGGCCGTGATCCTGGCCGCCGTGGCGGGGGCTGCAAACGCGGGGGGGTTCTTCGCGGTCAGCCAATACACGTCACACATGACCGGATATCTTTCGCTTTTGGCCGACGATTTGGCGGTTGGCGAGCTCTGGCTTGCCTTCATCTCTTGTCTGGCGATTTCGGCCTTTGTCACCGGGGCTGCGTTCAGCTCCATCCTGATCATCTGGGCGCGCGAGCATCACAGCCATCATCAGTATTCCCTGCCCATCGCCGTGCAAGGGGGGCTGCTTGTCTGCTTTTCGGCGGGCTGGATCTTCACGTCTGAAGCGGGGCGTCTGTTTTCCATCGCCTGCCTGTGCTTCATCATGGGGACGCAGAATGCCACGGTCACCAAACTGTCCGGCGCGCGGATCCGGACGACGCATGTGACCGGCATGGTGACCGACATCGGGATCGAGATCGGGCGTGCCGTCTTTGGTTTTTGGCGGCGGCGAAGCGCAGTTCGCGCGGATCACGTGAAGCTGTGGATCCTGCTGTCGCAGGTGGGTGCCTTCCTGATTGGCGGGATCATCGGGGCATTGGGCTACAAGGCGCTTGGCTTCCTGTTTTCGCTGCCTCCCAACACAGCCAGAAGGCGAATCGCGCCGGTCCGCCTTAATCCCGGTTGGACCGCTGCGTTCTGCTGCTTGAGGGTTGCTGGCGAAGCGGTCACGCGGGCGTGATGGCCAGAGGGTTGATTTCCCACGGCAATCACCTGCCTGATTTTCCAGTATTTACAGAATTAACGCATGACAAGTCAATCAATTGACAGAATTATGCATAGGAATTAGGGGGTTACGCTTTTCTTTACGAAGTGTTATCCTAAGCGCGGGAGAGAGCCGTTCCGATTTGGAACGGGGTGCCGCAGGGTCCTTGGCCGGGCCCCGCGGGGGAGGAGAACCGCGATGACCGAACAGGCCCTGAAATCCGTTTACCCGGCGTCTGATGCTTTTGTGGCAAAGGCGCATATCGATGCCGCGGGCTACGCCGCGCGCTATGCCGCCTCGATCGCCGACCCTGAGGCGTTCTGGGGGGCTGAGGGGCTGCGGCTGGACTGGATCAAGCCTTACACGAAGGTCAAGAACACCTCGTTCGCGCCGGGCAACATCAGCATCAAGTGGTTTGAGGACGGGCATCTGAACGTCAGCGCCAACTGCATCGACCGCCACATGCTGACCCGCGCCAGCCAGACCGCCATCATCTGGGAGCCCGATGATCCGCAGGAGCCCGCGCAGCACATCACCTATGCGCAACTGCTGGAGCAGACCTGTCGTCTGGCGAACGTGCTGAAGGCGCATGGCGTAAAGAAGGGCGACCGGGTGGTCCTGTATATGCCGATGATCCCCGAGGCGGCCTATGCGATGTTGGCCTGTACGCGGATCGGTGCGATCCATTCCATCGTCTTCGGCGGCTTTTCCCCGGACGCGCTGGCAAACCGGATCAACGACTGCGAGGCGAAGATCGTCATCACCGCCGACTGGGCACCGCGTGGGGGCAAGAAGACGGGCCTCAAGGACAACACCGACAAGGCGATGCTGCATGTCGACGACCGGGTGCGGGTGCTTGTGGCCAAGCGCACCGGCGACCAGACCAGCTGGACCGACGGCCGCGACTTTGACCTTACGGCGGAAATGGCGGCGGCAAAGCCCTATTGTCCTTACGTCGAGGTCGGCGCGGAAGACCCGATGTTCATCCTGTACACCTCAGGCTCTACCGGCAAGCCGAAGGGTGTGGTGCATACCACGGGCTGCTACCTGGTCTATGCCGCAATGACGCATCAGCTGACCTTCGACTACCATGACGGCGATGTCTTCTGGTGCACGGCGGATGTGGGTTGGGTCACCGGGCACAGCTACATCGTCTATGGCCCCTTGGCCAATGGCGCGACCACGCTGATGTTCGAAGGCGTGCCTACCTATCCGGATGCCGGGCGGTTCTGGGAGGTGATCGCCAAGCACAAGGTCAACCAGTTCTACACCGCACCGACAGCCATTCGCTCGCTCATGGGCTTGGGGCCGGAGTGGGTGGAAAAGCATGACCTCTCCAGCCTGAAACTGCTGGGTTCGGTCGGCGAGCCGATCAACCCCGAGGCGTGGTCGTGGTACAACACCCATGTCGGCAAGGGGAAATGCCCGATCGTCGACACCTTCTGGCAGACCGAAACCGGCGGGCATATCGTGACGCCGCTGCCGGGGGCGATCCCGCAAAAGCCGGGGTCGGCGACGAAGCCGTTCTTTGGCGTGAAGCTTGAGGTGCTGGACCCCGCGACCGCCAAGGTGCAGACCGAGACGGAGACCGACGGCGTCCTTTGCATCACCGACAGCTGGCCGGGCCAGATGCGCACCCTTTGGGGTGACCATCAGCGGTTCGAGGAGGCGTATTTCAGCCAGTACAAGGGCTATTACTTCACCGGCGACGGCTGCCGCCGCGATGCGGATGGGTACTACTGGATCACCGGCCGCGTGGATGACGTGATCAACGTCAGCGGCCACCGCATGGGCACGGCAGAGGTTGAATCCGCGCTGGTCGCGCATGAGGCGGTGGCCGAGGCGGCGGTGGTGGGCTACCCGCACGACATCAAGGGGCAGGGCATCTACGCCTATGTCACGCTGATGAAGGGTGTCGAACCCACCGATGCGCTGAAGAAAACGCTTGAGGCGTTCGTGCGGACCGAGATCGGCCCGATCGCCAAGCCGGACCTGATCCAGTGGGCACCGGGCCTGCCGAAGACGAGATCGGGCAAGATCATGCGCCGCATCCTGCGCAAGATTGCCGAGAACGACTTTGCCGCCTTGGGCGACACCAGCACCCTGGCCGATCCTTCGGTGGTTGACGATCTGATCGCCAACCGGATGAACAAGGCCTGACATGGCCCCGGTCCTGATCCTTCTTGGCCCGCCCGGTGCCGGCAAAGGCACCCAGGCGCGGATGCTGGAAGAGGACTTTGGTCTGATCCAGCTGTCGACCGGTGACCTTCTGCGCGCAGCAGTGGCTGCGGGGACCGAGGCCGGGCTGATGGCGAAAGCCGCAATGGATGCAGGCCAACTCGCGTCCGATGACACCGTGCTGACGATCCTCAAGGACCGCATGGCAGTATCTGATTTCGAAAAGGGGATCGTACTTGACGGCGTGCCCAGAACTGCGGCGCAGGCGGCGGCGCTGGATCACCTACTTGCCGAGCGCGGTCAAAAGGTGACCGCCGCCATCAGCCTTGAGGTAGACGATGAGGCGATGATTGCCCGTGTGTCGGGCCGCTACACCTGCGGCGGCTGCGGCGAGGGGTATCACGATGAGTTCAAGCAGCCTGCCAAGGCAGGGGTTTGCGACAAATGCGGCGGTACGGCGTTCAAGCGCCGGGCCGACGACACTGCCGAAACGGTGCGTGAAAGGCTGACCGCCTATCACGCCCAGACGGCACCGCTGATCGCGCATTACGACCGTCTGTCCGTTCTGGAACGGGTGCCGGCGATGGGGTCCATCGCCAGCATCCGCGCCAGGCTGGCCGAGGTCGTGGGGCGTGTTTCAGCCTGACGGGAGGGGCCGGCACCGGACCCTTGCGGACCGGGCGGCGGGGCTGAAAGGGGGGAGAAGGGGTGGAGTGCTGCGCCAAGCGGACTTGCCCCTATGGATGGCCCGACCCCGGTGGGGAAGGGTCCAAGGCCCGGCCCGACGGGACGGGCGGGCCAGTGGCCTTACGACCAAGGGAACGTGCCCCGGACGACAGACGGGGCCAGATGGAGGACAGAGATGACAACTGCAAACACCAACGTGCGCGACCGGTCGCGCCCCATGACGGGGGAGGAGAAGAAGGTCATTCTTGCCTCGTCCGCAGGGACGATCTTCGAATGGTACGACTTCTATCTTTACGGCTCGCTGGCGGCGATCATCGGCGCGCAGTTCTTCACACCCTTCCCGGAAGCCACGCGCAACGTCTTTGCGCTTTTGGCCTTTGCGGCAGGCTTCATCGTGCGCCCGTTCGGTGCGCTGGTCTTTGGTGCGCTGGGTGACCTTGTCGGCCGGAAATACACCTTCCTGATGACCATCGTCATCATGGGTTCTTCGACCTTCCTCGTCGGCCTTTTGCCGAACTACTATTCCTGGGGTGCTGCTGCGCCGATCATCCTGATCATCCTGCGAATGCTGCAGGGCCTTGCGCTTGGCGGCGAGTATGGTGGCGCTGCAGTCTATGTGGCCGAACACGCGCCAGCCAACCAGCGCGGATTCTTCACCGCCTTCATTCAGACCACGGCGACCCTGGGACTTCTGTTGTCCCTTGTCGTCATCCTGTCGGTGCAGGGCTACGTCAACGGCAACTTCCCCGACCAGCCGGTGCTTGATGCGGTCGGCGCGGCAGTCATGAACGCCGATGGCACACCGTCGATGATGAAGGCCTTCAACGCCTGGGGCTGGCGCATCCCGTTCATCGGGTCGATCCTGCTTCTGGGCATCTCGCTTTACATCCGCCTGCAGATGAACGAATCCCCGGCCTTCAAGAAGATGAAGGAAGAGGGGTCCGCCTCGAAAGCCCCGCTGACCGAGGCCTTCGGTCCCGGGAAAAACGCCCTTGTCCTGCTGATTGTGCCGGTGCTGCTGATCGTGCTGGCCTTCTCGGGGATGCTGACCGGATCCATCGCGATGTATCTGGGCATCGCCTTCGCCGCCATCTCGGTCATCTGGGGCTGGATGAACGCCAAGATCGCGCTCATCGCCCTTCTGGGCCTTGTCGCGGGGCAGGCGGTCGTCTGGTACACGGGACAGTTCTACGCCCTGTTTTTCCTGCAGAACGTGATCAAGGTTGATGCCTTCTCGGCCAACGTTTTCGTGGCCTGGTCGCTGATCCTTGGCACGGGCGGGTTCCTGTTCTTCGGGGCGTTGTCGGACCGTATCGGCCGCAAGCCGATCATCCTGGCGGGCTGCCTGATCGCGGCTGCAAGCTACCAGTTCGTGTTTCCGCTGCTGACCCAGACCGCGAACCCGATGCTGCACGCAGCACATCAGGTGCCGGTTGTAGTGACGGCTGACCCGGACGACTGCTCGTTCCAGTTCAACCCGGTCGGTACTGCAAAGTTCACCAACTCCTGCGACATCACCAAGGCGTTGTTGTCGAAGGCCTCGGTGAACTATCAGACGGTTGCGGCCCCGGCCGGGACCATTGCCTCGGTCAAGATCGGCGAGACGGAAATCCCGTCCTACTCGGGCGCCGCCAGCGCCGCTGCGGTGACCGAGCTTACTGCGGCACTGGACACCGCGAAAGCGGGGACCGACCAGGCGGCCATCGACGCGGCACAGGCCGCGCTTGATGCCGAAAAGGGACGGTCAGCCGCCTTCACCAAGGCGGTGAACGAAGCAATCGCGGCTGCGGGCTACCCGCTGGTGGCGAAAGACAATACGACCGTTGCAGTGGCGCAGAACTTCATCGACATCTTCACCGGGCAGAAGCTGACGATCATCGCCATCCTGACCTACCTCATTGTCCTGGTGACGATGGTCTACGGCCCGATCGCGGCCATGCTGGTCGAGTTGTTCCCGACCCGCATCCGTTACTCCGGCCTGTCGCTGCCCTACCACATCGGCAACGGCTGGTTCGGGGGTCTCATGCCTGCCACGGCCTTTGCCATCTCGGCGCAGACCGGGTCGGTTTACGGCGGTCTGTGGTACCCGATCGTCATTGCCCTGATGACGGTGGTCATCGGCCTGATCTTCGTGCCGGGCGGCACCCACAAGAAGGACATCTTCGCCGACGACGGGGCGAAGTGACGCCAAAGGCCGGGCCGGGGCAGATGCCTCGGCCCGGCCTTCCCTTTTGATCCGCTGCCTCGCGAAAAGTCGCCCGAAGTGCCGACTTTTCAGGATGCAGACTAGGAACGATCAGCCGCGCAGGCGCCGATAGACCAGCGCAAGGGCAAGGACGATGGCAAGGATGATAAGGTTCGACCCAAGGCCCGCAAGCACTGCATCGGTCAGCGTGACCCCGGCGGGCGGGTTGGTCGACGGCAGGATCACCGCGACAAAGATCACGCCAAGCACAAGCGGCAGGACCTGTCCGGTCGCAGCCCGTGTGCGATACATCGTGGCGACCAGGGCGATGATCAAGCCGATCCGGAACGGGTCTGCCAGTTGGGACTGGATAAGATCGATCACGAGGGGTTCTCCTTTTGCGCAACCTTCCCTGATCCTTGGGTGTGGCACAACCCCTCCGTCCGGACCGGGGTCGTGATGACGGCGCCCGTCCCGTCGGCCCCCCCCGCGGCACGCATCCTTGTGGTTGAAGACGAGGACAACATCGCGACCGCGCTGGAGTTTCTGATTCTGCGCGAAGGCTACACCCATGACCGCGTGGCCAGTGGGGCGGACGCCCTGCCGCGCATTCGCGACACGCGTCCCGACCTTGTGCTTCTGGACGTGATGCTGCCCGAGGTGTCGGGCTATGACATCTGCGAGGGCATCCGCAACGACCCCGAGTTGCGGGGCGTGAAAGTCCTGATGATGACCGCGCGCGGGTCTGCAATCGAACGGCGCAAGGGGCTTGACCGGGG
>JAPLPF010000057.1:11276-12349 GCA_026400325.1 Rhodobacterales bacterium
ACCGGGCGGCGGATCCTTTGCAAACACGCCCGCCAACGCACCCGAAACCAGAGATGACACCACCGGTCGGTCCAGGGCCCGGAACGGCAGCGGGCGGCACAGGTCGATCGCCGCAACACCGACGCGCGCCGTCAAGGCGCCGTTGACCACCCCTTCGCCAAACCGGCGCGAAAGTTTCGACAGCACTCCGCCCCCGGCAACCGAGCTGATCATGTCGTCAGTCAGCGCCAGCGCGCCCGCCGCCAGAAGCGAGGTGAAGACCCGCCGCAGAAGGCGCAGGCTGCCGAAGCTGCCGGCGCGGCCGCCGTAGATTTCGGCAATCTGCCGGATCATGCGCAGGTTCGCCACCAGCGCCATGGCAACGTCGGCAAAGGCCAGCGGCACAAGCGCCGTAACCATCGCCACCTGCCGCGCGGCCGCTTGAACCGCGGCGCGGGATTCGGCGTCCAACGGGGCCATCAGTTCACGCTCGGCAAGGCCGAGAAGGGCGTCGGCGTCCATCACCTCGGCCTGCCGTTCCGCCAGCCGGGCGCGGCCCCAGGCGGTTTCGGGGCGGGTGGAGTATAGCCGTTCCAGCGCTTTCACCACACGTCGGGCTTCGGGCAGGTCGGCCGCGACATGGGCCGTCTCGGCGCGGGCGCGCAAGGCATCAAGGCGGGCCAGCCGGACATAGGCCCCCCATTCCCGCAGGGCGAGGATCAACGCAGCCAATGCTGCCATCGCGACCAGCGCAAACGCGATCCAGCCCAGGATCAGGTTCCGCGCCAGAAGGTCGGCCACGAAGGTCCAGGCCCCGACGGACAGCACAAAGGTGAAAAGCGCGCCAAAAGCCCAAAGCGCAAAGCGGGTCAGCGCCGAGCCTTTGCCTTGCGACAGCCCCGCCAGGGCCTGCATCGCCTGGCCCCCGGTCTGGTTGGCGGGCAGGATGTCCGGCACTGGCGGTGCGGCCGAAGGGTCTGCGGCCGAGTCCAGTTCCAGCAGAAATGGTTTCGGGGCCTTGGCGGGATGGCGGCTCACAGCTGGTCTCCGATCAGGCACTGCACTGCGCGGTCCAGCCGGATGTGCGGCGGGCC
>JAPLPF010000082.1:0-1048 GCA_026400325.1 Rhodobacterales bacterium
TCGACAGCACGGTGACCAGCGCCGTCCCCGCCGCGCGGGGCACGATCCGAAGCGTCGCTGTGTCGCCGGATTTGTAGGCGGGCTTGTCCAGCGACAATTCCAGCGTATCGGGCGTCGCGCTGGCATCGGCGGGGGCATACCAGCCGGCGTAGAACTCCATCGAGGTGGCGGACTTGCCGCCATCGCTGCGTTCCACGAGGATTTCGTAGGTGCCCCAGTCCACCTTTGCCGCAATCTCCACCGGGGCGCTGCCCAGCCTGGCCTGACCTTCGGCCACCGGGGTCCGGGTGACCACCGGCTCCCAGCTCCAGTTGCCATAGCTTTGATACCATTGGTAATCATAATCGACGCGGACGACCTTCCATGTCACGGGCAGGTCGGTCAGCGCGCCATCCGCGCCGACAGCGATCAGGTTGAAGCGGGCATCGCTGCCCTGGGCGGCCACGCCATCGAACATCGGCTTGACCCCGATCAGCGTGTCGGAGGGCACCAGCTTTTGCGTCACCGACCGTTCCACCGGCCGGCCCGAGCCTTCGGCGACGCGGACGGTCACCCGCGCCTCAAGCGGGCGAAGGGGATCGTCGATCACCGGCAGGGCGACGGGGATCACGGCGTTGCCGTCGGCATCCGTTTCGCCGCCTTCCAGCGAGGTCATCTGCGCGCTGAAGGGCTGGTCGTGGCGGCCGAAGCTGTAGCCGGGAAAGGCCTCCAGCCCTTCGGCGGCGCGCACCAGCACCTCGCCCTCGATGGCCAGACCTGCTCCGGGAGCGCCGAAAAGATAGCGTGCGGCGACGGTCAGATCGACCGGCGGAGCGCCCAAGGACAGCGGAGTGTCGCCAAGGGTCAGGTCAAAGTCGATGCGGTCGGGCAGGAAATCCTCGACCAGGAAGGTTTTCGAGGTCAGCGCCGGGGCCTCGAGATCGGCAAACATCTCGACCCGCCAGACCCCGCGCGGGGCACTTCCGGCAATTGGCAGGCTGAACACATGGCCGCCCGCGCCGCTGTCGTCGACCAGCTGGCGCGAGTATTCCACCCCATCGGGCCGCGA
>JAPLPF010000082.1:1108-23579 GCA_026400325.1 Rhodobacterales bacterium
CAGGATTGCGGTCAGCGGCAGGCCTTCGACCACCTCCTGTTCCGCATCGCGGGCAAGGGCGGTGACGTAGACCGTCTCACCGGCGCGATAGGCACCCCTGTCGGTGGTCAGGAACACATCGACCGGCGGAGCAGCCTCGCGCCCCTCGACGCCACGGTCCGACAGGTCGAACTCCGGGTCGGTCAGCGACAGGAAGGCGATGTCGGCAGCACCCTCCTTCACCACGACCATGGCCGGGGCGGACCCGCCCGTCCCGCGCGTCAGGCCTGCATCAAATGCCGCATAGCCCATGTCGTCGGTCGTGGCCGTGCCAAGAATCGTGTTTGCGCGGTTCAGAAGCTCGACCGTCACGCCGGGCTTTGCCGCTGCCGTGCCAAGCGAGCGGACGAAGACATGCAGTCCGTCCACGCCCGACAGGGTGGTCACGCCAAGGTCGGAAATCACGAACCACTGCCAGGCCGGAGCGACGGCATAGGGATCGGCCCCCGGCACCGCTGCCTTGAGCGCGTAGATCCCGGCGGGCATGCCGTCCAGCGCCTCGGTCAGGGGCAGGCGGGTGGTGACGTCGCGGTTCACCTCTTGCGCCACGGTCGCGGTGCCGGACCAGATCTGTTCGCCCACTGTGTCGGTGAAAAGATACTCCGAGTAAACCTGGATCGGCGCGCCGAAGTAATAGTCCTGGATCGAGCGCAGAAGGTTGCGGTCGGTCACGCGGAACAGGGTCAGGTCCAGCTTTTCGGTGTTCACCGTCTCGACCGGCAGGGCAGCCTCGCCCGCCTTCGGCAGGACATAGCCCCGACCGGGAAAGCGCACACCGGGCGCGCGGTCGCGGATGTATTGCGTGATCTCGACCGACTTGGCCAAGGTCTGGCCGTCGGCCGCAGGAAGCCCTTCGCGGAAGGTCACGGTGTAGCGCTTGCCGTGTTCCAGCCCGCCGACGCACAGCTGCCGCCAGCCGCCGTTTTCCACCACCATGCCTGGTTCGGTCAGTTGCACAAAGCTGGAGTAGTCGACGCCCGAAGCCACCAGATCTTCGGAAAACGTCGCGCAGATGCGCGGGCGGGCCAGGTCGGACTGCACCAGCGTTTCAGCGATGCGAAAGCCGTACTTGCCGATGGCATCGTCCAGCAGCGCCGCCGTATCGGTGCGTTCCTGCAAGGATTGCGCCAGACGGAGTGCCGACACCGTATCCCGTCCCCGACCGTTGCGCTCCAGTACATCGGCCATCGTGACAAGGATCGTGTGGCGCAGCGCCGGGTTTGCGGCGCGCAGATAGCCGTTCATCGACGACAGGAAAGCCTGGTAGAGGTAAAAGCCCGACTGGTTTTGATCGGCCTTTCCGGCCTCAAGCTGGCGGCGTGCAAACTCGCCCCAGGTCGCCGCGTCATCGGTCAGGTTCAGGGCTGCACCTGTGAAGGCCGCGGCCGAGGCCCAGTCGCCCCGCCCTTCGGCCAGGGCAGCTTCGGCCAGATGCTCGTCCGCTGTCCAGGAACCGGTGGTGTATTGACGACCAAGGCCGGTCGCCTGCTCATAGGCGGCGGTGACATCCCAATCCGGCAGGAAGGCAATCTCGTTCCGGCGGTCCTTGGCTGCGGCCAGATTTGCCGGGTCAGCCGCGATCACCCGCGCAGAATAGGCACCCTGGAAGAACGTGCCTTCGCCGGGACTGTTCTTCACGAAGCAGGACCCGTTGCGGGTGTTGTAGACATAGGCCGTGCAACGCGAATTGGTCAGGCAGGCCCGCTCGCAGGCTTCGATCGTGGTGTCAAAGACCGAAGCGATGTCGCCCCCGGGAAGGTCCTGATCCTGGGACACGACGAACCGACGCTCGGGAATCAGGTCCTGAGCGGACACTGGACAGCCAAGACCGATAAGTGCAGCCGCAGCAATGGTTTTCAGAATCCAGCGCATGAAATGCCCCCTGTCCTACAAGGGTGAAACTGTCGCATGGGCCGGGCCCGGCTGGCAAGCTTGCTTCACCCTGATGTCGTTCCGTCGCGGGTTAAGTGTTGATTCACTTTGCTGCGCGACGGTAGTCGCGAAAACCCTATGTGTCGCAGGCCTGCGGCATCCGGTGTGAAGCAGACTTGTGGCTGGGACGGCATGGATCTTTCAGAGCGCTTGATCAGGGAACGCCGGGCAAGGCTGGCGGCGGAACGCCTGCTGGAACAGAAAAGCCGTGAGCTGTTCACGGCCAATGAAAAGCTGGCAATTCATGCGCGGTCGCTGTCCGACCAGATCGTCGAACAGCGTCAGGTCGTGAAGTTCGCGCTGTCCGAGGCCGAGGTTCTGAAAGACCAGAACCATCGCTTTGTCGCCGATCTTGACCGGGCCCATACCGCCGCCGTGATGGCCGAACGCCGGCTTTGGGATTCGGTGAATACCATCCGTGACGGGTTTGCCGTCTTTGATGGGGACCTGCGCCTGATCATGGCGAACCGCGCGTGGCTTGCCCCCTTCGACGGCCAGCCCGTCGCCCCCGGCCTGCCCTATGCGGACCTTTTGACCCTGATCGCCACGTCCCGCGCCCTGGACCTTGGCGGCGAGACGGCGGAGGATTTCGTGGCCCGCATGCTTGCCCGGCTGGACGCCGACCCGATCCAGCCCGAGACGCTCAAGTTCACCGATGGCACCTGGATCAAGCTGCATGACCACCGCGCGCGGGACGGTGATCTTGTGTGCCTCGCACTTGATATCACCGAACAGATGCGGATCTGGGCCGCGATCGAGGCGATCCCCGATGGCTTTGTGCTTTACGACCGCGACGAACGGCTTTTGACTTGCAACCAGCGCTACCGCGAGACCTATCCCGCCTCGGCCCCGGCGATGCTTCCGGGCGCGAAGTTCGAGGATATCCTGCGTTACGGTCTGGCGCACGGCCAGCATGCCGATGCCGTGGGCCGCGAGGAAGACTGGATCGAGGAACGCCTTGCGCGCCACCGCGACGGCAGCGGCACGTCCGAACAAAGGCTGGCCGATGGCCGCTGGATCCGTGCCCATGACCACCCGACCCCGGACGGTGGCCGTGTCGGGCTGCGGGTGGACATCACCCAGATCAAGGAACACGAAGCCCAGCTTGATGCCGCCCGCAAGGCGGCCGAGGCCGCGAACCGCGCGAAGTCGGCCTTCCTTGCCAACATGAGCCACGAGATTCGCACCCCCATGAACGGCGTCGTCGGGATGGCCGAACTGCTGTGCGATACGACCCTGACCGAGGAACAGCGCCTGTTCGCCGACACCATCCGCTCGTCCGGTGAGGCGCTTCTGGTCATCATCAACGACATTCTGGACTATTCCAAGATCGAGGCCGAACGCCTGACCCTGCGCCCGGAACCCTTTGATCTGGAGCGTACGATCCATGAGGTCACCATGCTGCTGCAGCCGCGCGCGCGGGAAAAGGGCATCGACCTGATGATCGATTTCGACATGTTCCTGCCCACCCGCTTTGTCGCCGATCCGGGCCGGCTGCGTCAGGTGCTGACCAACCTGATCGGCAATGCGGTCAAGTTCACCGAAACCGGCCATGTCCTGACCCGCATCGTCGGGGTCGAGGCCGAGGGTGGCCGCCAGACCCTGCATGTCACGGTGGAAGACACCGGCATCGGCATTCCGCCCGACTACCTTGACCACATCTTCGGTGAGTTCAACCAGGTCGAGGATGAACGGAACCGCAAGTTCGAAGGCACCGGCCTTGGGCTTGCGATCACCCGGCGGCTGATCGAACACATGGGCGGTGCAGTCTGGGTCGACAGCACGCTGGGCGAGGGGTCAAGCTTCGGCTTTCGGGTGACGCTGCCGGTGGCCGAAGACGCCCCGCCTGTCGAGGCACCGGTTTCGGTCCGCCGGGTGCTGGCGGTGGATGACCAGTTCATCAACCGCACCATCCTGGAGCGCCAGCTTGCCCCCTGCGGGATCGAGGTCACGCTGTGCCGGTCGGGCCCCGAGGTGCTGGCGCATCTGGCCGCCGACCCGGCCTATGACGTGGTGTTGACCGACCATGTCATGCCGGACATGGACGGCGTGACCCTGCTTCAGCACATCCGCGCGGCGGGGCATGGGTTGCCGGTGATCCTGCTCAGCTCCAGAACCACCGGGCTGGGCGAGGCGGCGGCGGGTTTCGCAGCCCTTTTGCAAAAGCCGGTGCTGCGGTCTGACCTTTACCGCCATCTGCGGGCTCTGACTGCCCCGGCGGTTGCCGAAGCTGCCCCGGCCGCGCCGGTCCCGCTGTCGGAACTGCGGCAGATGCGGGTGCTGGCAGCCGAAGACAATCGGACGAACCAGCTGGTGTTTCAGAAGATGGTCCGCGCGATGGACATCGACCTTGTCTTTGCCGACAATGGCCGGATTGCAGTTGACCTGTTCCAGAGCTATCGGCCCGATCTGATCTTCATGGACATCTCGATGCCGGAAATGGATGGAAAGGAGGCCACCCGCGCCATCCGTGCGCTTGGGTCGAACGTGCCCATCGTCGCGCTGACCGCGCATGCCATGGATGGCGACGCCGAAGGAATTCTTGCGGCCGGGATTGATCGTTACCTGACGAAACCTTTGCGCAAGACCGCGATCGAAGGCGCGCTTGCCGAATACTGTCCAAATGATGCCCGCCCCCCAGTGACCGAAGCCGAGGATGCCGCCTAGGCCGACGCCGTGCCGATAGTGCCTTGCATCCCGGATAAATCGCCCCCCTCCCCCCTTCATGGGGGGATGGGGTGGGGGGATGGGGTGGGGGGGTGCGGTTGCAGGGCATGCCGCGCAAGGGTCCGAGGCCGCCGCGCCGGACGCGACCTTACCCCTCGCGCAGCACTGTCAGGAACGCCTTGCCGAAACGCTCGACCTTCAACTCGCCCATTCCCTGGACCGCCTGAAGCTCGGCCAGCGTTGACGGCCGACGCTCGGCGATCTGGCGCAGGGTGGAATGGGTGCAGGACAGATACTTGCCGGTGCCGTCCTCGCCACGCGAAAGGGCCAGCTGCACTTCGGCCAGCCGGTCGAATACCGCGCCCTCGGGCTTGCCCACCAGCCGCATCCGCGCCGGATGCAGGGTTTCGCCTTCGCCGGTAATCACCTCAAGAAAAGCCGCGCCATAGCTTTCCAGCTTTTTCGCACCGACCCCGGTGATCCCGGCGATCTGGTCCAGTGTCGCGGGTCTGCGCTCGGCCATCTCGATCAGGGTGCGGTCGGGAAAGACCACATAGGCCGGCACGTTCTGCGCCTCGGCCAGCGCCCGGCGCCTGGCCTTGAGAAGGGACAGAAGGCCCGCGTCCTCGTCCGCGACCTGGGCGCGGATGGCGTCATGGCCGCCCCCCGAGACCACTGTATCGCGCCGCAAGGTCACTGTCGCCTCGCCCCGCAAGACCGGTCGCGCGGCGTCGGTCATTCGCAAGGCACCGTGGCGGTCCGGATCAGGGCGCACAAGGTCGCGGCCCATCATCTGCCGGAAGACCGCGCCCCATGCCGGCTTTGACAGGTCGCGCCCGGCGGCGAAGGTGGGAAGCTGGTCGTGTCCGCGCTCGCGCACTTTGGGCGTCGTGGTGCCGGTCAGAATGTCGATGAGGTGCCCGGCCCCGAACCATTCTCCGGTCCGCAGGATGGCAGACAGGGCTTTCCTGACCGCATCGGTTGCGTCGAAAAGCTGCGCGGGACGGTCGCACAGATCGCAGGCGCCGCAGGGTTCGGACACCTCGCCGAAATAGCCCAGCAGGACCTGCCGGCGGCAAGCCAGCGCCTCGGCCAGCCCCAGAAGTGCATTCAGTCGGGCATGGTCGGCGGCCTTGCGGTCGGAAGGGGCGGCCCCTTCGTCGATCTGGCTTCGGCGCAGGCGAATGTCTTCGGGGCCATAAAGGGTCAGCGTTTCGGCGGGCAGGCCGTCGCGCCCGGCGCGGCCGATCTCCTGATAATAGCCCTCGATCGACTTTGGCAGGTCGGCATGGGCAACCCAGCGGATGTCGGGCTTGTCGATGCCCATACCGAACGCGACGGTGGCGACCACGATCAGGCCGTCATCGCGCTGGAACCGCATTTCGACATGGCGGCGATCTTCTGCGTCCATTCCGGCGTGATAGGCGACGGCAGGATGACCGGCCTCACGGATGGCCTGGGCCAGGGTTTCGGTCTTGGCGCGGGTTCCGCAATAGACGATGCCGGACTGGCCCTTGCGCGCGGCGGCAAAGCGCAGGATCTGCTCACGCGGGCTGTCCTTGACCGCAAAGGCAAGGTGGATGTTCGGGCGGTCAAAGCCGCGCAGGAAGGTGGCCGGGGCATCGCCGCCGAAAAGCCGGGTCACGATCTCGGCCCGGGTTTCCTCGTCTGCGGTGGCGGTAAAGGCGGCCAGCGGCAGCCTGAGGGCACGCCGAAGCTCTCCGATGCGCAGGTAATCGGGGCGGAAGTCGTGGCCCCACTGGCTGACGCAATGCGCCTCGTCCACCGCGATAAGGCTGCATCCCGCCCTACGGAGCAGCCCGATCGTCGCGCCCGAGGCAAGGCGTTCCGGCGCCATGTAAAGCAGCTTCAGCCGCCCGGCATCAATGGCGGCGAAGACCTCTTCCGTCTCCTCATCGGTGTTGCCCGAGGTCAACGCCCCAGCCTCAACCCCTACCGCCTTCAGCGCGCGGACCTGATCCCGCATCAGCGCGATCAAGGGAGAGATGACGACCGTCACCCCGTCACGGCAAAGGGCGGGCAGCTGAAAGCACAAGGACTTGCCCCCACCCGTGGGCATGATCGCCAGGGTGTCGCGCCCTTCCAGGACGGCCTGCACGATCTCTGCCTGACCGGGGCGGAAATCGGGGAAACCGAAGACGGAATGCAGAAGCTCGGCGGCGTGGTCCAAGATCAGAGGAAGACGGCAGCGTTGTTCGTCAGCACGATGCGCAAGGCATAGACCGCAAGCAGCACGACCAGAGGTGCCAGATCAAGGCCGCCAAGGTTCGGCAGAATGCTGCGGACGCGGGAATAGACCGGCGCCAGCAGCCGGTTGATGCCATCCCAAAGCGACGCGACCAGCGGCTGGCGCAGGTTCAGGACCTGGAAATTGATCAGCCAGCTCATGATGATATGGGCGATGATGATAAACTGGGCAATATCTAGGATCAGCATCAGGATCTGGAAGATCGAGGTCATCGCACACTCCAACGGCGTTTTGGCCACAGGTAGCCCCGGGGGCGCGCAAGGGCAATGGCCTACGCAGCGTTCCGCTTGACGCCGCGGCCTGCTTGGGCAAGGCCTTTGGGCAATCGGAGGTCGCGATGTACCCTTTCCTGCGCATGATCAAGGTGATGGCATTGGCCCGCCGCCAGCCGCCGCTGGGCCTTTTCGACACCCATGTCAGCCAGCTTCGGTGCTGGCCGTGGGACCTTGACCCCTGGGTCGAGTTGAACAATGGCCGGACGCTGACGCTTTATGACCTGGGCCGCCTGCCGCTATCGCGGCGGACAGGCATTGAACGGCTCTTGCGCGAAAGGCGTTGGGGTCTGACAGTCGCGGGGTCAAGCACAAGATACCGGCGTCGCGTGACGGTGTTCATGCCCTTGACCATGCATACGCGCTGCGTCGGGTGGGACGCGCGCTTTGTCTACATGGAGCAGTCGCTGTGGAACGGCGAGGAGTGTACCTCGCATGTGCTGATCCGGTCGGCCATCGTTTCGAAAGCCGGGATCGTTCCGCCACGGGAAATGGCCCTGGCGATGGGGGCGCCTGCGGAAAGCCCGCCATTGCCGGACTGGGTACAGGCCTGGACCCAGGCCGAGGCCACGCGTCCCTGGCCACCCGGACGCTGACCGCCGCGCGGCGCTTCCTTGCGGGCGCTACCCGTTTGCGCCAGCGATGAGCGACCGCAAGGGTCGCGAAGAGCGGCGGCTTGCGCCCCGGCGGTTTTCCGGGTTCACTTGCCGCAAAACCGGAAGAGGCAGGGCATGATAAGCGCGCGCAAGCGGATCTGGGGCTGGTACTTCTTCGACTGGGCCAGCCAGCCTTACAGCACGCTGCTTCTGACCTTCATCTTCGGCCCCTATTTTGCGGAAATCGCCCGGGGCTACTACATGGGCGCGGGCCTGGACGAAGAGGCAGCCAAGGCCGCAGCACAGGCCTATTGGGGCTGGGGCCTTGCGATTGCATCAATCGTCGTGGCCGTGCTTGCACCGATCCTTGGCGCCATTGCCGATGGGACTGGGCGGCGAATGGTCTGGGTCTGGGTGTTCTCGGCCTTCTATGTGATTGGCGCGGCGGGCCTTTGGTGGGTTGCCCCCGGGGGCGAGGCAAGCATGCTGGTCTGGGCGGTCGTCCTTTTCGGGATCGGCTTCATCGGGATGGAGTTCGCGACCATCTTCACGAATGCGTTGATGCCGTCGCTGACCCAGGCCGATGATCTGGGGGCAATTTCCGGCTCGGGCTTTGCCTTTGGCTATCTGGGCGGCCTTCTGGCGTTGGTCCTGATGCTGCTGTTCTTTGCCGAGGGGACCGACAGCGGGCTGACACTTCTGGGAACCCCGCCGCTGTTCGGACTTGACCCCGAGGCGCGCGAGGGCACCCGCTTTGTCGGGCCGTTCACCGCGATCTGGTTCGTCGTGTTCATGATCCCTTTCTTCCTCTGGGTGAAAGAGCCGAAAACCGACACCCGCCCGCTGCACATCGGCCGCGCCCTTGCCAGCCTGCGCGCCTTGATCCAGTCGCTGAGGTTTCGCCGCAGCCTCTCGGCCTACCTTGCCTCGTCCCTGTTTTACCGGGATGCGCTGAACGCGCTTTACGGCTTTGGCGGGGTCTATGCGTCGGGCGTGCTGGGATGGTCGATCATCCAGATCGGCATCTTCGGGATCGTGGGTGCGCTGACCGCCATGATCGCGGCGTGGATCGGCGGGCGGGCGGATCGTCGCTTCGGGCCGAAGCCGGTGATTGCGATCTGCATCGTGGTGCTGATCCTTGTCTGCCTGATCATTGTCGGCATGACCCGGGAAAGCCTGTGGGGTTTGCCGATGGACCCCGCATCAAGCCTGCCGGACCGGATATTCTTTGTCTGCGGGGCGCTGATCGGCGGGGCGGGCGGTGCGCTGCAGGCTGCAAGCCGCACGATGATGGCGCGCCATACCACGCCTGACCGCGCGACCGAGGCGTTCGGGCTTTTCGCGCTTTCGGGCAAGGTGGCAAGCTTCATGGCACCCGCCTTCATCGCGCTGGCAACCATGGCGACCGGGTCACAACGTCTGGGCATCGCTCCGCTTGTTGGGTTGTTCCTGATCGGTCTTTTCCTGCTATCCTTCGTCAAACCCAAGGGAGAGATGGCCCCGTGATGCTGATCCGCACGATCGTCCTGTCACTTCTGCTTGCCGCCCCCGCCCGGGCAGAGACTTTGGCGAACAAGCTTTTTGGTGCAATCGACGCGCCGTCCACGCAGGACTCGATGCCCATCGGCAGCTATGCCAAGGGCTGCGCGGCAGGTCTGGTGGAACTGCCCGAGACCGGGCCGACCTGGCAGGCCATGCGCCTGTCACGGAACCGCAACTTCGGCCAGCCGGTGATGATCGACTTTCTGAAGGACCTGTCGCAAACCGCAGCGGATATCGGTTATGGCAAGGGTCTTTACATCGGCGACATCAGCCAGCCGCGCGGCGGGCCGATGACCAGCGGTCACGCCAGCCATCAGATCGGGCTGGATGCCGACATCTGGATGCTGCCCCCGCGCAGCCTGTCCCTGACAGTGGGCGAGCGTGAGGCAATCAGCTCGATCCCGGTGCGGTCAGCCGACCAGCGGTCGGTGACCGAGAACTGGACCAAGGTGCACCGCGAGCTTTTGAAACAAGCCGCCCTGGATCCGCGCGTTGACCGTCTGTTCGTGGCGGCTGCGGTCAAGATCGAGATCTGCAAGACGGCAAAGGCCAGTGACAAGAAATGGCTGCAGAAGATCCGGCCGGTTGCAGGCCATGACACGCATTTCCACGTCCGCCTGAAATGCCCGAAAGGCGCGCGGTTGTGCGAGACGCAAAAGCCGACAGTGGCCGAACTGTCGAAAAACGGCGACGGCTGCGATGACACGCTGACCTGGTGGGTCACCGACTACCTTGACCCGCCAAAGGCGACCGGCAAGAAGCCCAAGGAGGACGACGCACCCCGCAAGAAGGGCCCGCGCGAATTCACGATGGCCGACCTGCCGAAACAGTGCACAGGCGTCCTGCAGGCGGACTGAGGTTGACAGGACCCGAGCGCGGGTATAGCTCGCACGCCGCCCGACAGGGCCAAGTCTCCGCAACCTTGCAAAAAACGGAATACCAATATGCGCAGTCTTCTGCCCGGCATCCTTGCCATGGCGGTGATCGTCACCGCATCCAACATTCTGGTCCAGATTCCGCTTGGCGGTTATCTGACCTGGGGGGCGCTGACCTACCCGTTTGCCTTTCTTGTCACCGACCTGACCAACCGCCTGCAAGGCGCGGCCGCTGCCCGCCGCGTGGTGCTGGCGGGCTTTGCGGTCGGGGTGGTCTGTTCCTTCATCGGCACGCAGGTGATGGGCGAGTTCGGGCCCCTTGTCACCCTGCGGATCGCCATCGGGTCGGGCCTTGCGTTCCTGTGTGCACAGCTTCTGGATGTTGCCGTGTTCAACCGGTTGCGGCGGGGCGACTGGTGGAAAGCGCCGCTTGTATCGACGCTGATATCGTCCAGCGTCGATACGGCGATCTTCTTCACCGTCGCCTTTTCCGCCGCGTTGACGATGATCGAACCGGGCAATGACGTCACCTGGGCGACCGCCCCCACGGCCCTTCTGGGTATCGGACCCGAGGCACCGTTCTGGGTGTCCCTGGCCATTGCGGACTGGCTGGTAAAGCTGCTGCTGGCAATTGTGGCACTTCTGCCTTTCCGGCTTGCCGTGGCCCGGGCGATGGCAAGGGTTGCGTAATTTCTTTTGACAAACACAAAATCTGTGTCACGATTCCCCTATCGGCAACCATTTGAAAGGAGGTGATCCAGTGTCTAGAGTGATATTGGAGAGACGTGTCGGGACAGTCGGGAGGGGTGTTTTCTAAGGGCAGCCCCTTGGATAAACAGACCACCGATTGGAATTGATGCCCTAACTGGCTCATCTCCTTGGATCTCGGAAAGGGTTGCCTCAGCAGGCAACCCTTTCTCTGTTTCGGGGCTTGCACAAACGACAGCCGGGCAAAGTGCCGTTCGTGTTCCTGCAGCGGTTTTTCGTGCGAACGGCGCTTCGCAAAAGTGACCGACATTTGAAAGGTTCGGGCTGTGATGCTAGGCTGCACGCATGTACGACAAGAGCGGTGTTCGACTTTCACTGATCCACTCTCTACCCAATGCGGCCGAAGCGACCGGGGTGTCGGTTGACCGCTTGCTGGCTCTTGGGGGGCTGAGGGCCGACGCCTTTCGCGACCACGACATGATCGTGCGGCGAAGCCAGATCGTCGCCATGATGAATGGCCTTGCCCGGAAAAGCGGCGACGCTTCCCTTGGCTTCAAGATGGCCGAAACAACCAATCCGAACCACCTTGGACCTTTTGGCCGGTCTCTGATGGTCGGGCGCACCCTGAAAGAGGCCTTGGCGCTGCAGTCGAGGCACCTCCCCTGGCTGCAACGCGGCACGTCGATTGCCATCGCGACCGTCGGTCCGATGGCGCAATGGACCCACCGCATGCATGGGTGCGACCCGGCCGAGGCCCGCTTTCTGACAGAAGGGATTGCGGCATTTTTCGTCCGCTTCGTGCGGGCCTCGACGGGCGACGCCGACGCCGGGCTTCATGTCATCCTGCCGCACAAGCCGGTTGCTCCGCTGTCGTTCTATGAAGACGCCCTGCGTTGCGCGGTGTCGTTCGACAAGGACACCGATCTCGTCATCCGGTTTGACGCGGCCTTGCTGGATCGCCGCAATGCCCTGCTTTCGGTGGACGACGGGGTGCAGTCCAAAATCCATGACTTGGTGCCAGACGGCCTTGATCTGCCGGACACCCTGCTTTTGGCCAGCCTTCAGCGGATGTTCGAAGCGGCTGCCCTGTGGGGCCGGCTGACACTGGAGGGCGCTGCGCTGACACTTGGACTGTCGCCGCGCAGCTTGCAGCGGCGGCTTGCCCGGCTTGACACCTCGTTCGAGAGGGTACTCGATGACTGGCGACAGCGGCAGGCGGTCACGTTTTTCAACGATCCGGGCGTAGGCACAGCCAGTGTTGCGCTGCGGTTAGGCTACACCCACCCGGCACATTTCATTCGCGCCTTCCGGCGCTGGCATGGCCAAGCGCCGACCGAGTTCCGCCTCGGTCTGGCGCGAAATGGTAATTGAGACGACCCCCGCTGCCGCGTAACATCACCCAGCGCCCGACGGACCCGTACCGTCAGGCCGGGGGGGGCCGTCTGCCTTGGCGAACGGACCAGCTGACGCAGAATTCCTTTTGTGCTGGGGACGTCATGGCAAGCATTGATACCACGCCCGAAAAGGCAACCGTGCTGGCGGGGCCGACCCGCAGGGACATCCTGTCCGGCGCCGCAGGCTTCATGGCCGCCGTTGCAGGTCTTGCCGTGCTGGCCGGTAGCGCCCGGGGGCAGGAGTTGTCCCGTCCGAACATCGTCTACATCGTGGCCGATGACCTTGGCTTTGCTGATGTGGGCTTTCGCGGCTCGGACATCCTGACGCCGAACATAGACCGGCTGGCCGCCGAAGGGGCGATCCTGCAGAACTTCTACACCCAGCCCCTGTGCACGCCGACGCGTGCCGCGCTGATGACCGGGCGCTATCCCTTGCGCTACGGGCTTCAGGTGGGGGTCATCCCCTCAGGCGGCAGCTATGGCCTGGCCCAAGACGAATTCCTTTTGCCGCAGGCGCTGAAAGAGGTGGGCTATTCCACCCGCATGGTGGGAAAGTGGCACCTTGGCCATGCCGACCGCACCTATTGGCCGCGCCAGCGCGGGTTCGATTACTTCTACGGCCCGCTGGTCGGCGAGATCGACCATTTCAAGCATGAAGCCCATGGCGTGACCGACTGGTACCGCGACAACGAGCTTCTGGTCGAGCCCGGCTATGACACCGAGCTTCTCGGCGCCGATGCCGTTCGTCAGATTTCAGAGCATGACCCGGCGAACCCGTTGTTCCTGTACCTTGCCTTCACCGCCCCGCACACGCCGTATCAGGCGCCGCAGGCCTACCTTGACCGCTACCCCGACATCGCCGACGAGAACCGTCGCGCCTATGCCGCCATGATCTCGGCAATGGATGACCAGATCGGTAACGTCATTGCGGCCCTTGAGGCCAAAGGCCTGCGCGAGAACACGCTGATCGTGTTCCACAGCGACAATGGCGGGACTCGGTCGAAAATGTTCGTCGGCGAAGGGGCGGTTGCAGGTGACCTGCCGCCGCGCAACGATCCCCTTCGCGAAGGCAAGGGCACCGTCTACGAAGGTGGCACACGGGTCGTGGCGCTGGCCAACTGGCCGGGTCGTATCGCTCCGGGCGAGGCGGCGGGCTTCATGCATGTCGTCGACGTGCTGCCCACTCTGGCCGCGCTGACCGGCGCCGATCTTGGTCGGTCCAAGGATCTGGACGGGGTTGATGTGTGGCAGGCCCTTGCGGCCGGTCAGGCCTCGCCCCGGCAAGATATGGTCTACAACGTAGACCCGGGCATGGGCGCGGTGCGCGACGGCAAATGGAAGCTGGTCTGGAACGCATTGCTGCCGCCGAAAGTCGAGCTTTTCGACCTTGAGGCTGACCCCTCCGAGACCAATGACCTGTCCGAGGCGAACCCGGAAAGGGTGACCGATTTGCAGGCGCGTGTGGTCAAACTGGCGCGCAGCATGGCACCGCCGTTGTTCTTCGAAGCTGCGCTTGGGGCCACCCTTTCGATGCCGTTGGTGATCGCAGACTGACGCCTGTCCTGAAAAGGGGAACTGGTCAGCGCGGCTCTTTCTCTTTCCCGCCGGCCCGGTTAGCTTTCGGGAATGCTGCACGTCACCGATACCCTGAGCCTTGCCGACTGGGAGCTTTCCGAAAGCTTCATGCGCGCCTCTGGCCCGGGCGGGCAGAACGTCAACAAGGTCTCGACTGCGGTCGAGTTGCGGTTTGAGGCCGAACGGTCACCGCATCTGTCCCCGTCCGTCAAGGCGCGGCTGAAAAAGCTGGCAGGGCGGCGCTGGACGACAGAAGGCGCCATCGTTCTTCAGGTCGAAGACACCCGCAGTCAGGCCCAGAACCGCGAGATTGCCCGCGAAAGGCTGGTCGAGATGATCCGCATCGCGCTGGTCCCGCCAAAACGACGGATCGCCACCAAGCCCACCCTTGGCAGCCAGCGCCGCCGCATCGCTGCCAAGACCCAGCGGGGCGAAGTGAAGTCCCTGCGCGGCAAGATCGGGGATGATGAATGATCCCTGCCGAAGAGGCGGCAAGCCACTGGGGTGGCCGGGTTCTGCGCGTGCTGCGCAACCGTGAAAACCATGTCTACGAAATGGCCTTGCCCTCTGGCCGCGCGGCCTTGCGGCTGCACCGCGCAGGCTATCAGGTTCCCGCCGCTATCCGGTCCGAGCTTTGGTGGTGCACCGAGCTTGCCGGCGCGGGGTTGCCGGTTCCAGCGGCTATTCCCACTGCCGACGGCCAAATGCTGGTCGCGTTGCCTGATGGGCGGCATGCTTCCGCCGTTGCCTGGATCGAGGGCGAGGCCCTGGGCGAGGCAGACCGGCCCTTTTCCCGGCCGCTTGCCGAAGTCCTTGTCATCTACGAAGCCCTTGGTGCCCTTCTGTCGCGACTGCATCGGGTGACAGATGGGCTGACATTGCCCGACGACTTCACCCGACCGCGCTGGGACCGCGAAGGGCTGGTCGGCGATGCTCCGTTCTGGGGAAGGTTCTGGGATCATCCCGCCGCCAGCCCCGACCAGCGCCGGGTGCTTGTCCGGGCGCGGGACGTGCTGCGCGAGCGGCTGGTCGGACCCACTGGCCTTATTCACGCCGATCTTCTGCGCGAGAACGTTCTGGTCGGCGGCAGGGCAGTCTCGCTGATCGACTTCGACGATTCCGGCTTTGGCTTTCGGCTTTATGATCTTGGCACCGCGCTGCTGCAGACAGTCTACCACCCTGCCCGGTCAGAGATCCGTGATGCGCTGATGGCTGGCTACGGCACCAGCGACACCGCGACGGTTGATGCCTTCACCATGGCCCGGAGTCTGGCCTCGGTCGGCTGGACGATGCCGCGCCTTGTGCCAGACGACCCGATCCACCGCAGCCACCTGGCCCGCGCGGTGATGTGCGCCGACCGTGTACCGGGCTAGACCACGACCTCAAGCGCCGCTTGCGCTCCGACGCCAAAGACCCGCTTGTAGCGCTCGATCTCGGCCTTGGGGCCCATCGCCTTGGCCGGGTTGTCCGACAGCTTGACTGTCGGGCGGCCGTTGGCCGAAAGCGCCTTGCAGACCAGGCTGAACGGGGCCAACGCATCATCCGCCACCAGACCGCGAAAGTCGTTGGTCAGCATCGTGCCCCAGCCGAAGGATACCTTCACCCGGCCTGAAAACCTGGCATGAAGTTCTTCGATCTTGTCGACATCCAGCCCGTCCGAGAAGATCACCAGCTTCTGGCGCGGATCCTCGCCCCGGTCCTTCCACCAGCGGATCGCGGTTTCCGCCCCTGTCGCCGGATCGCCACTGTCGATGCGCATGCCGGTCCAGCCGGCAAGCCAGTCGGGCGCGTTCCGCAGGAAGCCGTCGGTGCCATAGGTGTCGGGCAGGATGATCCGCAGGTTGCCGTCGTGTTCTTCTTGCCAGTCGGCAAGCACGGTATAGGGCGCGTGGCGCAACTCATCGTCGGTGTTGGCCAAAGCCGAATAGACCATCGGCAGTTCATGGGCATTGGTGCCGATTGCCTCGATATCGCGCTTCATGGCGATCTTGCAATTCGACGTGCCGATGAACTTTGACCCCAGCCCTTCCTGCATTGCCTGCACCGCCCAGTCCTGCCACAGGAACCCATGCCGCCGCCGCGTGCCGAAATCGGCGATCTTCAGGCCGTCGATCTTGCGCAACCTTTCGATCTTTTCCCAGGCGCGGGTCATGGCGCGGGCATAAAGCACCTGCAATTCGAACTTGCCCATGTCGTTAAGGACTGCGCGCGAGCGCAGTTCCATCAGAACGGCCAATGCGGGAATTTCCCACAGCATGACCTCGGGCCA
Source organism: Rhodobacterales bacterium (assembly GCA_026400325.1). Taxonomy (GTDB): domain Bacteria; phylum Pseudomonadota; class Alphaproteobacteria; order Rhodobacterales; family Rhodobacteraceae; genus Tabrizicola. The sequence continues at coordinate 17,247 of JAPLPF010000082.1, forward strand.
GGCACCCTCAAAGGTCAATTCAAATTGCCCGTCACGCTTTTCAAGGTGATAGGCCGGCAGCCGCACGCCTTCGAACCATTCCATGAAGTCGGACCGGAACATCTGCCGCTTGCCGTAGAAGGTGTTGCCTCGCAACCAGGTGCTTTCCCCCCGGGCCAGCGAAAGGGTCCGCACATGGTCAAGCTGCTCACGCAGTTCGCCCTCGTCAATGATGTCGGCAAGACGCACTTTGGTGGATCGGTTGATCAAGCTGAAGACAACGTTTGTGTCCGGCTTGTTGCGGAAAATCGACTGACACATCAGCAGCTTGTAAAAGTCGGTGTCGATAAGCGACCGCACGATCGGGTCGATCTTCCACTTGTGGTTCCAGACGCGCGTTGCGATATCCATTCTCGTCACGCCTCCAGAACGACGCCGGCCGCACGCATCTGGTCGCGCGCTACGGCAAGGCTGCCGTTCAGGTCGATTGCCCGGCAAGCCCCGTCAAGGACCGTCGCACCGAACCCCAACCTTGCCGCATCGAGGGCCGAGTAGGCGACACAGTAATCCGTTGCGAGACCGACAAATGTGACCGCCGTCACGCCCCGGTTGCGGAGATACCCTTCCAGGCCGGTCGGGGTGGTGCGGTCATTCTCGAAGAAGGCAGAATAGCTGTCGATCCACGGACGAAACCCTTTGCGAACAATCAGATGCGCAGGATCGGTGTGCAAGTCGCGGTGAAACTCGGCCCCGCTGGTGCCTTGCACGCAATGGGTGGGCCACAGAACCTGCGGACCATAGGGCATGTCGATCACGGAAAAGGGGGCCACCCCTGGATGATTGGCCGCGAAGGACGCGTGGTCGGCCGGGTGCCAGTCCTGTGTCAGGACGACGGTCGCAAAATCACTCATCAAGCCGTTGATCCGACTGATGATCTCATCGCCCTCCGCCACAGCCAGGGCACCGCCGGGACAGAAATCGTTCTGCACGTCGATCACGATCAGGGCTTCGTCGGTCCTTGCCATGCAGGCCTCCACGGGAGTCATTTCCTTTGGGTAAGTCCGGTCGGAGGAAGCGTCAAGCGAAGTGCTTGAAATCTGCAAGGCTTCGGCGCAAGGAGCGGGCATGTTCATCGTGGCCGCGCTTTACCAGTTCACCCGTTTCCCGGACCCGGCTTCCCTCCGGCCCGGGTTGCTTGAGGTGTGCCTTTCGAACGGGGTCAGGGGCTCGGTTCTGATCGCGCGTGAGGGAATCAACGGAACCATTGCCGGACCGCGGGCCGGGGTTGACGCCGTGCTGGCGGCGGTGCGGGCGCTGCCTGGATGCGAGGGGCTTGAGTGGAAGGAAAGCCGGGTGGACAGGCTGCCCTTCGGGCGGATGAAAGTCCGGTTGAAGCGCGAGATCGTGACGATGGGGCAGCCGGATGTCGACCCTTTGGCACGGGTTGGCAACTATGTCCTGCCCAAGGACTGGAACGCGCTGATCTCTGATCCCGAGACCGTCGTGATCGACACCCGCAATGACTATGAGGTGGCAATCGGAACCTTCCGGGGCGCGGTCGACCCCGGCACCCGGGCCTTTGGCGAGTTTCCCGATTGGTGGAAGGCGAACCATGAGCGGTTTGCAGGCAAGCGGATCGCCATGTTCTGCACGGGCGGCATCCGTTGCGAGAAGTCGACGAATTACCTTCTGGGACAAGGGCTTAATGAGGTTTACCACCTGAAGGGCGGCATCCTGAAGTATCTGGAAGATGTGCCCGAAGCCACCAGCCTCTGGCAGGGGGAATGCTTTGTCTTTGACGACCGGGTGTCCGTCGGTCACGGGCTGAAGCCGGGGGGCCTTGCATCCTGCGGGGCCTGCCGCAGGCCCGTCGCCGACGCAGACCAGCGACACCCGGATTATGAGGCAGGCGTCTCCTGTCCGGCCTGTGTGAACGAGTATTCACAAACGGACCGCGCCCGATTCCGTGAGAGGCAGCATCAGATGCGCCTTGCCGCCGAACGAGGTGCGCGACACCTTGGAGGATGAAGGGGCTTGTCCCGTCTGGTCCGGACTGCGGACCTTGCGGTCAGGCCATTTCCTGCATCAACAGGTCCTGAACCATCGGAATTACCCTTTCGCCATAAAGCCTTATGCAGGACATCAAGTCCTTGTGCGGCATCGGACCGGTCGAATACTTCATGTCGAACCGCTGGATGCCAAGCGTGCGAACGGTCTTCGCGATCTTTCGCGCGACAGTCTCCGGGCTGCCGACATAAAGCGCGCCATGCTGAACCTCGGCCAGGAATTTCTCTCGCGTGACAGGAGGCCAGCCACGTTCGCGCCCGATGCGGCCGAACATGTCGGCATAGTGCGGCCAGAGCAGTTCTTGCGCCGCTTCGTCGGTTTCAGCCACAAAGCCGGGTGAGTGGACACCTACCGGTCGCACAGGACGCCCCAGCTGGGCACAGGCGCGGTGGTAAAGATCAATGTAGGGCGCAAAGCGCGCTGCATCGCCGCCGATGATCGCCAGCATCAGCTGCAGATCGTGCCGCACGACACGGACCACGCTTTCCGGGCTGCCGCCAACGCCGACCCAGACGGTCATCGGCTGGCCCAGGATTGGGAAAACCTGCTGGTTCTTCAAGGGGCTGCGCGTCTTGCCCGACCAGGTGACAGTGGAGTTCCGGGAAAGTTGGGCAAAGAGATCAAGGCGGTCTTCAAAAAGCTGTTCGTAGTCGTTCAGATCATGCCCGAAGAGAGGGTAGCTTTCGGTAAATGACCCGCGCCCGAGGATCGGCTCGGCCCGACCGTTCGAGAGGGCGTGCAGGGTCGAGAAGCGCTGAAACACGCGGACGGGGTCATCGGTGGAAAGCACGGTGACAGCGGTGCCAAGTTTGATGCGCCTGGTGCGGCCAGCGATGGCGGCAAGCACGATCTCAGGTGCCGAGATGGCAAAATCGGCGCGGTGGTGTTCGCCCAAGCCAATGAAATCAATGCCGATCTCGTCGGCAAGTGTGGCCTGGTCCAGCACCTCGCGCAGGGTGACGTCCATGGATTGCAGCTTGCCATCTGCGGCATGGGAGACATCGCCGAAGGTGTCGAGGCCAAGGGAAATGGGGGTCATCGCAGGCTCCTTTTCCCTGCCAACGTAAGCTTTGGTTGCCGAATGGTGAATGCGGATTTCGAGAGAGAGGAGGTTCAGGGGCGCACGGGACAGGCCAAGCCCTTGCGGACGCTGGCTAAATTGGCAACGCTTCCCTGCCAGTGGCGATCCGCCTTGGGTCTGGCATGTGTCAGGCGTCGGTATGGCAGGTTTTCCAGCGCGCAGAGCACTAATCTTCATTGGCGAATCAGGGAGACCAGAATGACCGCACCCGAACGATTGGCCCCAGAACATCTTGCCCTTCGGATGGGCCTCGACATCCCCGACTTTGACGCCACGGGCTATTACGGTGCTGACTACGGAACGATGAAGCCGTTTCACCGGGTGGGGAGCCTGCTGTTCCTGTCGGGCCATGTGGCGCAGGTCGGGACGGAGATCACGCACAAGGGGCGGCTGGGGCAGGACGTGACGACCGATCAGGGCTACCTTGCCGCACGACGGACGGGGCTGAACGTGCTGGGCGGCATAAGGCAGGCGGTGGGGTCGCTGGACCGGGTGAAGGGGATCGTCCGCAGCCTGAACTTTGTCGTCTGCACGCCGGAGTATGAGGAGGTTCACAAGGTCTCGTCGGGCCTGAGCGACCTGTTCGTCGAGGTGTTCGGGCCGGAGCGGGGGCTTGGCGGCCGCGCGACGATCGGGGTCATGGCGCTGGCGGGCGGGGTCTGCTTCGAAACCTGGGTCACGGTCGAGGTAGACGGGTAATCGCCGAGGTGTGCCCTGCCAGCCTGCTCGTCGAAGACTTCGTCACTCCTCGCCAGTCACAGGCCGATGAGGAGACGAAGTCGAACGAGGAAGACGCTCAGGCGATGTCGCGGACCATGACCTGATTGCCGTCCTTGCGCAGCTCGAACCGCTTGGTCAGGCGTTTGACCAGATCGGAGAGGCGCTCAGAACCATAGGTGCGCGGGTCAAAGTCGGGGTCGGCGCGCACCATGTATTGCCCGAGTTGGCCCAGGCTGAACCATTCGCCGTCCGGGTCGATGTTGGTCATTGCCTTGCGGATCAGGGGGATCGCTTCGGTCTCCGGGCGCTTGACCGGGGGCGTGACGGCGGGTTCGGCCCTGGCGGCGGGTTTGGGGTCGCGGGTCGGTTCCGGTGCTGCCTCGCCCACGATGTTTTCGATAAGGATGAAGCGGTTGCAGACCTTGCGCAGGGATTCCGGGGTCTTCGCCTCGCCGATGCCGACCACGTCCAGCCCTTCCTCGCGGATGCGCGAGGCGAGGCGGGTGAAATCGCTGTCGGAACTGACGAGGACAAAGCCATCAAACTTGCCCTGGTGCAGGATGTCCATCGCGTCGATCACCAGGCCGATGTCGCTGGCGTTCTTGCCCTTGGTGTTGGCCGATTGCTGGTGCATCACGAGGCCAAGGTCACGGGCCTGGGTCTTCCAGCCGGCCAGCGCCTGGCTGGACCAGTCGCCATAGACGCGGCGCAGGGCCGGTTCGCCGATGGTGCTGATTTCCTTCAGGATCGCCTCGGCATGGCGGGCCAGCACGTTGTCGGCGTCGATGAGGACGGCCAGGAGTTTGGTTCCTTCGCGGGCCATCAGAAGCAGGCTTTCAGGGCGGCGGCATGAGCGGTCATGGTGCACTCCGTTGATCGGGTCAGCGTGACCGAAGGTGGCTGGGGGTGCAAGGGTCAGGCGGTGTGACCGCGGAAATGTTGACGGTCCGCACAGCTGCCACATTGCAGCGATTGCCGTTGCGGGAAGGAGAGACGGCGCGACCTGCGCCTAAATCTCGATGCCAAAGGCTGCATGTAGTGCGCTTAGCCGGGCCATGTCGGGTGGGCCCTCGGGGAAGGTAGACAGTTCGCGCAGGAAGGCCTGGGTCGGCGCGCCGGGGGTGACCACCCAAAGGGTCCGGCCATCGTTGGGGCCGACATTGCGAAACCCGTGACGAGTGCCGCGCGCGAAATGCAGCGTCGCTCCGGCCGTCACCACCGACACCTCGCCATCCAGAAACACCTCGAACGTCCCGTCGAGCACCTGCACGATTTCGTCTTCCCGCGAGTGGCGGTGCGGAGGAACGCCGGTCCCGGGGGGCGAAAGCTCCTCCATCACATAGTAGGCGCCGCCCGAATCCTCGGCGGTGATGCGTTCGGTGACGGTCTGGCCGAAGACGCGGAAGGTCTGCCCCCGCGCTACGCCAGCGTTCAGTACAAAACCCGCCATATCAGGACCCACATTGTCAGTACACGACCACGGCACGGATGCTTTTCCCGGCGTGCATCAGGTCAAAGCCTTCGTTGATCCGCTCCAGCGGCAGGATGTGAGTGATCATGCTGTCGATCTCGATCTTGCCGTCCATGTACCAGTCGACGATCTTCGGCACATCGGTCCGGCCCCGCGCGCCGCCAAAGGCTGTGCCTTTCCAGACCCGGCCGGTGACGAGTTGGAAGGGACGGGTTTCGATCACCGCGCCTGCGGGCGCCACGCCGATGATGATCGACTGGCCCCAGCCGCGGTGGGTGCATTCGAGGGCATCGCGCATCACCTTGACGTTGCCGGTGCAGTCGAACGAGTAATCCGCGCCGCCGATCTTGTCGAAGGGGGTCTTGGTCAGGTCAACGATGGCCTGCACGACTGAGGTGCCCTCCGGCAGCTCCTTGGGGTTGATGAAGTGGGTCATCCCGAACTTCTCGCCCCATGCCTTCTTGTCGTCGTTCAGGTCAACGCCGATGATCATCCGCGCGCCGGCCATTTTCAGGCCCTGGATCACGTTGAGGCCGATGCCGCCAAGGCCGAAGACCACGGCGGTGGCGTCCTGTTCCACCTTGGCGGTGTTCAGGACCGCGCCGATGCCGGTGGTCACACCGCAGCCGATGTAGCAGATCTTGTCGAAGGGCGCGTCGTCGCGGACCTTGGCCAGTGCGATTTCCGGCATGACGGTGTGCTGCGCGAAGGTGGAGCAGCCCATGTAGTGGTAGATCGGCGTGCCATCGAGCATGGAAAACCGGGTGGTGCCGTCAGGCATCAGGCCCTGGCCTTGGGTGGCGCGGATCGCGGTGCAGAGGTTGGTCTTGCGGGAAAGGCACGACGGGCACTCGCGGCATTCCGGCGTATAAAGCGGGATGACGTGGTCGCCGGGTTTCAGCGATTTGACGCCGGGGCCGCATTTCACCACGACACCCGCGCCTTCGTGGCCGAGGATGGAGGGGAAGATGCCTTCCGGATCAGCGCCCGACAGGGTGAATTCGTCGGTGTGGCA
>JAPLPF010000035.1 GCA_026400325.1 Rhodobacterales bacterium
TGCCGCAGATCGGGCAGGTCACGGCGTGTTCCCTGCGAGAAGGTCGACCAGCGGCAGACGGTCGCGCTTGCGGGTCAGTTCGTACAGGCCAAGCGTGGTCCATCCGGCAAGGTTCGTCTCTCCCTCGGCCTTGAAGGCGGACTTCAGCACCTGGTCCAGAATGTGACGGTCCCGCTTCGGCATCGGCGCGAAGTCCACCACCACCTGACCGCCAAGTCCGCGCAGGCGCAACTGGCGCGGCAGGTCTCGTGCGGCGTCGATGTTGGCCTTCAGGCTGGCGGCGGGCGAGGTGTCGGGCCCGGTGTTCACATCGACCGCAACAAGGGCGCGGGTCGGTTCGATCATCATGTGCCCGCCAGACTCGAGCGCCACGCGCGGGGTGGTCAGGGTCGCAAGCGCATCGGTCACGCCCTGACGGTCAAAGCTGCCGGGATCGGTGTCGGCCTCGTCCACGGCCGGGTCAAGCCAGTCGCGGAAGGCCACGTCATGCGCGCCCGCACCATCGACCAGAAGCTCGGGTCCGCCGGTGATATCGGCAAGGACCGCCTCGGCCAGATCGCGCATCGCGGCCACGTCTTCGGCGATGGCTTCGCTTTCGGTGTTGGCGCAACTGGACCGCAGGATCAGGCCAAGTCGCGGGTCCGCCCCGGCCATGCCCGCTTCGGCAAGCGCCTGCAGGTCGGCGCGCAGCGCGTCGTCCTTGATCTGGCGCGAGATGTTCAGGCCCGGCGCATCGGGCGTGATGATGGCAAAGCGCGACTTGAACAGAAGGCGCGTCGTGACCGGCAGGGCCTTGCCCGTTTCGGCCGGGCCGGTGACTTGAACCAGAAGCCGCTGCCCCGGAGCCACGCCCGAGATCTGGCGCAGGAAGCCCGACCCTTGCGGCAGTTTCACGAAGATGCCGCCCTGGCCCTTGACGGGCCGGTCCGCAACCGCGCGGAAGATGGCACCGGGCAGGACAGCATCACCCGCAGGATCGACGGCCAGCTCCTCCAGCCGCCCGTCCACCATCAGGGCGGCCACCTGCCGCCCGCCCAGATCGTCCAGCACGAGGACCCGACCGATCATTCCTGCCTCCAGACCGGATAGCCAAGCGCCGACAACAGACTTGCCGTCTCGGCCACCGGAAGCCCCATGATGCCGGTGAATGACCCGGAAATCCACGGGATGAAGGCCCCCGCCAGCCCCTGGATGCCGTAACCCCCGGCCTTGCCCTGCCATTCGCCGCTGGCAAGGTAGGCGTTGAGTTCGACGTCCGACAGACGCTTCATCCGGACCACACTGACGCTTTCGCCGGTCAGTATCTGGTCGCCCCGCCGCACGGCGATCGCGGTGACCACCTGATGTCGCCGCCCGCCAAGTGCAGTCAGGAAGGCTGCGGCCTCACCCGCGTTGGCGGGTTTGCCCAGGATGCGGCGGCCCAGGGCCACGGTGGTATCGGCGCAAAGAACCACATCATCGGCCCCGGCGGAAACCGCCAGCGCCTTTTCGCGCGCAAGTCGCAGGGCGTAGGGGCGGGGAAGCTCGCCCTTGCGGGGGTCTTCATCGATGTCGGGGGGAAGGATCAGGTCGGGGACAAGCCCCATCTGCGCCAGCAGGTCCTTGCGGCGCGGGGACGCGGACCCCAGGATCAGTTTCACGAGGTCAGCTTCACTTGAAACGATAGTTGATGCGACCCTTGGACAGATCGTAGGGGGTCATTTCGACCTGCACCTTGTCGCCGGCCAGAACCCGGATGCGGTTCTTGCGCATCTTGCCTGCCATCACCGCGATCAGTTCATGGCCGTTCTCGAGTTCGACCTTGAATGTCGCGTTCGGCAGGAGTTCCTTGACGACACCGGGGAATTCGAGAAGCTCTTCCTTGGCCATGGTCTCTCCATTGCAGACGTGAATCATGATGGGCCCGCGCATGTGCCGCAGGCTTCCGGGGGCGCGTATGCCCGCGAAAAGGCCAGTTTTCAAGCGGATTCTGGTTTTCAAGCAGATTCTGGCATGCCGCCCTAAAGTGACCGCATCCAGAACTGCAGGGGCTTTTCCGTCTCGGCTGCGGCGCCAAGGTCTTTCCAGCTGAAATGCGCCAGAACGCCTGGCACGGGGGCATAGCCCCTTCCCCGCCAGAAGGCATCATTGGTGCGGGCGTTGGCGGGCCGGGCCGGGTGGTCAAGGCCGCGCAGGACCGAACAGAAGGCAACATGCGTGCGGCCGAGGGCGCGGGCATGCGCTTCACGAAAGTCGATGAAACGGTGGCCAAGGCCGATACCCCGGTACGGCTGGAGAAGAACCGATTCAGCCCCGTAAAGGATCTTTTCGGGCGCGATTCCAAGGGTCTTGAGGGCGGAGGCGAAATCCGGGGCGTGCTCTTCCATCGGGGTTGAGGTGGAAGCGCCGATCAGGCTGCCCCGATGGAACGCGCCAACCAGCAGCGCGCCGGGCGTGTCGCGGTAGATGGCGAGGTATTCGCGTTCATAAACGGTCGAGCCGTCGTAGAGATATGGCCAATCCCGAAAGACGGTGCTGCGCAGGCGGGCGACATCATCAAGAACGGCGTCCAGATCGGTGCCGGAAAGGCGGCGGATGTCGATCTCGTCGATGTGCATCTGGCGTCCTGATGGGTTCGGGGGGGCTGGCTTGCGGCGGGACGTGGGGCGCGCGGATTTGCTGCCGCCGGGCCAAACCTAACCGGACCCAGGCGGCTTTCCTAGCCGAACCGGGACGGAACGGCGGCGAAAAGCGACGTTGCCTTCGGCTGAACGCAGCGACCCCGCTTTCGCTTTAGCCCGAGTTTTCCGTGGCCATGCCGGCATTGCCAAGCATCAGATCGCGCCCGGCATAGATGTCTCCGGCAAGCTGCAGGGCAAAGCGGTCGGCATCGCGCAGGCGAACTTCGGACAGGACTTCGGCAATCCTTTCCTCGTCGGCTCCGAAATCGCGCAACAGCATCGTCCCAAGGGCCAGGGCGGATTCAAAGGTTTCGCGCACCGGCCGTTCGACCCCGGCCTTGATCAGCGCAAGGGAATGGCGCCGGTCGAAGCTGCGGGAAAAGACCGGAATCTGCGGGCATTCATGGTGCAGCATTTCGGCAATACGGGTGGCGGCACCCGGGTTGTCGACCGCGATGACAATCGCGCGCGCATGCGAGGCCCCGGCGGCATGCAGGATGTCCAGCCGCGTGCCATCGCCGAAATAGACCTTGAAGCCGAAGTCGCGGGCGGACGTGATCGCCCCGGGGTCGGTGTCGATGATCGTCAGGCTGTGTCCCATGCGCAAAAGCGGCTGGCTGACCACCTGCCCGAAACGGCCAAAGCCGATGAGGACGACCGCGCTGCCGTCATCCTCGGGTGCGGGAAGGCCTTCGGTCGAGACCTGCGCCGCAGGCATCAGGCGGTCATGCAGGATCACGAAAAGCGGCGTCATCACCATGGACAGGATGATGATCGCCGTCAGGGTGGCGTTCTCGTCAGCGTTGATCAGGCCGACCGACAGCGCGGCGGCGTAAAGGACGAAGGCAAACTCACCGCCCTGCGCCATCAGGACAAGCCGCTCCATTGCCTCGCGGTGGCTGGCCTTGAAAAGGCGGGCGACGCTGTAGATCGCAAGCATCTTCAGCAGCGTCAGGGCGACGACAGCGATCAGGATAAGTTGCCAGTTCCGGGCGACGACCGACAGGTCAAGCGCCATGCCGACGGCAAGGAAGAAAAGGCCAAGCAGCAGACCGCGAAAGGGTTCTACATCCGCCTCAAGCTGGTGGCGATAGCTTGATTCCGACAGAAGGACCCCGGCAAGGAACGCCCCCATGGCGGCCGAAAGCCCGCCGACCTGCATCCAGAGTGCCGCGCCAAGAACGACAAGCAGGGCTGCCGCCGTCATCACCTCGCGCGCCTGGGCCGCGGCGAGAAGCGAAAAGATCGGATTGAGCAGGTAGCGTCCTGCCAGGATCAGAACGGCGATGGCCCCAAGGCCGAGGGCAATTCCCTGCGCGCGGTCGGCCATGGTCAACGCCTCCCCTCCCGGCGCGAGGAAGGCAACCAGTGCCAGAAGCGGCACGATGGCAAGGTCCTCCAGCAGAAGGATCGACACGATGCGTTGCCCCTTCGGGGCCGAGATGGTGCCGCGTTCTTCCAGCATCTGCATCACGATGGCGGTCGAGGTCAGCACAAACCCGGTGCCTGCCACCAGTGCCGGCGCGAAGGGATAGCCAAGTGCAAGGCCAACCAGCGACAGAAGGCCCATGGACACCAGCACCTGCGCCAGACCAAGGCCGAAGATGTCGCGCCGCATTGCCCAAAGGCGTGAGGGCTGCATTTCCAGACCGATGATGAACAGGAACATCACGACGCCAAGTTCGGCCACGTGCAGGATCGCCATGGGGTCTGAAAAAAGCCTTAGGCCAAAGGGCCCGATGGCAAGACCCGCGGCCAGATAGCCCAGGACCGACCCAAGACCCGCCCGCTTGAACAATGGCACCGCAACGACAGCGGCCCCCAGAAGGATCACGACAGAGGGCAGGTCGACCCCTGCACTTTCGGTGGCCATGGGCTTTCCCTTCTGCCGGTCCGGATGGCTGGCAAGGTGGCCGCAAGCGGCCGTGATGGCAAGCGGCTCCGGGCTAGGCGATCTGCGGATTTGCGCATAGTCTGGGTGCGGGGGGACAGATGCTGCGCCTCATTCTTCCGCTTCTGTTTTGCGCTACGGCCGTCTCGGCCGAGTGTCAGCTTGCCCTTGCGCTGGCGGCGGATGTGTCGCGGTCCATCGACGCGGTGGACTATGCCATCCAGACCGAAGGGATGGCGGACGCGCTGAACGATCCCGCAATCCGCAAGGCCATCCTGTCTCCTGAGGGCGAGGTGGCGCTGGCGGTCTACTTCTGGAGCGGCCAGGGGCAGCAGGACATGGTGCAGGACTGGGTCATCCTTGACGGACCCGAGGCGATTGACCGCGTGATCTGGACCCTGCGCGGCACAGCACGGCCAGATACCCGCCTGGCCACCGCGCTGGGCGAGGCGCTGGTCTTCGGCGCGGGCGTGATGGCTGCCGCTCCGCCCTGCGATCGCCGGGTGCTTGATGTGGCGGGGGACGGGCGCAACAATGCGGGGATCTCGGTCCGGACGGCCTATGCGCGGGCGGATTTCGGCGATGTGGTGGTGAACGCACTGGCGGTGGGAGAGCACGAGTTGGACCTCTCGCGCTATTTCCGGGATGAGGTGATCCGGGGGCCCGGCGCCTTTGTCGAACTGGCCCCGCGACAGGTGGACTATCCTTCCGCCATCCGGCGCAAGCTTTTGCGGGAACTCGAGGGGCCGAAGATCGGGGTGCTTGGCCGACCGACACGGGCCGAGAACCGGAAAACCTGACCCAGATTTCGCAAGAATTCCTTTGACTCGCCGCAGTCTGGTGGAATCCTTTCCTGATTGATTCAGGAATTCGGAGGTTTGCGTGCGCCACCATTTCACCGTACTTGCGCTGGCTCTGATGCTTGTTCCCGGTCTGGCTTTTGCCGAACGGGTGGTTGCCCGCGTTTCGATCTCGACCCAGACCATGGAGGTCTATCACGAGGGGCGACATCTCTTTACCTGGCCGGTCTCGACGGCAAAGCCGGGCAAGATCACCCCGACCGGGGTCTTTGTGGGGGCCGAGGCCTTGTCAAAGCATCATCGTTCGCGGCTTTACAACAACGCGCCGATGCCGTTCGCAATCTTCTACGATGGGGATTACGCGATCCACGGCACAGACCAGATCAAACGGCTGGGTCACCCGGCCAGCCATGGCTGCGTCAGGCTGGACCCGAAAAACGCCGAAATCCTGTTCGGAATGGTCAAGTGGGAGGGAATGGACAACATGCGGGTAGAGATCGTCAACTAACCCTGCAGTGCCCGGACCACACGGGACAGGGTCATCTTGACCCGGTCCCAGTCAGCGTCTTCGGCAAGTGCCAGACCAGAGAACCGGCCCGAGGTTGCGCCCGCCAACACCAGATGCTGCACCGCCGCGATCAGGATGGCGTTCAGGGCAGGCGTATCGACGTCAGGGGCCGGCACGCGGCTGCCGCGCAGGCGGGCCACCAGGTTGCCCATCGCGCGGGCGCGTTGGTCCGAAAGGCGCCGGACGTGGGGCGACGGGTCCGACAGTTCCCAGGCGACCAGTTTCTGCATCAGCGAATCGGCTCGCAGCGCATCGAGGTAGGCGTGCAGCACCGCTTCCAGAAGGTCGCCGTAGCCGGGACCGAGGTCGCTGGTCATCAGCGGTTCCAGATGCGTTGCGACCCAGTTGGCCAGCGCCTCGCCAATGGCATCGACCAACCCGTCAATCCCGCCGAAGTAGCGATAGATCAGCTGCTTGTCGAAGCCGGACTTTCGGGCCAAGGCATTGACACCAAAACCTGAAAACCCCTCATCCGCCAAAAGTGCCTGAGCCGCGGCAAGGATCGACGCGCGGGTGTCGTCGCGGTTTCGCGGGCGTGGCGTTGGGGGGTCCGACGGCATGACGACTCCTGTATTGTGCAAGTCACCGACCGGTGATATACGATATGTCACCATACAGTGACATATATCAATCATGAGGACAACATGCAACGGACCCTGCTGGGAACGGCCGCCCTTCTTTTGGCCATCGCCTTCAATGTGCCCTTCGCGCTTTTGGCAGCGTGGTTTGACTATCCCGACATCCTGCGCCAACCAGCGGGCGAGGTGCTTGACGCCTTTGCCGCAGGCGGGCCGGGGCTCGTGCTGACCTGGTATGCCTTCTCTCTGTCGGCCGTCGGGCTGATCCTGTTCGCACCGGCGCTTGCGCTGACAACTGCGGACTGGTCCCGCCGCCCGGGCCTTGCGGTCGGTGCGGCGCTGATCGGTGCCCTGGCGGGACTTGCGCAGGCGATCGGCCTCTTCCGCTGGGTTTTCGCAGTTCCCGCGCTTGCGGCAGCCCATGCCGACCTTGCAACCGATGCCGCGACCCGCGTCGCCCTTGAAACCGCCTTCACCCTTGCCAATGGCTGGGGCGGCGTGGCGGTGGGTGAGCATCTGGGGCAGATGCTCACCCTGGTCTGGGTGGCCCTCGCGGCGCTGCAGGCGCGGGCGGGCGGGCAGCGGCTGGCCCGGCTGGCGATGGTTCCGGCGGCTTTGGCGGTGGTCGGGATCGGGCTTGGCCTTGGCGAAGGGCTCTCGCTGGCGCTGGGGCATGAAGCGCCGCTTCTGGCGCTGGCCACGATCGGCGGCTACCTTGCCTTTTCGGTCTGGCTGGTTGTGACCGGTGTCGGCCTGATCGCGCACCCTTTCTTTCCGGCGCGCCAGACCCTATAGCACGCCCGAACCGACCGGAGACCCGCCCATGCAAGGCAGTGCCAACCTCAACCTGATGATCAAAGCCGCGCGCAAGGCGGGGCGGAGCCTCGTCAAGGACTTCCGCGAGGTGGAGAACCTGCAGGTCTCGACCAAGGGGCCAGGGGATTTCGTATCCAAGGCCGACCGCGAGGCAGAGCGGCTGATCAAGGAAGAACTGATGGGCGGCCGGCCGACCTATGGCTGGCTGGGCGAGGAAACCGGCGGGGACGCGGGCGCCGACCCGACACGGCGCTGGATCGTCGACCCGCTGGACGGGACCACGAACTTTCTGCACGGGATGCCGCATTGGGCGGTGTCGATTGCGCTGGAGCACAAGGGCGAGATCGTTTCGGCGGTGGTCTATGATCCGGCCAAGGACGAGATGTTCTGGGCCGAAAAGGGCGCGGGCTGCTGGCTGAACGACAACCGGCGTTTGCGCGTCTCGGGCCGCCGGGCGATGCATGAGGCGGTCTTTGCGACGGGCGTGCCGTTCGGGGCAAAGTCCACCCTTCCCGCGATGTTGCAGGATCTTGCGCGCCTGATGCCGGGGTGTGCAGGCGTGCGGCGCTGGGGCGCGGCGGCCCTTGATCTGGCCTACGTCGCCGCGGGGCGCTTCGACGGCTACTGGGAGCGCGAGTTGCAGCCCTGGGACATCGCAGCCGGTATCCTGCTGGTCAAGGAAGCGGGCGGGATGGTCGAGGGGCTGCGCAAAGGCACGGCCCCTCTGGATGGCGCGCTGATCGCGGGCAACGACGGGCTGTTTGACGCGTTCGCCGGGACGATCCGGGGCTGACGACCGGCCCCAAATTTCTTGAGCAAGGATTTTGGCCCCGGTCACATCCGCTTGCGCGGAATGACCGGGACGTTTGACCGCGACGCCTGAAACTGCGTGTCGGGGTGGGGCGGATGTCCGCCCGTTTCAGTCCAGAACCGCTGTCCGCCAAGCCGCAGCCAGAGCGGAACCGTCAGAAGAAGCCCGGCGATGAAGCCGCCCGCATGCGCCCAGTAGGCGACACCGCCGCCGTCGCTTGGGGTAGAGACGCCGAACACCAGCTGGATCGCGAACCAAAGCCCCAGCACGATCCAGGCCCGGATCGCGAAGATGCGGAAAAAGATGATGAAGATGAACAGCACATCCACCTTTGCGCGCGGGAACAGCAGCAGGTAGCCCCCCATCACCCCGGCAATCGCCCCGGACGCCCCCACCATGGGAATACGCGAGTCCACATCGGCATAGATCTGCAACCCCGCAGCCGCAAAGCCGCAGGCGAGGTAGAAAAGCAGAAAGCCCGCATGGCCGAAGCGTTCCTCAAGATTGTCGCCATAGATCCAGAGAAACAGCATGTTGCCGGCAAGATGCATCCAGCCGCCATGCAGGAACATCGAGGTCAGGATCGTCTCGTACCCCTCGCCGAACTGCAGCCGGGCCGGGATCAGGCCCCAGTCGCCGAAGAAGCCGTTCAGCTGAAGCTCAGACATTGACAGAAAATAGCTGGCGAAGACCAGCACGTTGATCACGATCAGGGTGATCGTGACGTAGGGTGTCTTGCCCGAAGGGTTATGATCGCGGATCGGAAACATGCCTGCTGAGCCTTCCCGATCCGCGGCGTCCGGTCAAGCGTCGGCGACTGCGGCCAGAAGCTGTGCGTTGCCGCCCGACGCGGTGGTGTCGATGCACAGATGACGCTCAAGGCAGGCGTGGCCTGCGTCAGGGGCGGCGATCAGGGGAAGGATCGGGCCGGGCCGGCTGGCCAGCGCCTGCGCATGCGCGCGCGCCGCTTCCGCCCCACCCCACCACAGCGCGCCGGAAAAGCCCTCAAGCGTGGCCAGGGACTGGGGATCGAGACCCGGAGCCGCAACCGCTTGGCCGCCAAGGGCGCGGACCGCCTGGACCTGCGCCTCGGCTGTTGCCGGACCGGGGCCAAGGCAAAGAAGCGGGGCGCGGGCGGTCAGGGTCAGGCGATTGGATTCGCCGGTCGGGCCGGGCAGGTCATGTGTGACCGCTGGGCGCGCGGGCTTGGGTGCGGCCAGCGCACGCGCCACGACTTCGGAAGTCGTGCTGCCGGTGTCCGGTGCCGCCTGTGGCACGGGCGCGCGGGTGAAGCGGGCCAGATACTGCGGGCCGCCTGCCTTTGGCCCGGTGCCCGACAGCCCTTCGCCGCCAAAGGGCTGGCTGCCCACAACCGCGCCGATCTGGTTGCGGTTGACATAGGCGTTGCCGACGTGAAGACGCTCGACAATGCGCTGCACGCGGTCGTCGATGCGCGAATGCAGGCCGAAGGTCAGCCCGTATCCCGTGGCGTTGATCGCATCGACCACGGCGTCGATTTCGGTCGCCCTGAAGGTGGCGATGTGCAGGACCGGGCCAAAGATCTCGCGCGGCATGTCACGGATGCCGCGGACCTTGAGGACTGTGGGGGCGATGAAGGTGCCCGTCGCCGGTGCCGCCAGTTCCTTCAGGACCCGGCCGCCGGCGCGGGCGGCATCGATATAGGCACAGATGCTGTCGCGGGCGGCGGCGTCGATCACCGGGCCGATGTCGGTGGCAAGCGCCCAAGGATCGCCAATCGCCAGGTCATCCATTGCTCCGAAAAGCATATCGGTCACCGTCTCGGCCACGTCCTCCTGCACATAAAGGCAGCGCAGGGCGCTGCAGCGCTGCCCCGCCGACTGGAAGGCCGAGGCAAGGATGTCGCGCACGGCCTGCTCTGGCAAGGCGGTACTGTCCACCAGCATGGCGTTGAGGCCGCCGGTTTCGGCGATCAGGGGGGCGGTGGGGTCAAGGTGGTCGGCCATGCTGCGGCGAATGGCCTGCGCGGTGGCGGTCGATCCAGTGAAGGCGACGCCCGAAACGCGCGGGTCGCGGGTGATGGCCGCACCGACGGCGCCGTCGCCCGGCAGGAGTTGCAGCGCCGTGGCAGGCACACCGGCGGCAAGAAGGTGGTCGACCGCAAGGGCTGCGATCAGCGGGGTCTGCGGGGCGGGTTTCGCAAGTACCGCGTTCCCGGCAGCAAGGGCTGCGCCGATCTGGCCGCAGAAGATGGCGAGCGGGAAGTTCCACGGGCTGATGCAAGCGAAGACACCCCGTGCGGGGTGGATGAGCGATCCGGCACCGGCGGCGTAGTAGCGCAGGAAATCCACCGCCTCGCGCAGTTCTGACACGGCGTCGGGCAGGGTCTTGCCCGCCTCACGCGCGAGAAGGGCGAAGATGCGGCCATGGTCGGCCTCCAGCCGGTCGGCGGCGCGGTTCAGGATTTCCGCGCGCTCACGGGCGGCGGCGGACCAGGGCTCGGACAGGCGCAGGGCGGTCTGCACATCGGGTTCCGAAGCCGTCAGGACATGGCCCACAAGGTCCCCGGTCGCCGGTTTCAGGACCGGAAGGCGCGGTCCGCCAACCGCACGGCCGGCAAGGATGGGGTGGGCGTCGAACGTGCTTTGCATAAAGGACAAGCGCGCGGCCTCGGTGCCTGCCAGTGCGCCGACATCGGTCAGGTCCCACCCGCGGGAGTTCCTGCGTGGCGCGAAAAGCGTCGGACCCGTTGGCAGCGCCGGGCTGGGGATCGCGGCCATCGCATCGACTGCGGTCAGCGGGCAGGCGGCAACGGTTTCGGGGCGCACCTCCTCATCAACGATCTGGTTGACGAAGCTGGAGTTTGCGCCGTTTTCCAAAAGCCTGCGGACAAGATAGGCCAGAAGGTCGCGGTGCGCGCCGACGGGGGCATAGATGCGGCAGCGGGTGGAGTGGTCAGTCAGCACGATGTCATGCAGGCGTTCGCCCATGCCGTGCAGGCGCTGGAATTCATAAGCCAGCGGGGTCAGGCCCATCGCTTCGGCCATGTGCAGGACGGCGGCGACGGTGTGGGCGTTGTGGGTGGCGAATTGCGGGTAGATGCGGTCAGTGAGTTGGAGGAGCTTGCGGGCGCATGCGATGTAGCTGACATCGGTTGATTGCTTGCGCGTGAACACGGGGAAGCTGTCCAGCCCCAGAACCTGCGCGCGCTTTACCTCGGCATCCCAATAGGCCCCCTTCACCAGGCGAACCATGATCTTGCGGTCAAGCCGTGTGGCCAGCGCATGCAGCCAGTCGATCACGGCCCCGGCGCGGCGACCATAGGCCTGCACGACGACGCCGAACCCGTCCCAGCCCTTCAGCGCCGGGTCTGACAGGGTTGCCTCGATCACCTCAAGCGACAGCGCCAGACGATCGGCCTCTTCGGCGTCGATGTTGAAGCCGAGGCCAGCGGCTTTGGCGAGCGAGGCCAGCGCGCGGACGCGGGGGACAAGCTCCTCCATCACCCTTGCCCGCTTGGCCACCTCGTAGCGGGGGTGTAGCGCCGACAGTTTCACCGAAATGCCGGGGTTGGTGCGGATGTCGTTGCCCTTGGCCGCGCGGGCGATGCTGGTGATCGCGGCCGAATAGGCCAGATGATAGCGCCGCGCGTCGGCTTCGGTGCGCGCGGCCTCGCCCAGCATGTCGTAGCTGTAGGTATAGCCCCTGGCCTCAAGCTCGGTTGCGCGGTCCATCGCCTTGTCGATCGTCTCGCCCAAAACGAAATTGCGGCCCATTTCCTTCATCGCGCGACTGACGGCCGTGCGG
The DNA here is from genome assembly GCA_026400325.1 of Rhodobacterales bacterium. GTDB lineage: Bacteria > Pseudomonadota > Alphaproteobacteria > Rhodobacterales > Rhodobacteraceae > Tabrizicola. Next base: position 11,911 of record JAPLPF010000035.1, read on the forward strand.
ATCACGGGTTCCCCCAATCGCCTGACCGCCCCGCGCAGCGCGCCCGCGATTCCCCCCTCACGGTCGTCCAGCACCTTGCCGGTCAGCATCAGCGCCCAGGTCGAGGCATTGACCAGACTTGACGCGGAATTGCCCAGATGGCGGCCCCAGTCCGACGGGGCGATCTTGTCTTCGATCAGCGCGTCCATCGTCTCGGCATCGGGCACGCGCAAAAGCGCCTCGGCCAGGCACATGAGGGCGATGCCTTCGTCAGTGGACAGCCCGTATTCGGCAAGGAATACCTCCATCAGGCCGGGGCGCGCGCTGGCACGGATCCGGGTCACTAGGTCGGCCCCTGCAGCGGTGATCTGTGTCCGGTCCGCAGGGCCAAGCGCGGCATCGGCTACAAGGCGGCGGACAAGGCCGGTTTCATCGGCAAGCGAGCCGGTCGAGATGACGGACCAGACAGCGGAATCGGTGGACATGGGAACCCTCGTGCTTTTGACCAGCATATACGCAAATGCGCAGGCTGTTTTCCCGAAGCTTTGCTGATACGCAGGCGTAAAGGCGGACCTTGGGGGAAAAGCCATGCCGATCGACCGCGCCGACCTTGACCGTTTTGATCTGGCGATCCTGCGGGCCCTGCAGATCGAGGGGCGGATTTCGGCGGTGGAACTGGCGCGGCGGATCGGGCTTTCGAAGTCACCGACCCAGGCACGCATGAAACGGCTGGAGGAGGTCGGAGTCATCACCGGCTACCGCGCGATCCTTGACCCTATCCGCATGGGCCAGGCCCATGTGGCCTTTGTCGAGGTGCGCCTGTCGGACACGCGCGAAGCGGCCCTGACCGCCTTCAACCGCGCGGTTCTTGGCGTGCCCGAGGTCGAGCAATGCCACATGATGGCCTCCAGCTTCGACTACCTTCTGAAGGTGCGGACCGCCGACATCCAGGCCTATCGCCGTGTGTTGGGCGAGGTGATCTCGGCGCTGCCACACGTCGCCTCCACCTCGACCTATGTGGCGATGGAGGCGGTGAAGGAAGTGTTCTGAACCGGTGGCGGTGGACTGCTCATCAGCCCTGACGGGCTTTTTCGCTGCGGCCAGCGCGGAAAGCCGGCAGGCTTGACAAGCGTCCGGTCACTCCTTGGACTTGGCCGGCGAGATCGTCACCTTGGCATTGCTTGACGCGACAGATACCGCCGGTTTTGCGGCCTCTTTCTTCGGCTTCTTCACTTCCTTGCGCTTGTTCATGCCCTTGGCCATGATCCGTCCCCTTTGCGATCCGGCCCGAGCGCGGGCCACCAGTGTCCAATTCTACCTGCTTGCCGTGCGCATTGCACGGGGCATTGTGCGGCGCATCGTGCGGGGGGGTCCTTGATCCCGGCGGGGGTTCGGCTAGGGTCCCTGCAACGGGCTGGGATGGCGAAGATGAACGGGCTTGAGATCACTCAACTGGCGCGCAATCCCTATTCGCTGGGGTTGATCACGCGCTATCTGTCCGATCACCGGCCGTTTGCCGATTTCGACTTTGGCGCCACGATCCATGCACTGATGTTCCAGATCCAGCAGGGCACGCATCTTGTCGCCACCCGCAACGATGCGATCGTGGGCTATCTGGGCTGGCTGCGTGTCGATCCTGACATTGCGCTGGCCTGGCAGGCGGGCAAGGCCCGGCTTTTCGCCCATGCCGACGGGGCTGCCGTGGCGGTGACGATCTTCGTTGCCGACAACCCTCGCGATATCCTGCCGATGATCCGCGCCGCAAAACGCGCCGAGCCGGGCCGGTCGGTCTATTGGAAACGGTACTTCAGCGACAGCCGCACCCCTCACGCGCGTTCTGTTCTGAAAGACATGGAAAGGTCGCAGCCATGATCGGACGGACTGAACGGCTTGGTGTGGCGCTTGGCGATGTCATGGCTGAAATGGCGGTCCGGATCTGGGAGCCGCCAAACAGCACGCGATCTGTCCTGTGCCTGCACGGCTTTGCCGGCACCGGGCAGGATTTCGAGATGCTGGCAGAAACGCTGGCTGCGACTGGCACCACAGTGATTGCACCAGACCTGATCGGCCGGGGAAAAAGCAGCTTTCTGGGGCGGGACACCGCCTATTCGCTGCACGCCTACATGGCCTGCCTGACGGTCGCTTCCCGCTTTCAAAAGGCCGAAGCGGCGCATCTGGGCACCTCATGGGGCGGCTTGATCCTGCTGGCCTGGCTTTCCGGCAGCGGCTGGAAATCGCGCGGGGTGGTGCTGAACGACGTGCCCTTGCAGTCGGGACCGGTGGTGCAGGGGTTTCGCGCCGCCCTGCGCGAGGAATCCCTGCAAGCCTTTGCAAGCTTCGACGCAGCGGCCGAGCATGTGATCCGCACCCGCAGCATGGGTTTTCTTGACGACGCGGCCCGCCGCCGCTTTGCCGAAAGCCGGGTGATGGAGGTGGGCGGGCAATGGCGGATGGCCTATGATCCGGCGGTGGCGGCGGACTATGGGATGGAGGTGGCCTTCTCGATCCACCGGATGCTGACGCGGGCACCGGCCCCCGTGCTGATGACCTACGGGGACCAAAGCCCCTATGCGACCGACCCGGATCTGCCGGATCTGGTGGCGACAAACCCGAAGCTGCATTTGCTGCGGGGGCTGGATGACCCGCATCCGCCATCCCTGATGAAGCTGGGGCAGGTCCTGCAGGTTTCGGGCTGGTTCAACCAGTGCTTTGCGGCAAGGCCGGGGCCTGCGACGGGGTCTGGTTCCGCGCGGTAAGGTGGAACTCAAGCGTGGCCAGCCGGCCGGCGGGCCCGGCCAGATCCAGGCGCGCCCTGCTGCGGTCATTGGTGATCGTCAGCCTGGACCACAGGACCGGCCCTAGGCGTTCCGGTCCGGGAAAAACCGTGATCAGCCGCACAAGAAATCTCTCGGACTGCAACGGATGCAGTCGGTCAAAGATCGCGGCGATGCGGGCTGCAAGCGGTGTTCCCGGCCGGAACGCGAAGCAATCCAGCGGCCCGACCCGGAGGTGGAGGGCCGGGGTCCGATCTGCGGCCCGGCGGCTGGCCCGGGTGTCCGGGTCCGCAGTCAGGCTGAAGCTGACTTCGCCGGCCCGCCCGGCCACAGCGCCGCCAGGCTGGGCCGGACAGTGCAGAAGGGCCGGCCCGACAAGGGGCCTGGCGAACTTCAGTGCAAGTGGCCGGTCATGAAACTGCGTCATCATGGCGGCCAGCACGTCTGTCGCCCGCACATGCGCGCGGTCACCTTGCAACGCGAAGCGCAGCCGGATCGGTCCGCAAGCAGGCGTCACAGCCGTGACACGCGATGGCCGGAGGTGAACCGGGGACGAAAGGCAAGCGCATAGCTGAACGCAGGGTCAGCTGCCGGGCTTTCAAACCGAAAGCCGGAGACAAGCAGCCGCAGGGCCGCCGTCAGCTCCATTTCCGCGATGCGTCTGCCGCCACAAACACGCGGGCCGGACAGAAAGGGGCGAAACGCGGGGTTCGGGGGTGCCCCGGGTGCAAACTCGGCCCGTGCGGCGTGAAAGGCCAGCGGGTCGGTCCAACTGTCCGGATCGCGATGCAGGCCCACAAGCGACAAGAGCACGAGGTCGCGCCGTGCAAGGTCGTGGCGGCCAAGGCGGGTGTCGGCCGTCACTTCGCGCACGACAAAGGGGATGGGCGAAAACATCCGCAGACATTCATCGCGGAACGACTGCAGAAGCGCGCCTTCGCCTGACGGATCGCGGGCTTCGGCGCGCAAGGCATCCTGCACCTTTGCACTGCGGCCCATGGCGTCGATCATCCAGGCAAGGCTGGCTGTCGTCGTTTCGATCCCGGCGAACATGTTGGTCATGAAGTCGGCCATCATGGCATCGACCGGAATGACCGGACGAAGGCCGGCAAGCCGTGTCACCGTGGCCATGACGGCTGGTTGGTCGGCGCAGGCGGCGGTGAAGGACTGAAGCGGCGCTGTGGCGCGCGCGCGTATCGCGTCCACGTCCAGCGCCCCCATCCCTTGCCAGGACATGTGCTGCAGATCGGACACAACCTGCCGCAGGGCGGCGAAATGGGCAAGGAAGGGCGTGACATCGGGGCGAAGGTCGAAAGCGGCAAAGAAGATGCGCAAGGCGGCGCGGGCCAGGGCGGCCTCGATCCCCGGCGCGTCTGGCGTGGCCGGGGCAAGTTCGGCGGCATAGATCGCGCTGATCTCGGTCAGCATCACCGGGCGGCCAGCCCGGGCATAGGCGCGTTGCGTGCGCGGACGCAGGGCCGCCCAGGCGGCACCATTCTGGTTGAACCGGCTGGGTCCGAAGGCCGCGACCAGAGCGAAATTCTTGGCGAAAAGCTCAGGCTCGTCGAGTATCCGTGCGGCGTCACGCGAAGATTCCACGACCAGAAGCCTGCCAAGCCGCTCGGGCCGCTGCCCCTGGGGCAGGCGGGTGCGGGCGTAAAGCGCCTGCACCACGGAATTCAGAAATTCACCTGCTGAAACCACGGGCGCCGCGGGTCCGGTCATGGGCCCGCGCCCCGGACTGTGAAGTCAGAACTCGATGCGCAAGCCGACAAACAGCGATGTCGACATGACCGAGTCATTGATCAGGCCAACGCCTTCGCTGCCGGCGCCTTCAACATCGGTATCGATATTGTCGATGCGCAGGCCCATCCGCCAGTCGCTCGTGTCACTGCGCTGCATCGACAAGCCAAGATAGGCCGACGACACGAGGGCATCTGCATTGACTGATTGACCATCGCGCTCTGACATGCCCATGCCATTGGAGGCGTCGACCGAAACGTCGATATCCCCCGTCGTTGGCGCAAGGCTTGCACCGGCGATCAGTTTCATCCGTCCGTCTGCGGAAACCGGATGGGTCACGTCGGCCGAGAATTTCGGACCAATGCCACTGTATTCCACGCCATACTTGCCGCGCACACGGTCGACGCCGTCGGTCGCGTCAAAGTCGATGCCCTTGTCATAGCTCGCCGCCTGCAGGCCAATTCCAAGCCGCAGATCGGTTTCGCCCATCATCTTGTGCCAGCCAAGGTCGGCATCGGCAAGGATGCCCGTCATGGACTGCGACAAACCTACAGATACGCCCGGTGCAGACGCAGTAACCTCATTGTTGCCATAAGAAAGCAGGGTTCCGGAGACGCGCCAGTCCCAGGTGTCCGAGATCATCTTGCTGACGGCGACCGACCCGAAAAAGCCGACGTCCGTATCAAAGCTGGGGGCCCCGCCCTTTTCTTCGAAGATTGCGTCCGAGAAATCCGAAAACGTCACGCCGCCGTCTGCAGTCACCACATAGGGTTCCTGGGCGACAGCCTGGCTTGCCGGCATCCCGACAGCAAAGGCCGCAGCGCCAAGCGATACCGTGGAAGCGATCCCGTTGAATGAATTGCGTTGCTGCATGATCCTACACTCCTGAAAAAACTTCGGCCATGAAAACATGACTGATCCGAGATCGCAAGAAACATGCAAGAATAACAATAACGAACCGTCTGGAGTGGTTCTTCGGTCACACCCCGGGTTCAGCCCCGAACGGGATCTTCTGCGTCACAAGCCGTGACCTGGAACCGGACAGGTCGGCCGACACTGCCGGTTGATAAGGGGATCTCCCGGGTGTCACGCAGCACTTTGGCGTCCCGGTCGAACGTGTCCGCCCGCAGACCGCTGCGGATCCGGATGGTCGCTATGGTCTGTGGCAGCCTTGCGCCTTGGCAAAGGCCCCGGTGCCAACGGCAATCAGTTTGCCCGTCAAGCGGAGCAGAAAGAGGGCGCTGATGGCATGATCCCCGGCAAAACATGGTCCGCTGCCGTCGCCCATGACCATCAATGCCGTCGCCATCGCATCGGCCATCATGCAGGACTGCGACAGCACGGTGACCGAAGCCGGGGCCGCCACCAGGTGCGCGCCGCGGTGCGGATCCATCGTGTGCGACAGTCGCGCCGTTCCCACCGTCACGAAATGGCGATAATCGCCCGAGGTGGCCATGGCCTTGTCCTCGATTTCGAGAATGGAATGTCGGCCAGTGCTGCTATCGTCCGGCGTCTCGATCCCTATGGCCCAGGGCCGCCCGTCCAGACGAGAGCCGACCGCCCGAACCTCGCCGTCGATGGTGCAAAGTGCGTGGGCAAGGCCAAGAGCCTGAGCCGTTTCGGCAAGGCGGTCCACCCCATAGCCCTTGGCGATGCCGGACAGGTCAAGCGCAAGCGGGGATGACTTGCGGGCCATGCCGTTTACCAGGTCGATTTCAAGCGCGTCGGTTGCTGGAATGCGCCGCGCGGAGCTTGCGGTGCGGATCGCGTCAAGGGCGATGGCGTCGGGTCCGAAGCCCCAGGCGCGGACGGCGTCGCCAATGTTCATCTCGAACGCCCCATGGGTCTGGCGGCTGATGGCAAGCCCTGCCTCCAGCACCACAAGAAGCCGATCCGGCAAGGGGACCCACCGGTCCAGAGGCGCCGCGTTCAGGCGCATCAGGTCGCTGTCGGGTTTCCAGGTCGACATCTGGGCGTCGACTTCGTCAACCGCAGCCTGAAAACGGGATTGCAGGGTGGCATCAGCCAGCGGGTCTTCGATCAGCACCGACCATCGGGTGCCCATCGTCGGGCCGCCCAGCGCCAGCCTGATGTCAGTAGGTGTCTTCGGCATAGCGCCCCCCCGCCTTCAGTGCAGCAGGCGACAGCCCCAGGGGAAGCAGGATGTCCGTCATCGCATCGCGAACTCCCTGTGCCATGTCGCGGCCGCCGCAGACCATGACCCGCGCGCCCGCAGCCATCAGACGGCGGATCGCTTCGGCATCTTCGCGCAGCGCATCCTGGACATAGTGCCGCCTTTCCATGCGCGAGAATGCCGGGTGCAGGCCGGTCAGGCGCCTGTCTGCCTTCCACGCGGCCAGATCTTCGGCGTAAAGGTAATCCGCCTGCGGATGCCGCGCGCCGAACCACAGGTGCATCGGTCTGCGCCCCTGATTGGCGCGCAGGAATCCGGCCAGCGGTCCGATCCCGGTTCCCGCGCCGATCAGGATCAGCGGCGCTTGGCTCCGGTCCGGCTGGAACCCCGGGTTGGGGCGCAGGAACCCTTGCACCATGTCCCCTGGACGCAACGCCAGCAATTGTCCCGAGCAAAGCCCGCCCGGATGCTTGCTGACGACGATCTCGATGAACCCGTCCGCCTGTCCCGAGGCCAGCGAATAGAACCTTGGCACCGTGTCGCCTTTTGGCAGGACGCCAAGAAGGTCGCCCGCCCGGAACCGACCAAAGCCGCGACCGGTCATCCGTTGCCAGAAGCCAGCCCCGGGCAAGGCAAAGCGCAGGATCGTCGTAGGGGCCTGAACGCTTTCGCCATAGTCCTTGCGCGAGACCAGGCGAAGGGCGGTCGTCTGCGGTGGCGTGGGTTGGTGGATGACGTCCAGGGGCAGTCCGATCCCCTTTCCAAAGTCGCGCGACCAGCGGGCAAAGGCTTGCGGCGATTGCCGGTCGATTCGGTCCAGCGGCATCGGCATGGACCAACCTGCAGCCTTGGCAGCGGCCTCCAGGGCTTCGGCATGGGCGCAGAAGGCGGGAAAGCTTCGGTCGCCGAAGCCCAGCACCACCAGCGGCACCCCTGCCAGCGGGGCAGCCATCGTCAGCCGCTCCTGCGCACCCTTGGCCGAGGTTGGCGCGTCGCCATCGCCCCAGGTCGCCGTCATGACGACAATTCGCCTGACGTGCTTGTAGGTCCCCGGCGCGAAAGAGGAGAGGGCGGCAAGATGCACGCCCTGCCCATGGTCTTGCAACGCGCGGGCCAGGGCTGCGGCAAAGCCCCAGGTTGTGCCCCCTTCGCTTCCGACAAGGATAACGGTTTCGGCCGTGGACGCCGCGACCATCCCCGCCAGACGCGGTCGGCTTTGGCGATTGCGCCACCAGATCAGTGTACCGGTCATTGACAAAACCGGCACCGTCAACGCGGCAAGGCCCAGGATCAGACCCCAAAGTGCTGCACCATCGCCGGTGTGAAGAAGGTAGATCCATTCCCCCACGACCGTCCACGCCCCCGGGGCCTGCCAGGCGAGCATCCTGCCGGTGCCCTGGTCGACATAGCCGGTCCCGGCCCCCGTGGTCAGCGTGAAGACATCCGTCGCATCTCCGGCGTAGGGAAAGGTCAGCTCGCGCAGGTCTGCCACTGGGGTCCCCTGCAAGGCAGCCATGTCGGCGGGCGACAGGCCCACCACGCCGCTGACGGTCTTGGGCATGGCCGGGTTTGCTTCATCCACGGGCAGCAGGTCGAAGGTCGCCGCCGTCATCCAAAGCGCCGTCAGCGCGGACAGACCCAGCCCGACCACCGCCACACGCGCCAGTTCCGCATGCCAACGCCCCGCCCATGGCCCCTTGATCGGCGCAAACCAGCGCCCCCAGCCGCCCTGCCGCCGTGCGACAAGCATCGCCCCGGACAGTGCCAGCACCAGAAGCGCCAGCGCCGCCGTGGCCGTGGCGTAGCGCCCAGTGTCCCCCAGCAAAAGCGACCGGTGGAAATCGGTCAGCCACCGCTACACCGCGCCCTGATCGGCGCTGGCCACGTCGTGCCCGGTGGCAGGGTTGACCACCGCTGCCCCGGCCACATCGGCATCAAACCAATAAGCGGTGATCTTGCCGGAAGGTGAGCGCCGTATCTGCTCTATCCCCGGGTGCGCCGCGAGCACCAGTGTCGCCAGATCGCCCACGGTCTGCCCGCTGACCGGCGTCGGTGCAGATAGCCGCTCCATCGCCGGGAACAGCGACAAGGCCGCCCCGCTGAGCGAAAGGGCAAGGATCAGGACAGCGGCCAGAAGGCCGGGCCAGCGATGAAGGTGGCGAAGCATGCGAGGGGGTCCGATCAGAAACCGTAAGAGACATCGGCAATGTAGCGGCGGCCCGGCACGGGCGTCCCCGCCCCGGCGGCGGTCAGTGGCAGGGCAACCTCATTCGGGCTGTCACGCATGTCCTCGGCCGCGGCGTCGATGTGCAGGGTATAGCCCGCGTCAAACAGGGCATCGGCAAGGTCCATCGACAGATCAAGGCTTCGCCCCGAACCGACACTGGCCCCGGTGATCCCGTCCACCTGGGAAACATCACCGCCGGCAAGCTGGACCCAATCCTGCAGGTGCTTGTAATACCTTGTCTTTCCACCTGCCATCCACAGGCTGCCCGCATAGCCACCCGAAGCGTCGGTGACATAGATGGCAAGATAGGCCCCCCGCCCACCGTAATCCGCCATGTTGACGGTCAGGGTGACGGGGCGCGCAACGGCAAGGCCAGGGGCAACCAGGGCGGTGGACAGCGCAAGGGCTGCGATCAGGGACTTCATCTTGGGTACTCCGGAATTGAAAGGATCAGTTCGACTTGACCACCGGCGCGGTGCCGTTGGTGAAAAGCCCGTTGCGTGGTGGCGGAACCGAGCCCGCCTTGGCCGCGTTGCACGTGCTTGTGTCCACACAACTGGCGTCCTTCGCCGCTTCGCAGTCATCATCGTCGTTATCGTCATCGTCCCCGGACTGCGACCAGAACCAGCCGCCTTCGCCGTCGTCGTCGCCCTCATCGCCATCGTCTTCGATAAGCGTCAGGGCCGCATCCGGCGAAGGGCTGGACACAAGGCTGGCATCGGGGAAAAGGGACAGGACCTGCCCGGCGGCAAAAGCTGCTGAACCCGCGCCAAAGGCCGTGCTCATCAGCAAAAGTGCAAAGGCAAGTTTCATCCTGTTTCTCCTTGGGGTCAGGGTTTCGGGCCATGCGTCTGTGCCGGATGCCGGGTCAGTCGTCCTGGCCGTCCTCTTCGTGTTCGTGGTCATCGGAATGATCGTCCTCGAACTCCATCTGGATCACCGCCAATGTTGCCGGGTCGAGCTTGACCTCGATCGAACGGCCTTCCGCATCGCGTCCGATCACCTCGTAGCAGCCATCGTCGATCCGGATCCGCCGCAACTCCCAGCCGTTTTGGGCGGCCAGCCTCACCACCGCCTCGCGCGGTTGCCAGTCGGTCATCGGCACGGCGCAATCATCACCGGCCACCGCCGGACCGGCGATCAGCGCCAGGGTCAGCATCAGCCTTGTTGATATCCCGATCATGGGTGACACTCCGCTTCGGTTCCTGCAGTCCTTGTGCCGTGCGAACCTGACGTCAGCCTGAACCCACATGATTATCTGCTTCAGGTGGCCGTCAGGTTGGCGCGCTATGCGGGGGCCGAAGGAGACAAGCCCGGATGCGCATCTTGCTGATCGAAGATGACCGCGTGATCGCAACCGCCCTGCGTGAGCAGGCGGAAGGCGAAGGTCATTCCGTCGACTGGGCCGCGCGGCTGGATGAGGCGTCAGATGCCCTGGCGACCACCAGTTTCGACCTGATCTTGCTGGACCTCATGCTGCCCGACGGCCGGGGATTGCCGTTCCTGCGCAGCTTGCGGGCCAAGGGCAGCCAGACCCCGGTCATCATCATGACGGCGCTGGATCAGGTGTCGGACCGGATCGAAGGGCTGAACGCCGGGGCAGATGACTACCTTGTCAAGCCCTTCGACCTCTCTGAATTGTCCGCCCGGATCGGGGCTGTCGCCCGAA
>JAPLPF010000077.1 GCA_026400325.1 Rhodobacterales bacterium
GCCCCCGTCACCAGCACCTCACCCTTCTCCGGTGTCAGCCCATGCTCCTCCAGCGCCAGCACGGCCAGCATCGCGGTGAACCCCGCCGTCCCCACCGCCATTGCCTGCCGCGTCGTCAGCCCCGAAGGCAGCGGCACCAACCAGTCCGCCTTGACCCGCGCCTTCTGGGCATAGCCGCCCCAATGCACCTCACCCACCCGCCAGCCGGTCAGCACCACGCGGTCCCCCGGCTTGTAGCGGGCATCGTCAGACGCCTCGACCGTCCCAGAAAAGTCGATCCCCGCAACATGCGGCCAGGTCCTGACGATCCCGCCGCCATTGGCCGACAGCGCCAGCCCGTCCTTGTAGTTCAGCGTGGAATACTCCACCGCCACCGTCACATCCCCCGCTGGCAGGGCGCTCGTCTCCAGCTCCCGCACATGGGCCACAGCGGCATCGCCTTCCTTCTCTAGAACCAGTGCGCGGAACATCTGCGGCCTCAACCCGACGCCGGTGCCGCACTCCCCCCCACAAAAGGAGACCCCAATGACCCAGGAAACCATCGGCTTCATCGGCACCGGACTGATGGGCCACGGCATGGCCAAGAACATCGTCGAAAAGGGCTACGCCCTGACCGTGACAGCCCACCGCAACCATGCGCCCGTCGATGACCTTGTCGGAAGGGGGGCTGTCGAGGCCAGCCTGGAGGACCTCGCCGCCCGGTCGACCATCATCTTCCTGACCCTTCCCGGCTCGCCCCAGGTCTCCGAGGCCGTCGCGAAGATGACCCCTCACCTGAGGCCCGGCACGGTGATCGTCGACTGCTCCACCTCTGACCCCACCGTCACCGAACGCCTCGCCACTGACATCGCCGCCAAGGGCATCCACTTCGCAGACGCCCCCCTCTCCCGCACGCCGAAAGAAGCCTGGGCGGGCACGCTTGATTGCATGGTCGGGGCAGAGCCTGAGGTCTTCCAACGCATCCAGCCCGTCATCGCCACCTGGGCCGGGAAGATCGTCCACATCGGCGGGGTCGGCGACGGCCACCGGATGAAGCTTCTGAACAACTTCCTCTCCCTCGGCTACGCCGCGATCTACGCCGAGGCGCTGGCCGTGGCCGCCAAGGTCGGCATCTCCACCGCCACCTTCGATAGCGTGATCCGCGGCGGCCGGATGGACTGCGGCTTCTACCAGACCTTCATGGGCTACGCGCTGGAGGGCAACCGCGAGGCCCACCGCTTCACCCTCTCGAACGCCTACAAGGACCTGCGCTATCTGGAGAGCATGGCCAACGCCGCCACGGTCACCACCACGATGGCAAGTGCCGCGAAGAACAGCTTTGCCGGGGCGGTGGCACAGGGAGGCGCGGGGCCGGAGGACTATGTGCCACACCTGACGGATTTTGTGGCAAGGGCGAATGGGGTGAGGTAGACCGCCACCAACCGATCATCCGGGAGCGGCGTGGCTTGCCGCTCCCAAACACTGCGGCTATGCCGACGCCGTTTCCGGCCCGAAGGTATTGGTGATCTCTGAAACTAGATCAGCGGGGAAACCACCCTCTTTGGCGTGCCGATAAATGGCCTCTGCATTGTCGGCCTCATGTACGCAATACAGTTTGTCGCCAGCGGCGTAGGTGTGGTGCCAGACATAAGGCACCCCCAGCCCGGAGACGACGGCGTTTGACTTCGCCGCGATGTCGCACAGCTGGTCGCGGGTCAGCTTGTTTGCGCCTGGTACGTTTCGTTCAACGATGAACTTTGGCATGGTTTCCTCCCTGAAGTTGCGAGCCTTCACCATAACACGCAATGGTCCAATCTGCCTAATTCACAGAATGAAGGAGGGTGGCGTCACAAGGTAGGCCTCGTTTGGCGCGTTCCGTATGCTTGTGTCTTCGATCCCCTCACCCGCACTTCGAATGCCCACACGACCCGCAGGTCAGGCAGCCCTCCACCATCCTTAGATCGTAGCTCCCACAGGACGGGCAGGCCTTGCCCTTCGGGGCCTCTCCGACCCGCAGCAGTTCCGCCTTGGGGTCGGATTTCAGCCCCAGCCCCTCGCCCTCGATGAAGCCGATGTCGATCAGGTGGCGCTCGATCACTCCGCCGATGGCGGCGAGGATCGAGGGGATGTAGCGCCCCTCCATCCAGGCCCCGCCGCGGGGGTCGAAGACGGCTTTCAGCTCCTCGACCACGAAGGAGATATCCCCGCCCCGACGGAACACCGCCGAAATCATCCGGGTCAAAGCCACGGTCCAGGCGAAATGCTCCATGTTCTTCGAATTGATGAACACCTCGAACGGGCGGCGATGGCCGGCCGTCACGATGTCGTTGATTGTGATGTACAGCGCATGCTCCGACCCCGGCCATTTGACCTTGTAGGTCTGCCCTTCCAGCGCGGCCGGGCGGTCCAAAGGTTCCGACAGATACACCACCTCACCCCCCGTCACCGGCTGTGAGGCCACCGGGGCGGTCTGCTTTTCGCTGACGGTCAGGACGGACCCGGTCACGTCATTCGGCCGGTAGGTCGTGCAGCCTTTGCAGCCCTGATCCCAAGCGGCCATGTAGACCTCTTTGAAATCGTCAAAGCTGATGTCGACCGGGCAGTTGATCGTCTTGGAGATGCTGGAATCCACCCAACGCTGCGCCGCCGCCTGCATCCGCACATGGTCCAGGGGCGGCAGGGTCTGGGCGTTCACGAAATGGTCGGGCAATTCCGCATCGCCGAACTTCTCGCGCCAGAGGCGGACGGCGTAATCCACAACCTCTTCCTCTGTGCGAGAGCCATCCTTCTGCAGGACCTTCCGGGTGTAGGCATAGGCGAAGACCGGCTCGATCCCCGAACTGACGTTGCCTGCGTAAAGTGAGATCGTGCCCGTCGGCGCCACAGACGTCAAAAGCGCATTGCGGATACCATGCGTGGCAATCGCCTCACGCACATCCGCGTCCATGCCCATCATGTTGCCGCTGGCGAGGAAGCCTTCCGCGTCGAACAGCGGAAACGCGCCCTTTTCCTTGGCGAGGTCCACGCTGGCCAGATAGGCCGCCCGCGCAATGGCGTGCATCCAAAGCTCGGTGACCTTCGCGGCCTCTTCCGACCCATAGCGCAGGCCGACCATCAGAAGCGCGTCGGCAAGGCCCGTGACCCCCAGCCCGATCCGGCGCTTTGCCTTTGCCTCTGCTGCCTGTTCCGGCAAGGGAAAGCGGCTGGCGTCCACCACATTGTCCATCATCCGCAAGGCCACCCGCACCAGATGGTCCAGCGCCGCCATGTCCATCGAAGACCCCGCCTCAAAAGCGCCCTTGACCAGCGTCGCCAGGTTGATCGACCCCAGCAAGCACGCGCCATAGGGCGGCAGGGGCTGCTCGCCGCAGGGGTTCGTCGCGGCGATCGTCTCGACATAGCCAAGGTTGTTCGCCGCATTGATCCGGTCGATGAAGATCACCCCCGGTTCGGCAAAATCGAAGGTCGATCGCATGATCCGGTTCCAAAGATCGCGCGCCTGCACGGTGCGATAGACCTTTCCACTAAAGACGAGGTCCCAAGGCCCATCCGCCTTGACCGCCGCCATGAAGGCATCCGTCACCAGGACCGACAGGTTGAACATGCGCAGGCGGGCGGGGTCTTTCTTCGCCTCGATGAAGGCCTCCACATCCGGGTGGTCGCAGCGCATCGTGGCCATCATCGCGCCCCGGCGGCTACCCGCCGACATGATCGTGCGGCACATCGCATCCCACACGTCCATGAACGACAGCGGGCCAGAGGCATCCGCCGCCACACCCTTCACCTCGGCCCCCTTCGGGCGGATGGTCGAGAAATCATAGCCAATCCCGCCGCCTTGCTGCATGGTCAGCGCGGCCTCTTTCAGCCCAGTGAAGATGCCCTCCATCGTGTCGGGGATCGTGCCCATGACAAAGCAGTTGAAAAGGGTGACCGACCGCCCCGTCCCCGCCCCTGCCGTGATCCGCCCGGCAGGAAGGAAGCGGAACCCTTCCAGCGCCGCATAGAACTCTGCCGCCCACTTGGCCGGTTCGGCCTCAACCTCGGCCAGGGCGCGGGCGATCCGCCGCCAGGTGTCTTCCACCGACCCATCCAGCGCCGTGCCATCCGCCGCCTTGAAGCGGTACTTCATGTCCCAGATGGCTTCGGCAATGGGGGCGTGGAATCGCGACATGGGGGCGAATCTTCCTTCAAATTGTGGATAAGTCCGGGCGAACCCACAAGATACGCGCCGTACCCCCCTTGGTCAACTTGAAGCCGCCGCTTCAGGGCCTATGCTAAGTCCCATGATAAACATCCTGAAACTCTGCGTCGGCGCGGATTCGGTCGAGGACCTCCTCGACTGGCAGCGCAGCCAGCGCGCGCATTGGCCCCAAGGCAAGGCCGTCCACGTCACCCGCATGTGGCCGAAACGTGAGGCTGAGGTGCTTGAGGGCGGGTCCCTGTATTGGGTGATCAAGGGCGTGATCCTTGCCCGGCAAAAGATCACCGACCTGCAGCAGGTCGACCTTGGCGACGGCATCAGCCGCTGCGCCCTTGTGCTGGATGCCGAAGTGATCCGCACCGAGGCGGCCCCGCGCCGCCCGTTCCAGGGCTGGCGCTACCTCAACCCGGCCGACAGCCCGCGCGATCTGCCAAAGGGGCGGGCGAAGGATGACCCCCTGCCCGCCGCCCTGGCACAAGCCCTGGCCGAGATCGGCCTGCGCTGATCAGAAATTGTTCGGATTGCCCGGCAGAATCGTGCCGGTGCCGCCGTCGCCACCGTCCTGCACCCAGGTTACCGCGTCGCCCTCGATCCGGACGTTCCAGCAATCCTTGCCTTCGCCATAGTCAAAGCACATTGCGTCACTCTCGACTGTCCAGGTGCCGGTGTAATCCTTGCCCTTGATCGTGCCGTCCGCCGCATAGAATTCGGTGTAGGCCCCGCTCGCGCTCATGGACCCCTGCACCGTGTTGCCAGCGATGGCAGCGGTGATGTCGGCACCCTTGGCCAGGTCTTGTGCCTGGGCGGCAAAGGGCAAGGCCAGGCCAAAGGCAAGTGTTGCAATCGTAAGGCGGGTCATGCTGGGCGTCTCCTGTCACTGTTTTCCGGTGGCAAGATAATTCGTTCCGCTTGTTCGTCCAGCCCCCAGTCAGGTGCCCCCGGTCGCAAGCCGCCTGCAGAACCGGCACAGCGCACAGGGCAGTTCGCCGCAAGCGCGCACCTTGCTGTGGGGTGGCACCTTGTCGCCGGGATTGGTAAGAGGTCTGCGATGGCAATTACCCTGACCTCTTTGGCCGACCTGTCAGCACAGGGCTTCGATGACATCATCGATGTGCGGGCCCCTGCCGAGTTTTCTGATGATCATCTTCCGGGCGCGATCTCGCTTCCCGTGCTGAATGACGAGGAACGCGCGCGGGTCGGCACGATCTACAAGCAGGTTTCGCCCTTTACCGCCCGCAAGCTGGGGGCGGCACTGGTGGCAAGAAACGCCGCCGCACATCTGGAAGGGGTCCTCGCAGACCGTCCGGGGGGCTGGCGACCGCTGGTCTATTGCTGGCGGGGCGGGCAGCGATCGGGGTCCTTTGCGACGATCCTGTCGCAGATCGGCTGGCGGGTCGAGACCCTGGCAGGCGGTTACAAGGCCTGGCGCGGGCTGGTGGTTCAGGCGGTCTATGACATGCCGGTCCTGTCGCCTGTGGTGGTGCTGGATGGCAATACCGGGTCGGCCAAGACCGAGGTGCTGAACCTCTTGCCGGGGTTCGGGGTGCAGGTGATTGACCTTGAGGGTCTGGCGCATCACCGCGGGTCACTGTTCGGGTCGGTCGGCCCGCAGCCGTCGCAAAAGGCGTTCGAGGGCGCACTTGCGCAGGCCCTGGCAGGGCTTGACCCCGCCCGTCCCGTGGTGGTCGAGGCGGAAAGCTCGAAGATCGGGAACTGTCGCGTGCCACCCGGGCTGTGGAAGGCAATGGTGGCGGCGCCTCGCGTGGCGATTGCCGCGTCAAGGCCGGCACGGGCGGCCTATCTGACACGCGCCTATGCCGACCTGACAGCGGATGCAGCGCGGCTGGCCGACGTGGTGGACCTGCTGCGTCCCGCGCATCCCGCTGAGGTGATCGACAGCTGGCAGGCCATGGCCACGGGCCGGAATTTCACAGCCCTGGCCGACGGCTTGATGGAGCGGCACTATGACCCGCGCTATGGCAAGCATCGGGCGCGGATGGCCGTGCCGATGGTCGAGATTGCGGCCAACGGCCTTGCCCCCGACGACCTGCCCGACATCGCAGCGCAGGTTGCCCGCGCCGTAAAAGGGTTGACCGCGCGCTGATCCGTCAGGGCTGGGCCTTGGGGTCACGCTGCCAGCCGTCCAGAAACGCCACCTCGCCGCAGCCCGCAAGCGGCGCCAGGCGGGCAAGTTCGGCCTCCAGCCTTGCAAGGCGCGCCTTGGTCAAGCTGACCCCCGGCTCGGGCCAGAAGCCCTTGACCCGCAGCGTGCCTGCGTCGCGGTGGGCCTTGGCGTCGATCCGGCCGATCAGGCGGTCCCCCTCCAGCACGGGAAAGACATAGTAGCCGAAGACGCGCTTTGGTTCAGGCACGAACACCTCGATCCGGTAGCGAAAACCGAAAAGGTGCTCGGCCCGGTCGCGGTCGCGCAGCGCAGGGTCGAAAGGCGACAGGATGCGCAGGCGGCTGGACGGTTCGGGGGGCGTTTCAGCCAGGGTGTCGGGGGCGACCAGGACCTTGCGGCGCTGGCCGGCAGCGCCTTCAAGCTCAACCTCGATGATCTCGCCCCGCTGCAGGGCGGTGCGGCACCAGAGTCTGGCTTCCTCCGGGCCAATTGCCTTCCAGTAGGCAGCAATCTCGCCCGAAGTTGCAAAGCCCAGATGGTCAAGCGCGGTCCGGCAGGCCCAGTCGATGACCGTTTCGGCGGGGACCGGCGCGCGGTGGCTGTCGGGGATCACCCGTTCGGTCAGATCGTAGATCTTGGCAAAGCCGTCGCGGCGGGTCACCGCAATCCGGCCCGTGCGCCACAGCCATTCCAGCGCGGTCTTGGACGGGTGCCAATCCCACCAGCCGCCCTTGCCCCGCACTTCATCTTCGCCGACATCGGACGTGCCAACCGGGCCGTCGCGGGCAATCCGGTTCAGGATCGTGTCGAACTGCGCCTCATATCCGTCGCGGAACCAGCGTCGCCAATTGCGATGCAGTTTCTCCTCATCCCGGGCAAAGCGGTGCTGCCAGACCCCGTGCAGCCGGACCGGCAGGATCGAAGCGTCATGCGTCCAGTGTTCCCAGAGGCTGCGGTCGCGCTCCAGAAGCCGCTTCAGCGCGGGCGGGCGATAGGACTGCCGACGCGACCACAGGATCATGTCATGCGCGCGCGCCACGGTGTTGATGCTGTCGACCTGCACAAAGCCGATCCGGTCAATCAGATCGTGCAGCGCCGGGCCGGTTGCGGGACCGGCCGGTGCCTCGGACAGGGCGTGGCGATCAAGAAACAGACGGCGCGCGCGAAGGTTCGGGATCAGGTCAGTCATGCCAGACGCGTAACATTGCAAAAGGTTTCAGCATATGGGGGATTTCCGCAAGTGCTGGACACGCTGACATTGGACAAGGGCGCGCAATTGCCTACCATCGGTTTGTCTCCTGACAGAAGCACCGAAACACAGGCGTGGCCCTTGACCCCGTGCAGGGGCGGGCCAGAAAGGACCGTGACGCATTGCCCCACGAGACGCCCCTGATCACCACCCTTGTCGCAGGCTTCGGCCTGGCGTTCATCTTCGGCCTGCTCGCACAGCGGCTGAAGCTGCCGCTGATCGCGGGTTACCTGCTGGCAGGCATCGTGATCGGACCCTTTACGCCGGGGTATGTGGCCGACATGGGACTTGCCAGCGAGCTTGCAGAGATCGGCGTGATCCTTTTGATGTTCGGGGTTGGCCTGCACTTTTCGCCGCGCGACTTGATGGCGGTGCGAATGGTCGCCTTGCCGGGGGCAGTCGGGCAGATCGCGGTGGCAACAGCTTTCGGAACGGCCCTGGGCTGGGCGCTGGGGTGGAGCATTGGTGCCGGACTGATCTTTGGCCTTGCGCTGTCGGTCGCCTCGACCGTGGTGCTGCTGCGCGCACTTCAGGACCGCGACGTCGTGCAGACCGAAAAGGGCCGCGTTGCCGTGGGCTGGCTGATCGTCGAGGATCTGGTGATGGTGCTTGCCCTTGTGCTGATCCCACCCCTGGCCGGGTTGCTTGGCGGCACCGCAATGCCCGTCGCGGACGAGGCCGAGATCGTGGCCGAAGTTGGCAGCGGCATCGGCATCGGCCCGATCGCGGCGACGGTCATGATCACGCTGGCCAAGGCGACCGCCTTTGTGGCGCTGATGCTGGTCATCGGCAGGCGCGTGATCCCTTTGGTGCTGCACCATGTGTCGCACACCCGTTCGCGCGAGTTGTTCCGGCTGTGCGTTCTGGCCATTGCCCTTGGGGTTGCCTACGGGGCGACGCATTTCTTTGGCGTGTCCTTTGCGCTTGGGGCGTTCTTTGCCGGAATGGTGATGTCCTCCTCGACCCTGTCGCAGCAGGCCATGCGTGAGACGCTGCCCCTGCGCGATGCCTTTGCCGTCCTGTTCTTCGTATCGGTCGGGATGCTGTTCAACCCTCAGGTCCTGCTGACGTCGCCCCTGGCGCTGGTGGCGACCGTGGCGATCATCATCGGGGTGAAGGCGGTGACGGCCTACTACATCGTCCGTGCCTTCGGGCGGGACCGCGACATGGGACTGACCATTGCGGCCTGTCTGGCCCAGATCGGCGAGTTTTCCTTCATCCTGATCACAATGGGCGTCAAGCTGGACATCGTTCCGACCGAGGCACGCGATCTGGTCGTGGCCGGGGCGATGATCTCGATCCTGGCGAACCCGCTGTTGTTTCACCTGCTGGACAAGCGGGCGGCGCGCAAGGCGTCAGTGGCCCCGCACCCGCCGGAGGGGGGCAGTATGGGCATGGCCGGGAAAGACGCAGTCGAACCGCCGCAGCAGGGCTGAGTAGCTGTACCCAAGCTCGGACGCCTTGCAAAGGCGATGGCCGCTGTCATGCGCCTGAAGGATCAGGCCGCCACCCGCTTCGGCAAGTCGGTAGCCCTTGGCAAGCAGGCGTTTCTGCAAATCCTCCCAGTTGCGCGAATAGGCGAAGTCGTCAGCGAGGAGCGCCCGCAAGGGAGCGACGAGCCGCTCATCCGCCCTGACGGGCGTCTTCGCTTCGGCGCGGCGCCGGATATCGCGATTGATGGCTTCGCGGATGATCTGGCCAACGCTGACGTCGTCTTCCCGTGCAATCCGTTCAAGGACGGACCAGACGGCAGGATCAAGGCGCAGGGACGTTTCCATGCCGCGAGCTTCGCAGCGGATGGTTAAGAAGTTCTAAAGCCCCACCTCGGCCGCGATCTCGGCCTTCGACTTCCGCGCCCGCTCGGTTGCAGACTTCAACTGTCCGCAGGCGGCCATGATGTCCTCGCCGCGGGGTGTGCGGATCGGGGTGGCAAAGCCCGCGTGGTACAGGATGTCGGCAAAGGCGTGGATACGATTGCCCGATGACCGCTTGTAGGGCGCACCGGGCCATTCGTTGAAGGGGATCAGGTTCACCTTGGCCGGGATCCCCTCCAGAAGCTTCACCAACCGGTGCGCGTCTTCCCTGGTGTCGTTCACACCGTCCAGCATCACGTATTCAAACGTGATCCGTTCGCTGTTCGACAGGCCCGGATAGGCCTTCAGCGCCTCAAGAAGCGTGGCGATGTTCCAGCGCTTGTTGATCGGGACCAGCTGGTCGCGCACCTCATCGGTGGTGGCGTGGAAGCTGACGGCCAGAAGGCAGCCGATCTCGGTCGCGGTTCGGGCGATCTCGGGCACCACACCGCTGGTGGACAGGGTGATCCGGCGGCGACCAAGGGCAATGCCTTCGCCGTCCATCACGATCTTCATCGCGTCGCGGACGTTGTCGAAGTTGTACAAGGGCTCGCCCATCCCCATCAGCACGATGTTCGAGATGAGGCGCACTTCCTCTTTCGGCGCGCCCTGCACCGGCCATTCGCCAAGGTCGTCGCGGGCCAGCATGACCTGCCCCACAATCTCGCCGGCGGTCAGGTTGCGCACCAGTTTCTGCGTGCCGGTGTGGCAGAATGAACAGGTAAGCGTGCAGCCGACCTGGGACGAGATGCACAGCGTCCCCCGGTCGGTTTCGGGGATGTAGACCACCTCGACCTCATGGCCCCCGGCGATGCGGACAAGGTATTTGCGGGTGCCATCCTCGGAAATCTGGCGGGTAACCACCTCGGGCAACTCGATGGTGAAATGCGCGGCCAGAAGCGTGCGATAGTCCTTCGCCAGATTGGTCATCTGTGCGAAGCCGCGGACGCCCCATTGATAGACCCATTGCCAAAGCTGGCCGAGCCGCATCTTCGCCTGCTTCTCCGGCGTGCCCGCCGCGACCAGTGCCGCGCGCAGCGCATCGCGGGTCAGGCCGACGATGTTGGTCTTGCCGCCTTCCGGCAGCTTGCGCGGCAGGGTCAGCATGTCCTGCGTGATCGGGGCGGTCATCTGGGAAGTCACAGGGGCAGATCCTTGGCTAGAGCCTTGCGACAGGCGATCTGGTTTTATGAAGCAGCGATATAGGGGCTTTCATCGAAAAGCGAAAGCGCCCCGAAACGGGGCGCCCTCGGTCCGGTCCGTGCCAGCCTTACTTGCAGCGCTTTTCCGCATCTTCCATGGCGGCGGTAAAGCCACGCAGGGAAAAGCTGTCGACCGTCTGCGTGCCCTTGCCCGACCGCGCGGTCAGGGTGGCGCTGGTCCCGGCCTTCATGGCCGCCAGAAGCTTGGCGTCCTCTTCGGCGCTGCCCGGCCACGCCCATTCGCCATCAGTGAAAAGCTGATAGGGCTGACCATCCAGCATCACCTCGACCGTCGAGCCGCCAGCAAAGGGATAGCCGCCGGTAAAGCTGATCTCGCCCGGCTTGCCGGGACGGAAGGTCACGAAAAGAAGGATATCGCCGCGCCGCACGCTGACGGGCTGACCATCGCGGGTGTTTACCGATTCTTTCGGTTTCGACACCCCCCAGCATTCCTTGGGGCTTTCTTCGGTGAAAACGTTCCAGTCGGTCATCGTGGCGACCCGGTTCGTCGATTCCTGCGCCTGGCTGGCGGTCGCCGCGAAGGAAAGCGCGACAACGGCAAGCGCGCGACCGAAAAGGAAACTCATGTCTGTCGCAGCCTCCAAGCTGTCTTCTGCCCTGCGCCCAGGCCCGCATCATCAGGCCATTTCAGCCCTTTACGACTGGCGCCGGGGTTTTCTACCCGATAGTCACGGCATAATCAAAACCACCTTGTCGCGAAAGCCCCCTGGGCGACATTTCGCGCAGATCATGCCAGACCCACATCCGATGGTCGAACTCTGGCGCGGGGGCCTTCTGGAAAGCAGCCATTCGGGTCATGCGGTGATCTGGGGGCCAGGCGGGATCGAGGATACCTGGGGCGACCCTGATACAGTGATCTTCCCGCGCTCGTCCTGCAAGATGATCCAGGCCCTGCCCCTGATCGAGACCGGTGCCGCCGACGCCGTTGGTCTGACGCCGGCATATCTTGCCCTTGCCTGCGCCAGCCATGAGGGAGAGGCGCGGCATGTCGGGCTGGCGGGCGACTGGCTGGCGGGCATAGGCCTTGGCGAACCCAATCTGCGCTGCGGCGCGCATGCACCCTATGACCACGTCGAGCGTGACCGGCTGATCAAGGCCGACACCAGCCCCTGCCAACTGCACAACAACTGTTCCGGCAAACATTGCGGTTTTCTCACGGTGACCCGTCACCTGAAGGCCGGGCCGGAATATGTCGAGA
>JAPLPF010000128.1:0-5445 GCA_026400325.1 Rhodobacterales bacterium
CAGGACCCGGTCAAGCCAACCGGCAATGCCGGTCGCCTTTATGTCCAGCAGCGGGGCCAGCAGGCTGGCCTCGCCCGGCCCCTTCTTGCGGGGTGGCAGGTAGCGGTTGGTCGGCTTTGTCCCCATGTCCGGCATCAGGGCATAGCCATCACGCGCGGCGACCAGCCTTGAGACGTTGCTTTCGGGGTCGGCGAAATCGCCGAAAGGCCGGGCGTTGGTCGGGCAGGTGCGCACGCAGGCCGGTTCGCGGTCTTCCTCTGGCAAGGCCTCGTTGTAGATGCGGTCAACGCACAGCGTGCATTTCTTCATCACCCCCTGAT
Organism: Rhodobacterales bacterium; assembly: GCA_026400325.1. Taxonomy (GTDB): domain Bacteria; phylum Pseudomonadota; class Alphaproteobacteria; order Rhodobacterales; family Rhodobacteraceae; genus Tabrizicola. The sequence continues at coordinate 321 of JAPLPF010000128.1, forward strand.
CGGCATCCATCTCCCGTGCGCCGTAGGGACAGGCCCAGGCGCAGAGGCCGCAGCCGATGCAGGCATCCTCGTTCACCAGCACGATTCCGTCCTCGGCGCGCTTGTAGCTGGCCCCGGTGGGGCAGACCGTGACGCAAGGGGCCACCTCGCAATGCAGGCAGGACCGGGGAAAGTTGACGATCTGCGGCAGGGCATCCGGCACTTCGACCTGAAAGGAATGGACGCGGTTCAGGAAGGTGCCCGAGGGGTTGGCCCCATAGGCATCCTGGTCGGACAGCCCCTGCCCCTGGTCGTTCCAGCCCTTGCAGGCGGTCACGCAGGCCTGACAGCCGACACAGGTGTCAAGGTCGATGACCAGCCCAAGACGCTTTTCGGTGGCTTGCGGCAAGGCCGTCATTGCATGTCCTCTGCCCGGCGCATGAATTTTCTGCGAAAACTCAGGGCTACATTCTTCGCAGAAGAATTGTGGCGGTCGCCGCCGGTCCGTGGTGGATCGGGAAGCACGGCAAAGCTGGGCTGCGACTGGGCGCGCGGATGATCCGCCGCCGCGACCCTTTCCAACCGCACCCGGCAGTCGAACCATGCCGCCTGCCCGGTCACCGGGTCCGAGTTCGACAACCGGTGGCCGTCATGTTCGGCCCGGTCTGGCAAGAGTTCCGAAATCAGGTGATTGAGCAGAAACCCCGTCGTCGCCTCCGGCGCGCCTGCTTCCAGACCCCAGGTTCCCTTGCGCTTGCCAATCGCGTTCCAGGTCCAGACCGTGTTTTCGTTCAGTGCGGCCATATGGGTGACAGGCACCACGATGGTGCCAGCCCGGCTTGAGACACGGGCCCAGTCTCCGGCCTCGAAACCCTGCGCGTTCCAGATCTTCGTTGGAACATAAAGGACGTTTGTCCCCCTGATCTGGCGCAGCCAGGCGTTCTGACTGCCCCAACTGTGATACATGTCCATGGGTCGCTGCGTCAGGGCATGAACCGGGTAGCCAAAGGCCGCATCGTCATCCCCGTAGGGCGCGTACCAGACCGGCAGCGGATGCATTGCCTGCTTCAGCCGCGCCCGCAGATGGTCAGGTGGTTGGCGCGGCCCGAAGCCTTCCGCGGCCAGCTGGAACCGGCGCATGGGTTCCGACCAGATGTTGAACAGATAGGGCTGCGGTGTTTCGTAAAGTCCCAGGCGCACCGCCCAGTCCTGATAGGCGGCGTTCCAGGGTTTGTAGAACGCGGCCTCTTGCGGCACATGCGCCTGATGAAAGGCTCCGGCCTCGATATAGCGCGCCATCTGGTCGGGGTTTGGCGCGCCGCGGCCCGTGGCGGTGCCGTCACCCCGGAACCCCATCAGTGGCCCGACCCCCGGCCGGCGCTGGTGGGTCACGATATAGTCGGCATAGTCCTTGAACTTCGGGCTGCCATCCTCGGCTACCATCCCCGGCAAGCCCAGCCTTGCCCCAAGGTCCAGCAAGACCGACTGAAAGCACCGCACCTCGCGGTCCGGCTCGATCACGGGCCAGCGGATCGCGTCGCCCGCCGCGTCGGGTTCGCTGATGGGCCGGTCCAGAAGGCTGATGCAATCATGCCGCTCCAGATAGGTGGTGTCGGGCAGGATCAGGTCGGCATAGGCCACCATTTCGCTGGCATAGGCGTCGGCGGCATAGGCCACCATTTCGCTGGCATAGGCGTCGGAATAGATGATCCGGGGGATGAGATATTCGCCATCCGCGCCGGTCTCGGTCAGCATCTCCATCACACGGGCGGAGTTCATCGAGGAATTCCACGCCATGTTGGCCATGTAAAGAAACAGCGTGTCGATCCGGTAGGGGTCACCCGCATGGGCGTTCGGGATCAGCATGTGCATCAACCCGTGGGCAGAGAACGGGTTTTCCCAGCTGAAGGCCTTGTCGATCCGGGCAGGGCTGCCGTCGGCCAGCAGCGCCAGATCATCCGGCCCCCGCACGTAGCCCAGATGCGGACCGGTGAGGGGTTTTCCGGGGGTGGTCACGAAATGCGGTGTCGGGTGCGCCTCGACCGGTTTGGGATAAGGCGGCTTCAGACGGTAACCGCCGGGCGTCTCCAGTGAACCAAGGATGATTTGCAGAAGATGCAGCGCTCGTGCCGTCTGGAACCCGTTGGAATGGGCCGAAATACCCCGCATGGCATGGAAGGAAACCGGGCGACCCGGCATGTTCGCATGTTCATTGCCCCGGAAGTCCGTCCAGGGCCGGTCCAGCGTGATCGCCTGATCGAACGCCACGTCGGCCAATTCCGCCGCCAGGGCCCGGATCCGCGCGGCCGGAACGCCACAACGCGCCGCAACCGCCTCGGGCGCATGGTCCGGCTTCAGGTATTCCTCGACCATGTGGCGAAAGACGGTTCGGTTGCCCTGCCATTCGGCGCCAAGGTCCGGCTTTACGCCCTTGCCATCCCACGGCGCGGGGTGCCCCGAGGTCTTGTCGATCACGAAGGGCTGGCTTTCGGCGTTGCGGACAAAAAGGCCCTTCTCCGCCCCCTCGGCCTCATTGATCAGCAGGGGTGCGTTGGTCCACTGGGCCAGGTAGTCCAGATCGACCTTCCCCGCCTCCAGAAGGCAATGGATCAGCGACAGGATCAACAGCCCGTCGGTGCCCGGTGTGATCCCGATCCAGTCGTCCGCCACCGCCGAATAGCCGGTGCGGATCGGGTTGACCGAAATCACCCGCGCCCCCCGGGCCTTCAGCTTGCCGATGCCGATCTTGATCGGATTGCTGTCATGATCCTCCGCCACCCCGAACATCACGAACAGCTTCGTGCGGTCCCAATCGGGCTGGCCGAATTCCCAGAAGGCCCCGCCGATGGTGTAGATGCCGCCTGCCGCCATGTTGACGCTGCAAAACCCGCCGTGGGCAGCATAATTCGGTGTGCCGAAGTTCTGCGCCCACCAACCGGTCAGGGATTGCGACTGGTCCCGCCCGGTGAAGAACGCCAGCTTTTCCGGCGCGGTATCACGCAGGGGTTTCATCCAGGCAACTGCCGTTGACAGGGCCTCCTCCCACGAGATCACCTCGAATGCCCCCGATCCGCGGGGTCCTACGCGTCGAAGCGGCGCCTTCAGACGGCTTGGCGCGGTGACCTGCATGATGCCGCTTGCGCCCTTGGCACACAGCACCCCCTTGTTGATCGGATGATCCCGGTTCCCCTCGATATAGGTCACGGTCCCGGCCTTGATATGGACGTTGATCCCGCAGCGGCAGGCGCACATGTAGCAGGTTGTCTGCCTTATCTCGTCCGATACGGGGCGCGACAGGTCGATCTTCGGCTGGTCGTTCATGCGCTCTCCCCGGCGATGACGGCGTGCGCCTCACGTCCCATTACGGCCTGCGCTTCCAGCGCAATCTGGCGTTCCTCATCAGCGGGCACAATCCAGATAGCGACACGGGATGACGGTTCGTGCAAGATGCTTTCGTTCCGGGCATTCGCAGTCAGATCGGGAGTTACTCCCAGAAAGCCAAGGCCGGACAGGATTTCCTTCCGCATCAAGGGGTCGTTCTCGCCGATGCCACCGGTGAACACAACCGCATCCAGCCCCCCCATCGCGGCGATCATGGACCCTGCGTGCCGCACGGCAGAGTAGGCGAAATGCTCAAGCGCAAACCGCGCTTCTGCGGTTGCGGTCGCATGCAGTCTGCGCATGTCACTTGATCCACCCAGGCCCAGAAGACCGCTCTCCCGGTTCAGGATCACCTTGGCCCGGTCCAGCCCATGCTCTTCCACCAGCCGCAGCACCGCGTTGCCGTCGATCGACCCTGTGCGTGTGCCCATGGTCAGACCGTCCAGTGGGGAATAGCCCATTGTGGTCGCAATCGAACGACCGTTCACAATTGCACAAAGCGAGGCCCCGTTGCCCAGATGGCAGGCCAGAAGGCGCCTTGGCAGGGCCCCGCGCGCCGACAGAATCCGCACCAGGGCGGCATAGCTGATCCCGTGAAAGCCATAGCGTCGGATACCGCGCGCCCTGTCCCCCTCGGGCAGGGCATAGGTCGTCGCCACCTCGGGGTTCGTCGCATGAAAGGCAGTGTCGAAGATCGCATATTGCGGCAGATCCGGGAAAAGCCGTGTAACCGCCTGGATTCCATGCAGACTTGCAGGGTTGTGCAAGGGTGCCAGCGGCACGGCAGCCGTGATCGCGTCCAGAACGGCCGGCGTGATCCGGCAGGCCGCGGTCAGCGAAGGCCCGCCATGCACCACCCGATGCGCGGCCCCGGTCAACAGATGTGCCGCAATGCCTGCGCGCTTCAGCGCTGCGTCCAGCGCTGCGGCATGGCCATCGGGGCCGATCTCTTCCACCGTCTCGCGGCGCACTTCGGTCTGCCCGTCAAAGAACACCAGTTTCAGCGAAGATGAACCGGCGTTCACAATCAGCAGCATCAGATCAGCGCCTTTCCCAAACCCAAAAGCGCCAGCCCGGCCAGAAGCACGATGGCAAAGCGGCGGAAATCCTGCGGATCGGTGCCGAAGAAGTGCCGCCCGCCCATCCAGTTTGACACCAGCGTGATCGGAAGCAGCAACAGCGCAGTCCACAGCGTGTCCCAACTGACCAGCCCCGCATACCAGTAAAGCGGCGCGGAATAGAGATCGAGCAACGGGAAATAGGCGATCAGCGTCGCCCGGAACACGTTCGCCCGCATTGGCTGCGCTGCAAAGAAGGCCGCCACCGGCAACCCCCCCATCCCCGGCGCATTGGCAAGGCCCGAGACCAGTCCCGCCACCCCGTTCGCCGGTCCCGCAACCTCGGCACGAAGCCGCCATCCCGCCAGCAGGACCCCGCACATGAAAAGCACATAGCCCGAGACCACCGCCCGCGCGGTGTCTTCGCTGACTCCGGTCAGGATCCAAAGTCCCAAAGGCAGGCCAATCGCCGCCCCGGCCAACAGCCAGCCCACGCGCCGCCAGTCAACATCCGGACCTGCGCCCTTGGCCGCCTGCAACGACATCACCGTTTCCAGAATGACCACAACAGCAACGAAATTCAGCGGATTGGTCACCAGACTGCTGGCGGCAACCAGCATCGCCGAAAAGCCGAACCCCGAATATCCCCGGACGAACCCTGCCACAAAGGTGGCAAGGGCCATCCAGACCAGCGCCATTCGCCCGAG
>JAPLPF010000128.1:5513-10609 GCA_026400325.1 Rhodobacterales bacterium
CTGAGGCCGCATGTCGGCCTTGGATATCCCGGCAACTTCAACAGGTTTCTTCATTGCGTCGCGGCGGAACGGCTCTCCCAGTTCCTGGTTGATCATCGCCTCGATCAGCGTGGTCTTCCCCCGACCCGGGCCCGCCATCTGGTCGGTGATCGCCTGCCGCAGGGCCGAGGTCAGTTCCTCCATCGTGCGGGCCTGAACGCCTTGCAGCCCGCAGGCCCTGGCAATTCCGGCATAGCTGACCTGGGTGTCGAGTTCGGTGCCGACAAAATTGTCCGCATACCATAGGGTCGAGTTCCGCTTCTCCGCCCCCCACTGGTAGTTGCGAAAGACGACCATGGTGATCGCAGGCCACTCCGGCCGGCCGATCGCCGTCAGTTCCGTCACCGCAATCCCGAAGGCCCCGTCCCCGGCGAAGCCCACAACCGGGGTATCCGGACAGGCGATCTTGGCCCCGACGATGCTGGGCAGACCATAGCCACATGGGCCAAAAAGGCCCGGCGCCAGATACTTTCTCCCTTCATCAAAGGTTGGATAGGCGTTGCCGATGGCACAGTTGTTGCCGATGTCGGATGAAATGATTGCCTCACGCGGAAGGGCGGACTGGATCGCGCGCCAGGCCATGCGGGGGCTCATCCACTGGGGCTTGGCATCCCGTGCGCGCTGGTTCCAGGTCGTGCCCGGATCATCTTCCTCGTGGTCCATCGACGACAAGGCTTGCGCCCAGGCCGATTTCACTTGCGCGATTTTCGCTTTGCGTTCAGCCCGCGCATGATTGCCCGCGGTAGAGGCAAGCCGCGCCAAAACCGCCTCGGCGACCCTTTTCGCGTCGCCGACAATTCCAACAGTGACCTTCTTTGTCAGCCCGATCCGATCCGGGTTGATGTCGACTTGGATGATCTTGGCCGTCTTCGGCCAGTAGTCCAGCGCGTATCCGGGAAGCGTCGAAAACGGGTTCAGCCGGGTACCCAGACAAAGTACCACATCCGCCCCGGAAATCAACTCCATTGCGGCCTTCGACCCGTTGTAGCCCAAGGGCCCCGCGAAAAGCGGGTGGCCACCGGGGAAGGCATCGTTGTGCTGGTAGCCGACGCAGACCGGCGCATCCAGCCGCTCGGCCAGGGCCATGCTGGCGGGGATCGCGCCACCCAGAACCACGCCCGCGCCGTTCAGGATGACCGGGAACTTTGCCGATGACAGCAGGTCAGCCGCCGCCTGGATCGCCGCCTCGCCACCCGCTGGCCGTTCAAACTCAACCATCGCAGGCAATTCGATGTCGATGACTTGCGTCCAGTAATCCCGCGGCATGTTGATCTGGACAGGTGCGCTCATCCGACGCGCGTTCAGGATGCAGCGGTTCAGCACTTCGGCCACGCGGGAGGGATCGCGCACCTCTTCCTGATAGGCGACCATATCCTGGAAAAGGGCCATCTGCTCCACCTCCTGGAAGCCCCCCATCCCGATGGTCTTGTTCGCGGCCTGCGGGGTCACAAGCAGCAGCGGCGTGTGGTTCCAGTAGGCCGTCTTGACCGCAGTGACAAAGTTGGTGATCCCGGGCCCGTTCTGCGCGATCATCATGCACATCCGGCCCGAGGCGCGGGTGAACCCGTCGGCCATCATGCCCCCGGATCCTTCATGCGCGCAGTCCCAGAACGTTATCCCGGCTTTCGGAAAGATGTCCGAAATCGGCATGAAGGCTGACCCGATGATGCCGAACGCATGTTCGATCCCGTGCATCTGCAGGACCTTCACAAAGGCTTCTTCGGTGGTCATCTTCATTGCGGTTCTCCGTTGGCGCAAGTGGCCCCAAGTGGCCCTTGCCGGTCACCCTAACGCCCGGTGCGACCATTGCTTAGGGCCAGACCGTTTCCCGCAATAGTGCCAGTTTCTGACCTTAACGCGGGGCCAAACATCCTTGGGAAGTCCGGGGCGGGCCGTCGGGCAAAGCGACCCCGGCGGATGCCATCAGCGCAGCGCCCGCCCGATGCGCGCAATGCCCTCGGCGATCTTCGGCAGCGCGATCGAAGAATAGGCCAGCCGGTAGTAGTTCCCGGGCCCTTCCCCGGCAAAGAACGCCCGCCCCGGCTCGATCAGCACGCCATCCCCGCGCAACTGCAGCGCCAGCGCCTCGGTATCCACGTCATCCGGCGCGCGCATCCAGAAGCTTGACCCGCCAAAGCCACCCTGCCCGGCGATCTTCAGCCCTTCGGCCGCAATCGCCTCGGCCATCACCTGCCGCCGTCGGCGATAGGCCCCTTTCATCCGGTTGACGAGGGCATCGTAATGCCCAAGCCCCAGAAAATACGCCATCGTCCGCTGGATATGTCCCGGAGGATGCTTCAGCATCAGCCCCCGCAAGGCCCGCGCCTCGGCGATAAATCCCGGCGGGCCAACCAGATAGCCCAGCCGCAACCCCGGGAAGACGGATTTGGAGAATGACCCGGCATAGATGACCCGTCCACCCCGGTCGAGGGACTTCAGCGCCGGCGCCACGGGTTTCAGGAAGGACATCTCGAACTCGTAGTCATCCTCGACGATCACAAAGCCGTCACGCTCTGCGGCCTCAAGAAGCGCCACTCGCCTCTCGACCGGCATTGTCGCGTTCGTCGGGCATTGATGCGACGGCGTCACAAAGACCACATTCGCCCCTGCCAGTCCCTCGACCGGCAGTCCCAGGGCGTCCACGCCAACCGGCATGGCCTCGGCCCCCACCGCTGCCACGACGCCGCGCCAACTGGGATAGCCGGGATTTTCCACCGCGGCCCGCCGCCCGGGGCCAAGCAGCAGCGTCGCGGCAATCCAAAGCGCGTTCTGCGCGCCAAGCGTCAGCAGCACCTCTTCTTCGCGTGCCGCGATTCCCCGGCGGGGCAGGATGGTGCGGACCAGCTCTTGCAGCAGCAAGGGATCGTCACGTTCGTAGTAATCCGAGGTCAGCGCGGCGAAATCCCGCTTGCCCAAGGCGCGCAGCGCGCATTGACGCCAGTTCTGGTGATCGAACAGCGTCGGATCCGCCTGACCGTAAATGAAGGGAAATGGATACATGTCCCAGTCATCCGGCCGGGCCACGCGCGCGCCCTGCGAGAAGCGGCCTCCCGTCAGAACGCGGTAGTCCACGGCCTCTGCCTGCGGCGCGCTTTCGGGGAACTTGGGGGCAAGTGGTGCGGTTTCCGACACGAAATAGCCTGACCGCCCCTCTGCGGTCAGGTAATCGGACGACACAAGGTCGGCATATGCCAGCGTCACGGTGATCCGGCTGACCCCAAGATGCTCTGCCAGCCCTCGTGACGACGGCATCCGCTGTCCCGGGCGAAAGCGCCCGGCCAGAACGCCTTGCGTGACCATCGCCCGGATCTGCTGTTGCAGAGATCCGCCAGCGCCGGGTGCCAGGTAGAAGGCTTCTACGGGGACGGACATTCGGCACGCCTGGACTATGTCTATGAGTCCAGATGAAGCCTTGGCCGCCGGTCGGAAGTCAAGCACCCCGCGCGACCGAACGCCACGGAACCGTACCCCCCGGCATCAATTCGATTGATCTGGACGCCGGTTCCGCCTAACCCGGAGAAGCCCGAAGTGTTCGCCCGGTCCGGGTTCCTGCCAAGGCGAAACCGAATCCGCCGCAAAGACAGCGGCAAAGCTCACAGGACCCGATGCCCGACAAGACCCCATCCCCCCGCTCGGCGCGCGACTGGTTGACCATCCTTGCCCGCTACCGTGAGCCCTCTACCCGACGCAGCCTGTGGGAACTTGTCACGACCCTGGTCCCCTTCCTTGCCCTCTGGGCGCTTGCCTGGATGGCGCTGTCTGTCAGCGCCTGGCTGGCCCTGGCGCTGGCCATGCTGAACGGTGCCTTTCTGGTGCGCATCTTCATCATCCAGCATGATTGCGGCCATGGGGCCTTTCTTGCCAACCGCACGGCGCAGGACTGGCTGGGCCGCGCGCTGGGGGTGCTGACCCTGACACCCTACGACGTCTGGCGCCGCACCCATTCCATTCACCACGCCCACCACGGCGACCTGGATCAGCGGGGGATCGGTGACGTGCTGACCCTGACGATCGAGGAATACCGCGCCCGCAGCCGCTTTGGCCGGCTGCTGTATCGCATCTACCGCAATCCGGTTGTGCTGTTCGTGCTGGGGCCAAGCTACCTGTTCCTCTTGCAGCACCGGCTGCCCTTTGGCCTCATGAACTCCGGCTGGCGCTACTGGACCAGCGCCATGGGCACCAATGCGATGATCGGCATCGCCATCGGCTTGATCGTCTGGTTCGGCGGGTTCTGGCCAGTGCTGCTGATCTACCTGCCGACCTCGCTGATCGCCGCGACGCTGGGGGTGTGGCTGTTTTACGTCCAGCACCAGTTCGAGGAAACGCACTGGTCGAAAGGCGAGGAGTGGCAGCTGCACGAGGCTGCGCTTGCGGGGTCATCCCACTACATCCTGCCGCAGCCCCTGCGCTGGTTTTCCGGCAACATCGGCATCCACCACGTCCACCACCTGTATTCCCGCATCCCGTTCTACCGCCTGCCCGAGGTGATCCGTGACCACCGCGCCCTTGCCGAAGCGCAGCGCCTGACGCTGTGGGAATCCTTGCGGTCGGTGAACCTGCACCTGTGGGATACGGTGGAAGGCAAGCTCATGAGCTTCAAGGACGCCCGCAAGCGGTATGGGGTAGCGTGACTCGGAGCGTCGGGCTGCGGGTTTGTCTGCAGCCCGACACAGTGGCTCTACTTGAGTTCCACCATGATGATGTGCGTATCGGTGGATCCGATGTTCTCGCCGATATGGGTCTGCGCGTCGGAAAAGAACACATCCCCGGCCTTGAATTCCCTGACCATCGACTTGCCGTCGGGCAGCGTGATCTGGCGCTGAAACGGGCTGATCGCGTAGAGTATGAAGGCAGGATGCGTGTGTTCGTGCGTCTTGTCGCCGGGCTTGTCCGTGTATTCCAGAACCCGAACCCGGTCATTTTCGAAACGGACGACGTATTTGTCGCCGTCGGTGACGACCGGGTCCGCGGCGTGCGCTGCAGTTGCAATCGTCAAGGCAGCAAGGCCGGTGCAGAATTTCATCATGGCAAGGGTTCCTTTTTGGCCAGCAGAACGC
>JAPLPF010000087.1:0-11761 GCA_026400325.1 Rhodobacterales bacterium
CAAATCATTGCCCGCCCCCCCGGACAACAGGTCCGACCCACCCTCGCCGCGAAGGGTGTTGGCCAGCCCGTCGCCCTGGATCTGGTCGGCATGGGCCGTGGCGGTGATCTCCTCGATCCCGATCAGCACGTCGCCCGCCGCTGCACCGGCATTGCGCGGCGCATTGGTCAGGTCCAGCACCAGCCCCTCGGTCGCCCCGGCATAGCTGACGCGGTCGAACCCTGCCCCGCCGGTCAACGTGTCACTACCTCCGCCGCCGACCAGAGTATCATTGCCAGACCCACCTGCAACGCTGTCGTCAAAGCCAGTGCCGGACAAACGGTTGGCTCCGGCGTTGCCAAGAATCTGCACGCCCTGCGCCATGGCAGAAGCATCAACATTGATTGCTGTCACCCCTGTCAGGACCGCCGATGCCGCTGTGCCGGTGCCAATCACCACCCGCTCGACATAAACTCCCGCTCCCAATGCAAACGTCCCGCTCACGTTGCCCGTGAAACGAAGCTCGTCCGTTCCCACATCCCCGAAGATTACCTCGCCCGCCGCATGCTCGGCATAGGAAGAGATCACGAAGAGATCGTTGCCCGCGCCACCGTCCAGCAAGTCGAGTCCCACGCCGCCGACGAGGGTGTCGTCGCCAGCGCCCCCCGCCAGCGTATCGTTGCCGGACCGACCGTCCAGCCGGTCGTTGCCGCCAAGACTCGACAGTCGGTTGCCCGCGCTGTCGCCCAGAAGCGTGTCGGCAAAGCCGGATCCCTCCAGACCCTCGATCCCGAGATAGCTGTCTCCCCGCGCCTCGCCCTGGTTGGCCGAGGCGCTGGCAAGGTCGACCACAACCCCCGCACTCGCCCCCGAATGCGACGCCAAGTCGAACCCCGCGCCCCCCTCAAGCCGGTCATTGCCGGACCCGCCCTCGAGCGTGTCGTTCCCGTCACCCCCGTAAAGCGAATCATTGCCCGCCCCCCCGGTCAAAAGGTCGGACCCGCCCTCGCCGCGAAAGATGTTGACAAGTCCGTCGCCCGTGATCCGGTCAGCATGGCCCGTGGCCACGATCTCCTCGATCCCGATCAGCACATCGCCCGCTGCCGCTCCGGCGTTTCCCGACGCATTGGTCAGGTCCAACGCAAGCCCTTCGGTCGCCCCGGCATAAATTGCAAGGTCAACCCCAGCGCCACCGGTCAGCGTATCAGGACCTCCCCCGCCAGCTAAAGTGTCATTGCCAGACCCACCGTCAAGGCTGTCCGAACCATCGCCCCCAAACAGAATGTTGGCTCCTTCGTCCCCACTCAACCTGTCATTGCCGGTACCACCCTCAAGCCCTTCGATCCCGGAGATGAAGTCAGTCCCAAAACCCGCAACGAAGACTGGCCCCTGAACAAGGCCAATCAACAGGTCGGCAGAAGCAGAAGCATAGCTCGCCACATCTATTCCAGTTCCGCCCACAAGGAAGTCGTCCCCAATGCCGCCTGTCAATGTGTCGTTCCCTCCTCCACCATAAAGATGGTCGGCGAAAAAACCCCCGATCAACCGATTATCACCACCATTGCCGACCAATTCAACGCTATGCCTCAACGTAGAAGCGTTCAAATCAATCGAGACGGATCCGTCTAAACCAGCGGAAGCCCCAGTACTCGTTCCAACAACAAACCGCTCTACATCCGTCAAACCATCGAGGATCAGCACTCCTGCAGAACTTCCAGTATACCGCAGCTCGTCAAAGCCGCCGCCACCAAGGACAACATCGCCCGACCCAAAATCACCGACAGACTCAATTATGAAGACATCGTCTCCTTCCCCACCGCCACAGGTATCATTTCCAGTTCCAACGAAAAACAAATCGTTGCTGGCCCCACCCAGCATTAGATCATCACCAGGGCCCCCTGCTAGGACGTCATTACCTGTTCCTCCACCCAAGGTGTCCTGACCCAGACCCCCAAACAGACCATCGTCTCCACTATCTCCACTAAGTTGGTCATCACCCGCCGACCCGCTGAGAACATTATTGCCCTCATTTCCCAAAATGAAGTCATCACCCTGCCCGCCGACAAAGCCTTCAATGTTACGATACTCGATTGTTGACCATGAAGATGTTGGCCCCGTCTCTGCACCAAATGAAAGGATTCGTACATTGGATTCACCAAGCGACAGGACCATTGACGCGGAAGCACCCTCAAACGAAACCACATCAAAGCCGTCGCCGCCGAAAAGGGTATCGTTCCCAAACCCACCAAGTAGAATGTCGTTCCCTGTGCCTCCGTCCAGCAAATCATCACCGCCACCGCCAAAAATTGTATCGTCGCCATCTCCCCCAAGAAGTGTATCATTCCCCATCCGTCCAAACAGTTCGTCGCTTCCTTGGTCTCCATTGATTGAATCGCTACCGGCCCCACCATCTATCAAATCCGCCTTCCCACTTCCATTTAGCGTGTCAGAACTGTCATATCCTTCAATCTTCACACCGGAATCTCCCTTGGCGACCACAACCATGACAGACTCGTTTGCGCTGAAATTCAGCTTGATTTCAGATTTGCCTGCCAACAAGTTAAGCGTTGTGACTTTGACCTCAGGCGAACCATCTTCCGACTTAGTGACCTCGTAGATGGAAACATGATGCGCACCGCCTTCAAGTGAAGTAACCGAAATGGAGTCACTTCGACTCACCTCACTTCTGTTTGTAAGGAAGTAGACATTCTTCTGGCTCGATCCGAATGAGTTTACAGTTAGACCCGATATGGAAGAACTACCGGCAATTACCTGTGTCCCGGGCAACTGAGACGCCATCATGTCAAATGCCACGCCAGCAAAGCTGAGGCCATTGTATGGCATGTCGTTCAATCCAGTGTTCTCAATAAGTCGCGTCATATTGTTCTGCTGAACTGCCCAAACATTTGCGTGATCAACGCCTGCAAGGGCCATTTCCTCAACTAACTCTATCATGGTATCAAACTGCTTTAGTCCCAACTCAGTCTGATTCCGTGAGGAGACGTTCCACTCGGTCACATACAGCTTCATGTCCCCAAATCCGGACGTACTAGCCGCCATTGAAATCCACCGCTCTGTGGGATCGTATGACCATCCCGTAATTGATCTATCGTCGCCGTGCAGGTAGCGATGTGAGACGATACCATCGACGGCATTTCGCGATTCGAGACTATCAAATTGATTGAATATGTGCTGTGTTGCTGAAACAACGGTGCCATCGTAGTCTTCCGGCGCAATGTTCCCCGAGGGGGTATACCATTCTGCTTCGCCACCAGGCCCAACTTGCACAACAATATCAGGATCAATACCGATTAGTTCGGGCCGCAACTTGTTGAAGTTAATTATTTCTTCCTGAACAACGACTGCAAGATGGGCTGCAACTCTTCCATACTCTATCGGCGACATCCTGAAACCAAAGATTTCCGAGTTATCAACGTACCACTCATTGCCAATCTCGAATGCATCAATGGTCACGCCATTCTTGGAGGCATCGTCCAGCACGAATCGGATGAAACTGCGAAGCGCTGCTTCCTGCTCTACATTGACTGTTCGGTTTCCTCCAGCATCGGGGTCCGTACTTAGGAACCGGTAAGTCGGCAGGACGAACGTGGCTGTGGCGCCAACCTCGGCAGTGAAGGCAAGGAAATCCGAGACTCCTACGGTCGGCTCTTTGCGCGAGTCATTTAGGCCAGAGTAGTTATGGTTGGTTGAGTTTGGATCTGTAAGGTCAAGATTGACCTCCGTTATAGTTCCGCCGGGATATCTCATTGTTTGGAGGCTGACGTCGTTTGCAAACGCCTGATAGGTATTTGAGATTGTTCCGGCCTGTTGACCACCGTCGCGATCGAACAGGAAATTTGCGCCAAAGACTTTTTCGTTAACCTTCCCGCTCAAATATTTGGTCGTTCCGGACAGCCCCGGAAGAGTTATCGTTGCCATTTTACACCCCATAGACCCACCGAAATTGTCCGGCAGGTGTGTTGATGGAGTGTAAATTTTTGGGGGTTCGACCGCTTTCTGGGCCCTGTTCTTCGTATTGGAGTTAACCTACGGTTTAGAAGGTCGAAAGCGTGTATATTAAGTTGTAGATTTGTTTCGCTTCGCTCTTGGATTTCACACGGAAGATCCCAATGTTCTGTAGACGCGTTCTTCGCTACGGTCCGGACCCATTGAACTTGGTCTTGCTGGATGAGTCAGGATCCGCATGGAGACGGACAGATAAGCACCCTCTTCTGGATTACGGACGCGGAGATTACCCGGCTTTAGCCCTTCTTCCCGAAGGACTACCGGAAGGCGTGTAGCGATGGCCGCAGGGTTTCTTAGCGGCATGGTCCTGAGTAATTCCAACGGTTTGCAGTTGTGCGGTTACCTCAAGGAGTATGGGCTAGCAAAGATAATTTACATTCTTTGTAAACCATGAGGCGGCAAAGGGGTCTTCGCGCGGATGATTGAAGTCCTCGCTTCCGAAGAAGTCGTTCCGAAGCCAGTGAGGATCGATACTAGCTGCTTGAAGGTGCGCTGCAGGGCGTTCAACATGCGGGCGCTAAAGGAACTGCTGACTGCCAAGGGGCCGTCTAAGCAGACGGTTAAAAGGCGGGATCAACCCCAAGCTTCATACCGTCACAGACCTGGTTGGCCGCTCGATCCGGTTCTTCAAGAGGGCAGGCCAGGTGATCGATTGCACATGTGCCGAGACTCTGCTGTCCAACTTGCAAAGGGCGGACGGGTTGCTGGCCGACCGAGGCTACGACGCTGCTTGGTATTGAAGGACAAGGGGGAAGAGCCCTGCTTCCTTGGCCAGAAGTCACGCGGTAAACCCGTCTAGGACGACAAGCGGCGCCACTGAATCGATGCCATGTTCGGGTAGCTAAGGGATTGGCGTAGGGTAGCCAGGCGCTGCGACAGATGCTCGAAGGTCTTCCTCTCTCCCGTCGCCCTGGCTGCAACCGTCATGTTCTTGATATGAAACGAGAACGAGTGCTGAATGTAGATTTCACCTAGTCCGATCCCTGACAAGGCTAACGATGTAATCTTGAAAGCCGCTCAAGGTCGACGTTCCATTTCTGTCCCATGTTTGACACACCTGCCATTCTTGAGAAGTCCACCTGTATCAGTATTCCTAGCCCGGCTTCGGCCTTCTGCTCTTCTTGCAGGCATTTGCGCTCTGCTTCGATCTCGCTCAGAATAGTATCCTTAGCCGACTCTATAAAATGCAGGAAATTCAAGATCTTGTTTTCCGTTCCGAAATCGTGAATGTCATCCAAGACTGCAAGTAGCCATGAGTATTTCATCATTCATTCGTCCTAGAGGTTGTTTAAGCAACTTGTTATCGTAATGGGCTTAACAAATTGCTAACAGCGCAACCTGAAAGCATCATCGCGGACATACGCCTGGCCGAGAAGGCCGGCTAGGAATCGGAAAACCTCGCGATCAAGCTGCAGGCGCAGGGCGACTTTGACTTCGAGGCCGATCCCACAGGCTTTGAACTCGCCGAGATCGATCTTATTCTGGACGAGCATCGGGACCGGCGCTCGCAGAAGGTGCCAGAGGCGGCTGAACTGTTGCCGGTACCGCCCAGACCGCCGATCATGCAGTTTTGCGATCTCTGGAAGCTCGGCCCGCGTCGGCAGATCTGCGGCGACCTGCGCGATCCAAGGGCGCTCACAGCCTTCTGCGCAATGACGAGGTCGACCTGATCTTTACTGACCCACCCTGCAACGTGGCCATCGATGGCCATGTCGGCGGCTTGGGAAACCGTTGGGAATGGGGCGGGTTTGTGCCCGGCAGTCAATCTAGAGTCGCTAAAGGCAATTGATTTGGGACGAATCGCTCCTCCACTGGGCGAAGTCCCAGCAGCATTGTGGATAAGATTTGGGCTAATGCGAACTCTGACGGGAGTCAGGCCATCGCGCACAACCAAAGGCATACAATGAGTCGAACGAGGCGACCACCGTATATTGGGCCTGCCACTACAATGACTTCTATATCTAGCCCTACAGAGGCGAGCAGCCTGTGCGAGAGAGCGACCGGAACAAAGGTCAATCTGAGGTTGATTGTTGCTCCGCCTCGCTCTCTTAACCCATTCTTAATCTTGGCGACGTAATTCTGTCAAAAGTTAATCAAAACTGAGGTATCCAATGCATCCCAGTGAATTGAAGAATCGCGCCCTTGTAGCGGCCGCCAAAGCTGAAATGGAGGGTTTCACCGCAACCGCAGAAGCGTTCCTTCTTCTGGCCAAAGCCTGCGCATCAGAGGCGCGAGACCTTGAAACCCAAACATTCAGCGCACCGATACGGAGCGATGCGGACACCACCCTTGAACGAGTGCGCCGCCTAGAAGACATCCATTAAGCGAATCTTTACCAAGGCTCGCTTTCCTGCCTCCACTGCAGATGCTGCTTTGGAGAATGCTCAGAATGAGTCAATGGCAAGAGGACACACTACTACTGTTTCGTGACGCAAGAGAGTACGCAATACAGACTGGAAATGCCTCAATACATCGGGCCTGCGCGAGGGCCATCTTGGCCGTGGCCGCATCAGGTGGCTATGTCCCAATAGAGTTGCGGTGCTACGCACAGGAGACGAACGAACTCTTTGGGCATGTTGAGGTTCTGCCCTCAGACCCGTTTTCATGTGAACTAAGGGGGTAGCTGACAGGTGTTGGTCGTAATTCAGATCTTCAATCTCCTCTCGCTTCTGACTCTCGTGGCGTCGCTTTTGGCTATTCTGGGCTTGCGGATCGCGACCGGATCAACGTCCCAGCAGATCGATCTGATCCGCGTGATTCGCTCATCGGCGGAACGGGCGAGCAGAAACTGCGTGCGTGCAAGGTCCACTGCGCTGATCGGTGAATTCCAATCCCAGCGGCAGGGCCAGCCGGGGCACTCTGCAAAAGTCGTTTCGCTTTCTGCGTCAGACCACTCTTGTCGGCATTTCGTCGAAGAGTCGGACCGTCTTATCCGGACGTTGGCAGATGTCGCAAAGGATAGCGGAGACATGCGCGTCGCCAAGCTACGGCTTCGCCTCAATGCATTGAAGCGGGTCGAGAAGGAGAGTATTCGCCAGTTGATCGACCTTGAAGCCCTCCAGCGCCAGCGTCACCAGTCGTTCACGAGGAAAAAACCCCAAGGAGGACGCGCGTCCGGCCGGCGGTTGCAAGAGCTTTCAGGAAAGAACCTACCATTTGGCCGCTAAGGAGTCGGGGCGAATTGCCAGGTCAGATGCTGCCGATGTCAGGCCCCCGACGTCACGTCACAGGCACCTCAGAATAGCCGCCGCTGGACGTTGATAGAGGCACTGAGCCGGAAAGCTAAAACAAGAAGTTCGCCGGTTTCTTCGGCGACCCTGTCCGAAGAGTCACCCAAAGCACTTCCGCCTGTCCAATTTGCCTCGGCCCAAAGGAACCGAAGAATGGCAAATGCCAGATCCGTGTTCGCATAGCGTAAAAGGGCTCGACCCTCTACACTCGACGACGCAGGGTAGATCGCCAGATCCTTGCGACCAAGGAGTTGCAAAGGGCCATACTGAAACTGATAGGTGCCAACCAACTCGATGAGCGAGGAATAGTTCGGCCGCAAGAGCGAACAACTCAAGCTGCTCTGAATGCCCTTCGGGAAAACCAAAGACCAGAATGCCGCTTCTGCTTTTAGCAATTCCCTAAGAGCATGATACGATCCGGAGGTGAGAACCGCCCGAGGCCCCACAACTATTGATGCTTGAACGGGTCCACCCATCAAAAGTGCCAACCCCAACTACCCCGAGTTGAAAGAGATAGCTCATTTCGCAGTTCTTCAAGGATGTCAGAATATTCTTATAGCCAAGTCAAGGGAGAACCAAAGACTGCTCGGTATTCGTTGCTTTGCAACCACCTTTCGCACCAGGCGCACGCTACCTCCCTCTGGACCCAAAGCTGGAGACCTTTCCTGGTGGGCCAAAAAACTTCATCAAATCACAACGTTTGGCAGCCAAACTCAACCCCGGCACGTTGCGCCCAATAAACTCATCAACTTAAAACCGAAACCGAAACCATGCTCCTCGCGGCACACCTTCGCAAACCATAGAAGAGACGTAACAGGGAGGGCAGACCAAAAGCAAACGAATGCCGGGTTCAGCAGTGTGAGTGCCAACCACAGCTATGAGGTCCTCCGCGAAGGCCGCGGCGTTCACCGACACCGTCGCCCGGAGTGCCGCACTACCTTTACCCTCCCGCCGGAGGCTCGCCGCCCCGTTCGGATTTCCCAGCTTTTCCCCCCGCGCCTTTGCCACAGCGAGAGCCTCCCTTGTCCGCCGCGAGATCGCCTCGCGTTCGGCCTGCGCCACCAGCGCCATGATCCCCACGGTCAGGTCGTTGGCCTCCGTTATGTCCACTGCCATGAACCGCACGCCGCTGTCGCGCAGGGCCAGCAGGAACGCCACATTCCTGCTAAGCCGGTCTAGCTTGGCAATCACCAGCGTGGCCCCCGTAACCTTCGCCAAGTGCAGCGCCTTCGAAAGCTCGGTCCGGTCGGCCTTGCGCCCACCCTCTACCTCTGTGAACCGCGCCAAGACCTACGCGCCGCAGTAGGCTGCGAAGTCCTCAATCAACTTGCGTTGAGCCTCCAGGCCTAACCCACTGGTGTGTTTCGGCGTGCAATTTTGACCCCTATGGCGGGGTGATCGGCGTCCAATTTTGACCCCCCTGATGATCTGTCAGACCGTCCGTTGCTGGGCAGCGGACGGAGGGGGAGTTGAAGCGAGTGGATACGATCGCGCGGGTCCGGCGGGCCTTTCACATCCAGGGCTGGTCCTTGAAGAAGATCGTGCGGGAACTGCATGTGTCGCGGAACACCGTGCGGAAGATCCTGCGGTCGGACGAGACCGACTTCACCTACGAGCGCGACCATCAGCCGATGCCACGGATCGGCCCCTGGCAGCAGAAGCTTGACGAGTTTCTGCAGGGCAATTCGAACAAGCCGCCTCGCGAGCGGCTCACCCTCATCCGCATCTTCGAGGAGCTTCGGGCGGTTGGCTATGAGGGCGGCTACGATGCCGTCCGTCGCTATGCCAGGTCATGGTCGAAGACCCGGGGGGCGGTGACGGCCGAAGCCTATGTCCCGCTTTCCTACGATCCGGGTGAGGCCTACCAGTTCGACTGGAGCCACGAGATCGTGGTGATCGCGGGCGTCACGATCACTGTGAAGGTCGCCCATGTCCGGCTTTGCCACAGCCGGATGATGTTCGTGCGGGCCTACATGCGCGAGAGCCAGGAGATGGTCTTCGATGCCCACGACCGGGCATTTGCCTTCTTCAAGGGTGCCTGCACACGCGGGATTTACGACAACATGAAGACCGCGGTGGAGGCTGTCTTCAGCGGAAAGGAACGACATTACAACCGTCGCTTCCTCCAGATGTGCAGCCACTTCCTGGTCGATCCTGTTGCCTGCACTCCCGCCTCGGGCTGGGAGAAGGGACAGGTCGAGAACCAGGTCGGCCTCGTCCGAGAGAGATTCTTCACGCCGCGCCTGCGGGTAAAGAGCCTCGACGAACTGAACGGCTGGCTTCTCGACAAATGTGTGGCCTATGCCAAGGCGCACCGTCATCCCGAAGTGACCGACAAGACGGTCTGGGAGATGTTCGAGACCGAGCGGCCGCAGCTCGTGCCCTATGCCGGACCCTTCGACGGCTTCCACAGCGTGCCTGCCTCGGTCTCCAAGACCTGCACGGTGCGGTTCGACACCAACAAATACTCGGTGTCGGCCACCGCGGTCGGGCGTCCGGTCGAGGTGCATGCCTATGCGGAACGGATCGTCATCCGGCAGGATGGGGGGATCGTCGGCGAACATGCACGGGCCTTTGGGCGGAACCAGACCGTCTATGATCCCTGGCACTATGTGCCTGTTTTGGCGCGTAAACCCGGGGCTCTGCGTAATGGTGCACCGTTCAAGGACTGGGTGCTGCCCCCGGCCATGGCCGCGATCCGGCGCAAGCTGAAGGGCAGCGATGACGGTGACCGCCAGATGGTTCAGATTCTGAGCTGCGTTCGCGATGATGGTCTGATGACCGTCGAGGCGGCCTGTCGCGAGGCCCTCGATCAGGGCGTCCACTCCGCCCCGATCATCATCAACATCCTCGCGCGACGCCGCGATCCCTTGCCATCGCCCTTGCTGCTTACCCCAACCTCGCTGCGCCTGACCCACGAACCCGTGGCCGATTGCGCGCGCTACGATAATCTCAGGAGGACCAGTCGCCATGGAACGCACCCAAATCCTCGACCTGATGGGGACGTTGAAGCTTTACGGAATGCGCAGCGCCTATGACGAGGTCATGGCCGCTGGCATCAAGCGCCAGCACGAACCGCCCCGGATCGTGGGCGACCTCTTGCAGTCCGAGATTGCCGAGAAGCAGGCCCGATCGATCCGCTACCAGATGACCATCGCCAAGCTGCCGCTGGCCAAGGATCTCGACCAGTTCAACTTCGGCGGAACGCCGATCAACGAAAGTCTGGTCAAGGAACTGGCCAGCGGCAGCTTCGTGGCCGACCAGCGCAATGTCGTCCTGATCGGCGGCACAGGAACCGGCAAGAGCCACCTCGCCATCGCCATCGCGCGGTCGCTCATCCGCAACGGGACCCGCGGCCGCTTCTTCAACGTCGTTGATCTGGTCAACCGGCTGGAAACCGAGACCCGTGGCGGAAAGCAGGGCCGCATGGCCGACTACCTGACGCGCCTCGACTTCGTCATCCTCGACGAACTCGGCTATCTGCCCTTCGCGCAATCCGGCGGGCAGTTGCTGTTCCACCTGATCAGCCGCCTATACGAGCGCACCTCGATCATCGTCACCACCAACCTCGCCTTCGGCGAATGGCCAACCGTCTTTGGCGATGCAAAGATGACCACGGCACTGCTCGATCGCCTCACCCATCACTGCGAGATCGTTGAAACCGGTAACGAGTCATGGCGCTTCAAAAACCGCGCCTGACCCCGATCAGGGCCTGACCCGCCTCCACCACATGAACGCTCCGTCGGCTCAGACCCTGATCTCGACGCCGCACAGAGGGGTCAAAATTGGACGCCGATACGGGGTCAGGTTTGCGCGCCGATTGACACGCGAGATCGCCGCCGAGTTGATGGCGCGCGGGATTGGGACACGATGGGGCGGACAATGCGGTGTCAGCAATGTGAAGGCGTTGCTACTTCACCTGGATGCCATGAGATGATCCGTCTCGCCGCTCTCGCAGAATAGCGCGGCCTTCTCGCTGCCTGATCCGAAAGTGGGGCTGGGGCAACGGAGACTGGCTCTCATTCATCTGACAGCACCCAGCGCAGCAGTATAGCGGGACCAGTCTGTCATGCGGGAGCGGGCAGGTAATGGCTTGCTCATGCACCCCTTCTAACCGTTTGGATTCAGTTTGTGAATTCTTCGAACACGGCGTTCTGCAAAATCACGACTACTCTTTCAGGGCAAGGCAGACAGGGAAATCCAAACAGTGACAGGAAGGCATCCCGGGGTGGGACGCCCGAAAGGTGCGGATCTCGAGAACAGTTCCAGGCGGCGCAAGCAGCTCATGGATGCTGCGGTCGCCTCGATCGCAGAGCACGGCCTGTCCTCCACGACGCTGGCAACGGTCGCGAGGGCATCGGGCCTTTCGCAGGGCACTCTGGTATTCTATTTCAAGACCAAGGAGATGCTCCTTGCAGAGGCCTTCCAGCAACGGATGGAAGAGTATCAGCAGGCCACCAAGGACGCGATCAACGAGGCAGGCGACGACCCGGTCGACAGGATCATCGGGGCGACTTTCGCGGCGC
>JAPLPF010000087.1:11767-15792 GCA_026400325.1 Rhodobacterales bacterium
CCTGTCATTCAACAATCTTGCCCTTTGGAACGAATTCTGGCCGGAGGCTGCACGCTCCCAAGGCCTCAAGACGGTCTTCGAGCGCATAGAGGCCGAGCGGCAGGAGATGATGCGTGCGATTTTCGAAGATGCTCGTGAGCTTCTTCGGGAGTCCGCGTGGACTCCGGAAATCGCGGCGCGGGCGGTGGAAACCATGATCGAGGGGATCTGGGGGCGGCTTTATTACTCCGCCGCGCATATTTCTTTCGAAGACGCGATCCAGATCATGAGCCTGCTCATGCGCACGATCTTTCCAACCCACATCGACGCGATCATGAAAAAAGCGAACGCGCTGTTAACGGAAGAACAGGAGACCAAAGCATGACGCGCGACCCCAGATACGACATCCTGTTCGAGCCGGTGCAGATTGGTCCGGTCACCTCGAAAAACCGGTTCTACCAGGTGCCACACTGCAATGGGATGGGTCGCGTCTACCCGGACAGCATGATCGCCATGCGCGGTATGAAAGCCGAGGGCGGCTGGGGCATCATCGCCACCGAGCAAGTCGATTTTCATCCAACCGGCGATGTCACACCTTATACAGAAGCCCGGTTCTGGGACGACCGCGATGTTCCCATGCTGGCCGGAATGTGCAACGCGGTGCATGAGCATGGTGCTCTGGCCGCTCTGGAACTGGTCCATAATGGCCAGGACACCGGGAATGCCTACAGTCGCGAGGTTCCCATCGGGCCGATGCACCGGCCGGTCAGTTGGAACAATCACCCTGTTCAGGCCCGCGCCATGGACCGGGAAGACATCCGCGCCTACCGGCGGTGGCATCGCAATGCCGCAGTGCGTGCAAAAAAGGCAGGATTCGATTGTGTCGTGGTCTACGCCGGGCATGACGGGGCCATGCCCTCGCATTTCCTGGCACGGCGCCACAATCAGCGCATGGATGAATACGGCGGCAGCCTTGAAAACCGACTGCGCTTCTATCGTGAGCTTCTGGAAGACACGCTTGACGCTGTCGGAGACACGATGGGCGTGATCGCGCGTTTCGCGGTCGACGAGATGATGGGCCCCGACGGACTGGAATGGGAGAACGAAGGCAAGGACGCCATCGAGATGATGGCCGAATTGCCCCACATGTGGGACGTGAATGTTTCAGATTGGAACAACGACTCCATGACCTCCCGCTTCGCACCTGAAGCCTACCAGGAAAGATATGTGGAATTCGTCAAGCAGGTCACGACCAAGCCCGTTGCATCGGTTGGCCGCTACACCTCACCGGACACGATGGTTTCCGCCATCCGGCGCGGCATTGTCGATCTGATCGGTGCTGCGCGCCCCTCGATCGCGGATCCGTTCCTGCCAAGGAAGATCGAAGAGGGCCGCCCCGAAGACATCCGCGAATGCATCGGCTGCAACATCTGCGCCGCGTGGAACAATTTTTCGGCACCCAGCCGGTGCACGCAGAACCCGTCCTTCGGCGAGGAATGGCGCAAGGGCTGGCATCCCGAGAAGATCAGACCGAAGGAAAGCGAGGCGAAAATCCTCATCGTGGGTGCCGGCCCGGCAGGACTGGAGGCCGCACGCGCGCTGGGACAGCGCGGCTACAGCGTGACACTGGCTGATGCCAGAAGCGTGGCAGGTGGCCGGGTCAGCCGTGAAAGCGCCCTTCCCAACCTCAACGCCTGGGCGCGCGTGCGCGACTACCGTCTTGGTCAGATCAAGCCCATGACCAACGTCGAACTCTACCTCAAAAGCACACTGACACAGGAACATATCTTGGAGTTCGGGGCAGAACACATCGCCCTTGCAACAGGGGCGACATGGCGGCGTGACGGCGTCGGCAGGACCTTGCGCGCAGCACTATCCGGCGCAGACTCTGGGCGTTCCTTCAGCCCCGATGATATCATGGACGGCATTCGCCCGCCGAAAGGATCTGTCGTGGTGTTCGATGACGACCACTACTACATGGGTTCGGTCATGGCCGAGTTGCTGGCCAGCGAAGGCTACAAGGTCGCGCTGGCAACACCGGAGCTGCAGGTGGCCAGCTGGACCGAATACACGCTCGAGCAGGGCCATATCGAACGAAGGCTGCTGGCCTTGGGCGTAGAGATCCTTGCGCGCCATGTGGTGACCCGCGTGGAGCAAGGGCATATCGTGATGACAAATACGCTGACTGGTGAAACGGTCGAGCGGGATGGCGCATTGGTGCCGGTGACCATGCGACTGCCCAATGACGATCTCTATCACGCCCTGCAAGCCATGCCGGACAAGCTTGCGGCTGCGGGCATCCGCAGCCTGCGCCGCATCGGGGATTGCTTCGGTCCGGCGACGATCGCCGCAGCCGTCTATGAGGGGCGTCGCTATGCCGAAGAGTTCGATACGATCGTCGATCCCGATGGCGTGCCGTTCAAGACGGTGACGCATCAGCTTGAAATGGGAGGTTGATTTCAGCCCGAGGAAGCCTGCCGACCGCCCAAGCGGATGACGTGCGGTGGGCGCCAGTCCGCCGAAAGTGGTAAGAAAGTTGGCTGCCGGGTGATACTTCGCAGACTTCAGGGGGACGTGCAATTGTCGGAAAAGAAAGAGATTATTGGCTGCTGCCCGCTGGATTGCCAGGACACGTGCAGCTGGATCGCAACGGTCGAAGATGGGCGCGTGACAGGTGTGCTAGGTGCCAGCGCGCATCCGATCACGCGCGGTGTGCTCTGTGCAAAAGTCAACGATTACGAGGCGCGCATCTATGCGCCCGATCGGCTCTTGCATCCCTTGCGCCGCAGAGGACCGAAGGGCAGTGGGACTTTCGAACGCGTGAGTTGGGAAGACGCGCTTGACACAATCGCAAGGCGTTTCCGTGAGATCATCGATCAGCATGGGCCGGATGCTCTTGCCCCTCTGTACTACCTCGGGGCGATGGGAACCATGCAGCGCCAGGCGCTGAGGCGGATCTTTCACGGTCTGGGCGCATCCGACCTCCACGGGGAAGTGTGCGGCGCACCAATGAGCCTGTTGGCCGCTGAAGGGCACCCGGTGGGCTTCAACCCGGAAGAGATCGCGGAATGCCGCCTGATCCTGCTCTGGGGTGCAAACCTTATGACCGCCTGTCACCATCATTGGCAATTCGTGAAGGAAGCCCGCGCGATGCATGGCGCCCGCGTCATAGCGATCGATCCGCGACGCACACTAACCGCCCGGCAATGTGACGAACACCTCGCCATCAGGCCGGGCACGGACGCGGTGCTGGCCGCAGCAATGGCGCAGACTTTGATGGAAGACGGCACCGCCGATCTCTTGGGCATGCGCGCGGTGGCAGAGGATCTCGACGCATACCTGGCTCAGATTGCCGAGTGGCCGGCAGAGCGTGCCGCGGTCGTCTGCGGGATCGACGCGGAAACGATCCGTCGTCTCGCCCGCGCTCTGGTCGACGCCAAAGCCGCAGTGATCCGCGCGGGTGTCGGGCCACAGCAGACTGTGTGTGGGGAGGCATTTCTGCGTGGACTTTCGGCATTGTCCCGGATGAGCGGGCAGCAGGGACGGCGCGGCGGTGGTCTGTTTACCTTCACCGGGCCAGAGTATCACGAGGGGATTGCCGCACGCCCGGACCTGAAACCGCGCAACCCGCGCAGCCTTGATATCGCCGCCTTGGGCGCCTCGCTCACCAGCAGCGATCTGGCGCCAAAGGTGCATGGGCTCATGGTCTGGTGCATGAATCCGGCGGTGACGCTTCCCGATTCCGGCCGGGTTCACCAGGGGCTCCTGCGAGAAGATCTGTTCACGGTGGTCGTCGAGCATTTCATGACCGATACGGCACGCTACGCCGATCTCATTCTGCCTTCGACCACGCAATTGGAGCATTTCGACATCGTTCCGCCCTGGGGGCATCACTACATCGGCGTCAATCATCCCGCGATCCCGCCGTTGGGGGAAGCGCTGTCTCATGGTGAGATCATGCGCCGTCTTGCGCCAAAGCTGGGGCTGGATCATCCGGCTTTTGCCGAAAGTGACGAGCAGATCGCCGCATCGGCACTACCGGCAAG
>JAPLPF010000087.1:15838-40947 GCA_026400325.1 Rhodobacterales bacterium
CTGAAGTCACAAGGTTGGGTCCAGGCCGCGCCGCCGCCCGTGACAGTCGGCAAGCTGCGGTTTGCCGATCAACCTCTCTTAGCTCCCGCACCGCCAGATGTTGGACAGTTGCGCCTGCTCACACCCAAGGGGCACCATTTTCTCAATTCGACCTTCGCGAACATGCCGCGCCAGCGCAAGGCGCAGGGCGGCCCGACCGTGCTGATGCATCCCGATGATGCCGCCATGCGGGGATTGCTTGACGGCGACAAGGTGCACGTCACCAATCAACGCGGCGTCTTGCAGGCCACGATAAAGGCAAGCGATGCAATCCTTCCCGGCTGCGCCGCGCTTGATGGAAAATGGTGGTCATCTCCGCATCAGACGGCCGCTCTTGGCAATCTGCTCACGCCGTCCTCCTGGTCGCCCGGAGGGCAACCCGCCTACAACGACACGTTCGTGAAGATCGAGGCTGCGGCAGGAAGGCGGCAAGCTTGACCGGAATGGATGAACAGACGCCAGCTGCCCTGAACACTCCATTTGCCCCCGTTGGCGCGGAAGGGATATGTCGGCGCGGAGGCCAGCCGCTTCGGGCGTGCGTCCGGCGGGGGCGGCCGGATCAGGAAAGGTAGCTGGCGACCAGAAGCCGTGTGCCCGAGACCGTTTGCCAGCCGGTGATGCAGCCCTGCGGCAGATAGACCGCCTCGCCCGGGGCAAAGTGCTGGGCGGCTCCCTGATGGGTCAGGGTCAGATCGCCGTGCAACACGACGATCACCTGATTGGCGCAGGCAGGGGTGGCAGCTGTGACAACCGCCCCATGCTCTTGCACGCTGACGCAGAGATTGCCGGCGGCATTGGTGAAATCGGTGCGCGACAGGCTGATGGCGCCGTCGGGGCAGGACCGGCCCGACAGGTCCGGCACGGTGACTCGGGTCAGCGCGGGGTTCCCGGCGGGCACGACATCCGGCGCGTCGAGGATCATGAATATCTTTCGCACATAACCGGGCTGTTTCCACTGGCACTTCAAGCCTTTGGGGATGACGAATGCTTCATGTGCCTTTACCTCCACCTCGGCACCATCGGGCATGACCATGATCACGCTGCCGTCGAGCAGATACATGAATTCATCGACGTCATAAGCCGACATGGGCGCGGTCTGGGCGGTGCAATCCCAGACTCCGGCGATGTACCCGCCAATCTCGTCGCAGAGATAGCCGCGCTGAACAGGTGTGCCAGAAACCAGTTCAGCCGGGTCGATCACGTCCCATGGTTCAAGACCCGTGCCGTCGGGATCGTGCAGATTGATACGATGAGGCGCAAGGGGACGGTCCATGGGACGCTGACTCTTTCACTGCGGTACGGGGTTTTCGAAGGAATAGCATTCCTTGAAAAGGGCGCATAGATGCGTTGTGAACGCCATAGCGGAGCCTGCCATCCAGTCGCCTGTTGTGTTGCAAAGCCGGTCTTCCTGCTTCGGGACTTCGTTTGTCGGAAGCAATGGCTTCCTCGGGGTCGGCAGATATCCGCCGCATGGTGGGGCTTGGCCAGAGACCCTTCGCTTGCCTGCCTGCCTCGGTCCGCGACCCGGTTCCGTCAGAGCGCCCTCTCCGAAACAACACCCCCGGCCTGCAGACCTGCGCCGCCGCTCCTGGCAGAGGTGCGCGGTCGTCTCGCTGCCTGATCCGAACCCGGGGCTGGCGACAAGGCGTGGCTCGCGCTCGCCCGACAGCGGCCCATCTTTGCAGATTGAACTGCGGGGAAGCCCGGATAATGTGATCGCGCTGCGTGCCGCACTTGCGGATCAGGCTTTTCCCCTGCGGAGCCAGACATGAAGATTTCGAAAGTCACTCCGTTCCTCGTTGCCCCAAGACCAAGCGCGGACAACTGGTCTCGTGGGCAGACCATGATTTT
This sequence comes from Rhodobacterales bacterium, assembly GCA_026400325.1. GTDB lineage: Bacteria > Pseudomonadota > Alphaproteobacteria > Rhodobacterales > Rhodobacteraceae > Tabrizicola. The sequence goes on from JAPLPF010000087.1 coordinate 17,729, forward strand.
CGTGAAACTTGAGACGGAATGCGGGCTGGTGGGCTGGGGCGAGGCCTATGCTCTGGAGCACCGGCAGCTGGCAATTCGCGAGATCATTCTCGCGCTTGGCGCAGCCGTCCAGCAGATGGAGACTGCGACGCCACGAGGCTTTTTGCATCGCGTTTCAAGGTCCATGGACAGTGACCACCCCGGCATCGACTATGCCAGCGCCGTAAGCGCGATCGAGATCGCCCTGTGGGATCTGCTTGGCAAATCCGCCGGGCTGCCGCTGCACGCCCTGCTTGGCGGCGCACTCATCAATCAGGTGCCACTTTACGCAAATGCCTGGGACGAGCGGGTGCAGTCGCCCCAGGCCGTCGCCGATCGCTGTGCAATGATGAAATCACAGGGCTATCGTGCGGTGAAGATCTACCCGCTTCGCCGGGCCACGCTCGCAGAGGCAGAGGCCTGCGTGCGCTTGACCCGTGAGGCCGTCGGGCCCGACCTCGATATCCTGATCGATTTTGCCATTCAGGACGATCCGCGCCATGCACTGCGCGCGGCAAAGCTCTTCGAGGCCTACAATCCCTATTGGATCGAAGAGCCCGTGGCAGGGGACAATCTGGCCGCGATGGCCGAAATCCGCGCCGCCACGGCTTGCCGCATCACGACGGGCGAGCGGCAGGCGGGCCTGCGGCATTATCGGGATGTCCTGGTTGCCCGGGCAGCCGACGTGTTGAACCCGGACATCGCCGGCGCCGGTGGAATTCTGCGGATGCTGGAGATTGGTGCCCTGGCTGACGCTCACGGAGCCCATGTCTCGCCGCACAGCTGGAACAGCACGACTGTCGCCTTCATGGCGATGCTGCATGTTTGCGCCGTAATGCCCAACGCGACCTATGCTGAACTTTACTACGATTATCTTGAACTTGGGGCGACGTTTGCGACCTGCGACTATGTCATCGCAGCGGGCTATGCCAGCCTGCCCCGGAAGCCCGGCCTGGGAGTCGAGATGAACGAGCAGATGCTCGTGTCGCTGGCACCGTGATGACGGCACTTGTCGGAGGCTTCGGATGACCGGCATCTTCAGTCACCACCGCAGGAGGCAGGACAATGACACAAGATAGCGATCATATCGACGAATATGGCGCCGAGATGGTTGCCTTTCTGGAACTGATCTGGGGCAAGGGCTTTCTGGCCCCGGGGGGACAGCAGAACATCCGCCGGCTGACCGAAGGTATCGCGACGCAAGACCGTTACCTTCTGGACATCGGGTCCGGTATCGGTGGCGGGGATATTGTGCTCGCCCGGGATCTCGGGGCGAAAGTCGTCGGGATCGACATCGAATCGCCCCTTGTGCGGACAGCCAAGGCCTATGTCGAGGAAACTGGTTTGACCGAACGGGTCACGTTTCGGCACGTCCGCGCCGGACAGCTGGATTTCCCGGACGGCATCTTCGACATCGTCTACAGCTCTGGCGCCTTCACGCAGATCAGCGACAAGTCGGCAATGTTCGCCGAATGCCTCCGCGTCCTGAAACCGGGCGGCGTCCTGACGACCTACGATTGGACGGGAACCGAACGTCCCTACAGCGCCAAGATGCTGGAGTGGTTCCGGCTTGAAGGTCTTACCTACAACCTCAGATCCCTCGCGACCCATCGGCAGCTTCTTCTGGATGCGGGCTTTGTGGATGTCGAAATGGTCGATGACGGCGGCTGGTATGCAGCCGAGGCCCGTCGCGAGCTTGGCCTTCTCAAAGGTGACCTCGGCCAGGCCGCGAGGGCCCTCATCGGGGACGACACCTACAAGCATTTCATAGCAGACTGGACCGCAATGGTCGACGTGCTGGAGGATGGAGAGCTTGTTCCCGGATATCTGAGAGGGTTCAAACCAGCTTGACCCGCAACGGCATTTCGCTGTTGCCGGGGGTGCCTGGCTTCGGCCGAACGGTGCGCCCGACAAGGCGGATCATGAGAACTTCCGAGGAATCGTATTTCACGTGCCCAATGGCGCAACAGCGAGGACAGAATGACGGCCTATCGTCTTTACGGATATCCCCAGTCAGGGTCGGCTGTGGTCGAACTGGCCCTTGTGGCCGGCGGCATCGCCCATGAGCTCGTAGAGCTTGATCCAGAGGCCGGGTATTTGTCGAACGCGGCGTTTCTGAAGATCAATCCGCGCGGTCAGGTGCCGGTTCTCTGTCTGCCGGATGGTTCTGCGGTCACGGAACTGCCTGCGATCCTGAACCACCTTGCTGACGCCCACCCGGGTTGCGGCCTGGCACCCCCGCCGGGGACAGCGGCACGGGCGCAGCACGACCGCTGGTTGGCCTTTGTTCACGCCAACATCTACGAAGGCGTCCTGCGGATGTTCTACACCGAGCGCTACACGACCGACGCCTCCGGGGTGCCGGGTGTTCAGACTGCAGCAGAAGCCTATGTGCACCACCATCTGGGGCTCCTGGATACGGTGGTCGGCGAAGGGCCGTTCCTCTTTGGCTCGGCACCGATGGGCGTGGACTACCTGATCTCAGTGATCCTGTCCTGGCTGGACCGGGACAAGGTTGCAAGCGTAGCACCGCGATTGCTGGCCCTGGCTGATGCGGTCAAGGCCGACCCCCGCCTTGTCGCGGTCGCGGCCCGCAACCTTTGATCAGGTCGGGGACACCCCTAGGGTTGCGGTCCACGCCCAAAGCAACAGATGTGCCTTCCGGTTTGCGGTACTGCGCGGACAGTCGTCGGAAGGTCCGGGCTTCGTCGGCCCTGAACCTCAGACGAACGCCCGTGACGAGTTTGGACTTGACCGCTTCAAACTATTGAATGCTCATTCAACGAGCGGTTTGATTGTATCAGAACGCGTCTTTGTAAAGCACCTGCCTCGGGCTTGATGGACGCAGAGGAGGAACGTGATTACTGTCTTCCCAAAGGACCTAAATGCCTCCGGGAAACAGATGATACAGCCCGAACGTTTGTTGGAGGCTTTGGGATGAACAGCATCAGCGCGGGGGCATCAGTGTCGAACGGGCGTTACCAGCACAATGCCCTTCAGTTTGAACCGCTGCGCACCCGCCAGGTTATGCGCAAGCGGTCTTGCGGCGACGCTAAAGGATGATGCGGCACCCATCTCGCCGGTCGTTTCTGGCTGCAGCAGCGTCGGCCGCCGTCTTGCCGCGCGTTGCTGTCGCACAGCCCACCAATCCAGACGTTGTGGTGATCGGCGCCGGTTCGGCCGGTATCGCCGCGGCCCGCCGCCTCATCGCCAGTGGAAAGTCGGTGATCGTCATCGAGGCGGCGGACCGAATCGGTGGCCGAGCCTTTACAGACCGCACCACTTTTGGCGTGCCCTATGATCAGGGCGCATCCTGGCTGCAAGGGCCGGCCGGTCTGCCGCATGTCGACCTGGCACAAAGCCGAGGGTACACGCTGGTCAATCACAATACGGCAGGCGAAGCGTTCTATGTCGGCAATCGCCCGGCCAATGCCTCCGAATGGGCCGCCTATTCAAACGCCAGTGATCGGATTGATGCCGCGATCTCCGGCGGGCCTGATTTTTCTGCCGCCAGCCGCCTGCCAGCGGACTTGCCTATGTCGGCGACGGTGCAAAGCTGGACCGGTCCGATGGACTACGGCGTGGATTTCGCCGACTTGTCGCTTGGGGATGTCAACGGCTACGGCGACTATGCCTACAACTACCTGATCCGCGAAGGCTATGGCACTCTGGTTGCCGATCTGGGCACAGGCCTGCCGATCCTGACCGGCACGCCCGCGCAGGTCGTCGATTGGGGCGGGCCGGGCGTGCGGGTCGAAACGGATCGCGGCACGATCCAAGCGGCCGCCTGCATCGTGACGGTTTCCACCGGCGTGCTGGCGTCCGGCGCGATCCGGTTCACGCCCGACCTTCCGCCCGAAAAGACGCAAGCCATTGCAGACGTGCCGATGGGCCTTCTGTTGAAGATCGCGCTCCAGTTTGATGGTGAGCGTTTTGGCCTGACGGAAAATGACTTTCTGACCTACGCCGTCCCCGAGATCGTGCCGGCGCGGGCCAGCTACTTCCTGACCTGGCCCACGGGCAGTGATCTTGCCGTTGGCTTTGCGGGCGGGGCGTTCGGCTGGGAGTTGAGCGCTGCCGGCGAAGCTGCGGCTGTGGACTTTGCGCTGGGCGAGTTCGCAGGCATGATGGGCAGCCGCGCCCGGTCGCATTTCGTCAAGGGGCACATGTCTGGCTGGGCGTCGAACCCGCTGACGCTGGGGGCCTATGCGGCGGCCCGTCCCGGCAAGCATTCCGCCCGCGCCATTCTGCGCCAACCGCTGGGTGAGCGCGTGTTCTTTGCCGGAGAGGCATTGGCCGAGCGTTATCCGGCGCTCGTGACCGGCGCGCATATCAGCGGAGAATCTGCCGCCAATGCGGCGGTGGCGATGCTGGGCGGCCCTTGTGCCGGTGCGGGCTGAGCGGCGTGGACAGGACACCCTGAGGATCTCTTGGAGATGTTGGAATGAACAGGATCACTGGCGACATGACGACGACGAACAAACGCGACCCGCGCTATGACATCCTGTTCGAGCCCGTGAAGATCGGCCCGGTCACGACCAAGAACCGCTTCTATCAGGTGCCCCATTGCAACGGCATGGGCCATCAATACCCCTCCTCCATGGCCGAGATGCGCGCCATCAAGGCCGAGGGGGGCTGGGGCGTGGTCTGCACCGAACAGGTCGAGATCCACCACACGTCAGAGCTTTCTTCGACCATCGAGGGGCGGCTTTGGGATGACCGCGACATCCCGGTGCTGCGCAAGATGACCGACAAGATCCACACCCATGGCGGCCTTGCCGGGATCGAGCCCTTCTACGACGGGATCACAACGCCCAACAGTTACAGTCGCGAGATCCCCATGGGGCCATCTGCCCGGCCTGTATACGGTCTTTACCCCATCCAGGTGCGGGCCATGGATGCAACCGACATCCGCAATGTCCGCCGCTGGTACGTGGATGCCGCCCGCCGCGCCCGTGTCGCGGGGTTCGACATCATCTATGTCTATGCCGGGCATGGGATGACGGTCCTGTCGCAGTTTCTGTCGCGGCGCGGCAATGACCGGACTGACGACTATGGCGGCAGTCTGGAGAACCGGGTGCGGCTTTTGCGCGAGGTGCTGATCGACACCAAGGAAGCGGTGGGCCACGACTGCGGCATTGCCCTGCGTCTGGGCGTCGAAGAGCTTTTGGGCGATGAGGGGCTAAGTTCGGTTGGCGAAGGCCGCGACGTGGTCGAGATGCTGGCCGAGATCCCCGACCTTTGGGATGTGAACCTCAGCGACTGGGCCAATGACAGCATGACCTCGCGCTTTGCGGCGAGCGGCTTTCAGGACAGCCATATCGCCTTTGTCAAGAAGGTGACCTCCAAGCCTGTCGTGGGTGTCGGCCGCTATACCTCGCCCGATGCGATGGTGTCGCTGGTCCGGTCGGGCGTGCTTGACCTGATCGGCGCGGCACGTCCGTCGATCGCGGACCCCTTCCTGCCAAAGAAGGTTGAGGAAGGCCGGATCGAGGACATCCGTGAATGCATCGGCTGCAACATCTGCGTGACCGCCGACTTCACCGCGACGCCTCTGCGCTGCACCCAGAATCCGACCATGGGCGAGGAATGGCGCAAGGGCTGGCACCCCGAAAGGATTGCACCAAGACATGCCACTGAGAGCGTGCTGATCGTGGGGGCGGGGCCCTCGGGGCTGGAGGCCGCCCGGGCGCTTGGTCAACGCGGTTATGAGGTGACGCTGGCCGAGGCAGGCCCGGCGATGGGCGGGCGCGTCCTGCGCGAGGCGACAAGCCTGCCGGGGCTGATGGAGTGGAAGCGTGTCGCCGATTACCGGACCTACCAGATCAGCCAGATGGCGAATGTTCAGACGTTTCTCAACAGCCCGCTGACCACAGCCGAGGTGCTGGAATTCGCCGCCGATCATGTCGTGATCGCCACCGGCGCGCGTTGGTGCGACAGCGGTGTAGGCCGGGCACTGAACCGGCCGATCCCGCGCGATGCGGGCGCTGTTGTCGTGACGCCAGATGTGATCATGGCAGGCCATGTGCCCGGCGGCCCGGTGGTGATCTATGACGACGATCACTACTACATGGGCGGACTTCTTGCCGAGAAGCTGCGCACTGCGGGCTGTGACGTGACGCTGGTGACCCCATCGGCCGATGTCTCGAGCTACACCCACAACACCTTGGAACAAGAGCGGGTTCAGCGGCGGCTGATCGAGCTGGATGTGAAGATCCTGGCCCTGCACAAAGTCGTTCACTTTGGTACGGCATCGGTCACCGTCGCCTGCAACTTTACCGACCGGTCGCATGTGATTGCCTGCGGTTCCTTTGTGCCGGTCACCATGCGACGGCCAATCGATACGCTTTTCCACGAGGTGAAAGCGCTTGTCGGCACAGTAGGCTCTGCGCAGCCTACCCTGACCCGGATTGGCGATTGCTACGCCCCCGGTACGATCGCCGCCGCCGTCTATGCCGGTCACCACTATGCCCGCGAACTCGGGCAATCTGCCAGCGATGCGGTGCCCTTCAAGCGTGAATTGCCAGCCCTGGCACCCTATTGATCCAGAAAGAGCCGCGCATGACCCGCGATCCGCGCTATGACATCTTGTTCGAGCCTTTGAAGATCGGCCCGGTGACGACAAAGAACCGCTTCTACCAGGTGCCGCATTGCACCGGCATGGGCAACCTTCGACCCAACACGCTGGCTCATATGCGTGGGATGAAGGCCGAAGGCGGCTGGGGCGTGGTCAACACCGAATACAACTCGATCCATCCCTCCTCGGACGACACACCCCGGACCTATGCCTCGCTTTGGGACGACAGCGACATCCGCGCGCATTCGCTGATGACCGACATGGTCCATGCCCACGGCGCGCTCGCAGGCGCGCAACTATGGTTCTCCGGCGCCTATTCGGCGAACCTCACGAGCCGCCTGCCCTCGATGGATGTGGCAAGCCTGCCGAACCTGCCCGGCCATCCGTACCAATCCCGCGCGATGGACAAGACCGATATCGCCAACCTGCGCCGCTGGCACCGAAAGGCGGCCCTGCGGGCGCGGGCTGCGGGGTTCGATGTGGTCTATGTCTATGCCACGCATGGCTATCTGCTGTCCAACTTCCTTGATCCGCGCGTGAACACCCGGTCTGACGAATATGGTGGCTCCTTGGAAAACCGGGTGCGGCTGGTGCGCGAGCTGATCGAGGAAACCAAGGACGCCATCGGCGACCGCTGCGCCATTGCGGTCCGCTTTGCCGCAGACGAGGCGGTCGGCGCGGATGGCCAGCCGATCCATGGCGAACGGCGCGAGATGTTCGCCATGCTGGCAGAACTGCCCGACCTGTGGGACATCAACATCACCGACTACTCGCTGGAGATGGGCGTCAGCCGCTTTGCCAAGGAGGCCGCACTTGAGCCCTACATGGGGTGGGTCAAGTCGGTCACCTCAAAGCCCGTGGTGACCGTGGGCCGCTTCACTTCGCCCGACACGATGGTCAGCCAGATCAGGCGCGGCATCACCGATCTGATCGGTGCCGCGCGCCCCTCCATCGCCGACCCTTTCATCCCGAGGAAGATCGAGGAGGGCCGGTTCGAGGACATCCGCGAATGCATCGGCTGCAACATCTGCTATGCGGGAAACAGCACCAGCACACCGATCCGCTGCACGCAAAACCCCACGATGGGCGAGGAATGGCGCAAAGGCTGGCACCCCGAACGGGCCAAACCCGCACCCTCAACCGCGTCGGTCCTGATCGTCGGCGCGGGTCCCGCAGGCCTTGAGGCGGCTCGGACACTTGGCCTGCGCGGCTACAACGTGATGCTGGCCGAGGCGACCCGCGACCTTGGCGGCCGAGTGGCGCGCGAAGCGGCCCTGCCGGGGATGAGCGAATATATCCGTGTGCGCGACTACCGCGAGCAGCAGTTGCAGAAGATGCCAAATGTCGATGTGTTCCGCGAAAGCCGGATGACGGCTCAGGATGTGTTCGACACCGGCGCCGCCCATGTTGTCATTGCCACCGGAGCCACCTGGCGGCGCGATCTGTTCGACGGCCAGTGCTATGTCGACGTCACGTCAGACGGAGCCACGGTGCTGACCCCTGATGACATCATGGAGGGGCGGTTGCCGCAGGGGCCGACCGTGGTCTTTGACGGCGACAACTACTACATGGCCGGTGTGATCGCCGAAGCCGTCGCGCGGTCAGGCCAGCCCGTGACCTATGTGACGGCGCAGGACAGCGTCTCGGCCTGGGCCGAAAAAACCTCGGAGCGGTGGCGGATCCGGACGCATCTGATGGGTCTCGGGGTCGAGATCATCACGGCGCACAGTCTGACCGGCTTTGACGGGCAGAAGGCGACGCTGGAATGCGCCTATTCGGGCCGCGAAAGGACGCTGGAGGTCAGCGCGGCGGTGCTGGTCACGCAGCGCAGGCCAAAGGATGAAATTTATCATGAGATCCTGGCCCGGGTGGAAGGCGATGCCGCGAAGTTGCCCTTCACGCTGACCCGGATCGGCGATGTCGATGCCCCCGCCATCATCGCCGCAGCCGTCTATGCCGGGCACCGCTATGCTGTGGAGTTGGAGGACATCGTCGATATCGACGAGCCTCTGAAACACGACCTGCCCGATGTGGGCCTTGTCGTTCCTGCGCATTGGACAAGGGCGGCCGAATGACACGTCGGAGATGGCGGATCTCGGGGGCTGTGGCCACGGTAGCGATCTTCTGCGGCGGGCTTTGGGCCTATCAGTCGCGCATTCCCGAGACGGCTACCTTCTGCACCTCCTGTGATGCCCGCCATCAGGATCTGGCCAACCGGCTCGCCGACAAGGCCAAGACCACATCTGGCGCCCTGACGACGCCGTCCGAAAGCGAACCGTCGGAATGACCGTTTCATCTCTGCCGAAGACCTGACCGCCTCCTTGCCAGCGGTCGTGGCCGCGCCCCGCGCCCCGCGACTGCGGCTGGGCCAGGATATGGTCCTGCTGGAAGCCGAGACGATAGGCTGGGGCGCGTCCGGCTGGAATGGCGGGCAAGGTGAACCCCGGCCTGAAGGATGGCCCCTCGGCGCTTGCCGCGCGCTTTGGCGTCGACCTTGGCGGGCGGATGGCGCGGCTGTCGGGCGCGGGCTGCGATCCGGTCTTTGACCTGATCGAGCGGCATGCCATCCGCTGCGACGCCCGCCGTTTGGAATGGATCCGCGCGGCCCATACCCCCAAGGCGCTGGCAAGCCTGAAGCCCATGCTGCCGAGTGGCGCGCCATTGGTGCCTTTGCGATGGGTATCGCTGCGGCCAAGGTCGATTTCTTCAAGCCGGGCAACCCGCAGTTCAGGCTGACACACGCCGCTGCCTTTGGCTTTGGTCTTCGTTTCCTCACGGATATCTGTAGCCTAGATGATGACGCTGCCGATCTGCACAAGACTGTAGAGGCGCTGGTTCAGAGCACCTTCAATGGCCGAGATGATGCGCAGCGTTTCGGGCCGGGTGATCATAGCCGTCTTTCCAATGGTCGATGTCGTGTTCAACAAGGACGTCACGAACGAGACCGGAGCGCTGGCCCCGGCGCAGGCTCTTTCGGTAAGGGCCGCCCGGATTCGAGTTTTCTACACGAGGGTCCACACGGATCCCTTGCGTCCGGGCGTCACTCGCAGCACCATCAGGTGAGTTATCCAAACGTACAACAAGTCCGAAATGTCTGCAGATCGTCGCCCCTACCGCCGCGAGTATGAAGAGAACCGCCGCGACGCGGTGATCGAGGCTGCGCTGGATCCTGTCAGACTGGCCGACGTTTCGGCCATCCGGAACATCGATCTGGAAATGGCCGCCCCATGAGATACTCCCCCCTTACCCAGCGCCTGCAAGGGCTTGGCGGCGACAAATGGCAGGTCCACAACCTTGCCTGGCAGATGCAGGCCGAGGGCCGCGACGTGATCGACATGACGATCGGCGAGCCCGATGTGCCCTGTCCGCCCGCCCTTATCGAAACCGCCTATGCCGCGATGCGGGCCGGGCGCACGTCTTATGCCGAAGGCCAGGGTGAACCCGGAGCCTTGGCCGCCCTCGCTGCGCATTACACAGCCCGGCGCGGTCGGCCGTTCGGGCCGGAAAACGTGATGATCCTGCCCGGCACGCAGACGACGCTTTATGCTGTTCTGTCCAGCCTGCTTGGCCCCGGAGACGAGGTGATCGTCACCGATCCAATGTATTTGGCCTATGAGGGCCTGATTGCCGCCACCGGGGCCACGTCCGTTTTCGTGCCTTTGCGGCCTGAACTGGGGTTTCGCCTGCAAGCGTCTGATGTCGCGTCACGCATTACCCCCCGCTCGCGCGTCTTGCTTCTCACCACGCCCCACAACCCCACCGGCGTCGTGCTGCGCAAAGATGAGATCGCCGCCCTGGGTGCCTTGGCCATTGAGCACGATCTGTGGATCGTGGCGGACGAGGTCTATGAGGAACTGGTATTCGAGGGCGTGCCCTTTGCCTCGCCCTTGGACCTGCTCGAACTGGCTGAGCGCACGGTGGTGGCCTCTTCGTTGTCGAAATCCCACGCCGCTGCCGGGTTCAGGTCAGGCTGGTGCGTTGGCCCGGCAGAGTTCTGCGCGCGCATCTTGCCCGTATCGGAAACCATGCTTTTTGGCAGCCAGCCCTTCATCGCCGACATGACCGCACAGGCAATCACCGAAGGCTCGCCCGTGGCGCGGGGCATGGCCAGCCGCTATGCCGCGCGCGCGCAGATGATCCATGACCGGCTGGACGGGCTAGCCGGATTGCGCGTTCACCGCCCCGAAGCGGGCATGTTTTCGCTTCTCGACATCAGCGCCACGGGCCAGTCGGGCCAGGTCTTTGCCAATGCGATGTTGAACGAGACTGGAGTTGCGGCTTTGCCCGGAGAGAACTTTGGCAATTCACTGGCCGGATGGCTGCGGCTGGCGCTTACTCAGCCCGACCACCTGACCGCCGAGGCTTGTACCCGCATTGCCGGCTTTGCCACCAAGAACACTGGAGATTCCGCATGAAAACCGTTGGCATGAGACTTGTCGAAGGGCTGCACGCCCGCGGGGTCGAGGTAATCTTTGGCATTCCCGGGGTTCATACCGTTGAAATGTATCGCGGATTGTCGGGAAGCCCGGTTCGGCATGTCACCGGGCGGCACGAGCAGGGCTGCGCCTTCATGGCCGATGGCTATGCCCGCGCCGCAGGCAAACCCGGCGTGGCGCTGGTCATCACCGGGCCGGGGTTGACCAACGCCATCACGGCCATGGCGCAGGCACGCGAAGATTCGGTGCCGATGCTGGTGATATCGGGCGTCAACCGCCAGCGCAGCCTGGGCAAGGGCTGGGGCCTCCTGCACGAGTTGCCCGACCAGCAGGCGATGATCGCAGCACTCTGTCCCACCCGCCGCATCACGGATGCCTCTCAGGTAGGAGAAGTGCTGGACTGGGCCTTTGCCACGATGGCCACGGGTCGCCCCGGCCCGGTCCATATCGAGGTGCCGACCGATGTGATGCCGATGGAATGCGCTGAACTCGCGCGCCCCGCCCCGCTGCCCGCCCGCCCGGTGGCCAAAGGCGTGGCCGAGGCCGCCGCCATTCTGAACGCGGCCAAGGGTGTCGTGATCCTTGCCGGGGGCGGTGTGCGTGGGCAAGAGGCCGCCCTTCTGGCACTGGCCGAGCGGCTGGATGCCCCGGTGGTTCAGACGATCAATGCGCGCGGGCTGATGCATGGCCATACCCTGACAGTTCCCGCCTCACCCAGCCTGAACTCGGTGCGCGAGTTGATCCAGGCTGCCGGCCGCGTGCTGGCCATTGGCACAGAATTCGGTTGGACCGACTATGACATGGATGACATGGGCGACCTGCCCGCCCGGCCCGACATGATCCGCATCGACGCCTGCGCCGAGCAGTTGGCCCGCCTGCCTGCCGCGCTGACCCTGCACGGCGATGCCGGAGCGACGATGCAGGCCCTCTTGCCGCTGATCACAGCGCGGAAGGGCACGGGTGCCGCCCGCGCCGCCGCCACCCGCGACAAGGCGCGAAACGAACTGGCCCAGAATGGCCCCATGATGCTGGACCGGCTTGGCATGGTCGAGGCGGTGCGCAGCGCAATGCCCGGCTGCCTGATCGTCGGCGACAGCACGCAGCCGATCTATGCGGCGAACCTCTACTATGACCATGACCGGGCCGGCGGCTATTTCAACGCCGCCACCGGCTATGGCGCGCTTGGCTATGGCCCGGGTGCGGCCGTGGGCGCCGCTATTGCCAGCCCCGGCGCCAAGGTGGTCTGCCTGATCGGCGATGGCGGGCTGCAATTCTCGTCCGGCGAGTTGCGCACGGCGGTTGATGAAGATCTGCCCATCACATTCCTTGTCTGGAACAACGCCGCCTACAATGAAATTGCCGACGCCATGCGCGCCGCCAATACCGAAGTGATCGGATGCTACCCCTCGCCTTTGAAGATGAAGCTTTTTGCCGGGGCTTGCGATTTGCCTTTCACCTCGGTTCCTCTGGACCCCGAGGCGCTGCATCGGGCGCTGTCACAGCCCCATGTGGGACCAAGGCTGATCGAGGTGCGGGTCACGGTCTGAGCGGGAACATTCCGGGGCACAACGGCCAAACGCAGGTCGCGGCCCTCTCGTGGTTCCCGGTTCACGTGTTGCAATCGTGCGAGACGATCGGACTCCTGACGGGGCGTCAGGTAACCATGGTCAGGTGCCTGGCAGCCTCTCTGGCCGCCCGGATGCCGGATTCGTAAGCGCCGTGGCAGGTGCCTTGAGCCCCGGAAGCCGTGGCCTCGCCCGCGAAGAACAGGCGATCCTCGACAGGGCGGGCCAGGTTGGCGCGTTGATGGGCCTGGCCCGGTTGCGCGCAGGCCCAGGACCCCCGGGTCCAGGGGTCGATGCTCCACGCGGTCGTAATGGAGTGGTCGACATGTTTGCGGATGTCGTTGCCGAAGAGGTCGGCGACCCGGTCCACCGCATAGTCCTGCATCGCGGTCGGACCCATCTCTTCCAATGCGATGGCACTGCGTCCGCCGACAAAGATCACTGCCTTGTTGAACCCCATGACGCTGACGTCGATCTTTGCCGCAGTGCCATCGTCATTCCAGGTGCTGTAGTGGCCCCGGCCTTCGGATCCGAAGACATCGGTGTCGAAGTGGAGGCCTATCTTGTTCTCTGTCCCCATCGGCAAACCGGTGATCGCCATCGTCTTCCAATCCGGAAGCTCCGGAACAAACCGAATCTCACCAGATGCCAGCATGCCCGTCGATACGGTCAGGATAACGGCGCGTCCATTGATCGTGCCCTTGGACGTTTCGACTGTCACGCCCTGCGGTGTTTGCGTGATTTTCTCTGCACGGGTGTTGAGCGTCACGGCCACATCGGCACCCCAGGCCGCAACCAGATTGCCGAAGCCGGAATAGGCCTGATACCCAAGCTCGCCTTCAGAACTCGCGAAATCGGCCGTTGAAACTCGGTCGACATCCAGACCCCAACCCACGGCAACGCCATCCATGAAAGGTGGCGCGAATTCATGGGAAACATCGATCACGTCGCCAATCGCAACATCGCGGCTGGCTTTCACCGAAGCGAGGATGGCCGCGTAACTGTCATCACAGTAGCGCAGACAGGCCTCACGCTCGGCTGGGGTCAAAGGCAGACGGTTGCGCTGGAACCGATAGTTCGGCAGCTCGAAGACAGCGCTCTTGTCCTTGCTCAACCGGATGCCAAGGTCGTCGGCGATCGTCACGAACGGGTTAGTGGCCCCTCCGACCAACCAGGCGCAGCCCATGTCGAACCACACCCCCGGCGCGATCTCTGTGGAAGACGCGCGCCCCCCGATGCGATGGGATCCCTCGATCAGCGTGCAGGCAAGTCCCAGCCGTGCAAGTTCCTTGGCCGCGGCCAAACCGGCTGCTCCTGCGCCCACGATGATGACGTCGGTGTCCATCGATCTGCCCCCTCCGTTTCCGAGAGCTTACAGGCATTGCGCTGTCGATCAACGGTGGCGTTGCTCGGGCCGCCCATCATTGTCGGCGCAGACACCGGGAACAGCCAGACGTGTCTTTTGAAGCACGCCCCGGAACGGACACTTCCCGCCAGACCGCTCGGCGCCCTCGTAAATGGAGCACCAACCCAAGCGAAACAAGAGAGGCGTGAAGCTTGACAGAATGTGGCGACGCGTCAGTATCGACGGGTGGGCAGGTTGCGGGGATTGCTTGCCGAAAGCTCCCGGCAGCAGTCATCGAACACGGGTAACAGGTGCGGTCTTCTGCAGCCCGGAAAAGATGGGGAAAAGCGGATCGAGACGTGCTCGGGACATTCGGGTGGTGGACTGGAAGCGAAGACGATGATCAGCCATCGGAGTCAAAGAACGTGCGCGCGGACAGCGTCGCTACAGGGCGTGGTACAGGGGTTCCGCCTTGATCTGCTGGCGGGTCGGAGGGCCTGTCCGGCATGACCCAGACTTCATCAATTGATCCGAAAGTCACGTCACGACCCACCCGAACGTCAGGCCGCATTGCTCGACTTCTTTACAGAAATGAGGGATTGCGCGGCTATTTGCTGATGAGCCCGACGCTCATCATCCTCACAGTCGGGGTCATCATTCCCTTCCTGATCCTGCTCGTGATCAGCTTCTGGACACGCGCGGGCGTCGGCTTCGATACCACGCCCTCGCTAGCCAACTACGCGCGCGTAGTGAACGAGCCGATGTTCGGCATTCTTTTGGGCCGCAGCTTCTGGATGTCCGGTATTGCGACCGTCGCGACCATCGCGATCTGCTACCCGATGGCGTATTTCGTGGCTTTCCATGTTCACCGTAACAAGATGTTCTGGTTGATCCTGATCACACTCCCCTTCTGGATAAGCTACTTGCTGCGCGTGTTCGCCTGGCGGGTGATCCTGGGTTATGAGGGCGTAATCAATTCATCGCTGGTCTGGCTGGGCTGGATCAAGGCGCCGCTCGAGTTCCTGCTTTACAGCCCAACCGCCGTGATCATCACGCTGACCCATGCCTGGGCGGCCTTTGCGATCCTGCCGCTGTACGTCTCGCTTGAAAAGATCGACAAGTCGCTCTTGGTCGCGGCGACCGATCTGGGTGACGGGCCGGTGGCGCGGTTCTTCCGGATCACCTTGCCGCTGTCCATGCCAGGCGTGATCGCCGCAAGCTTTCTGATCTTCATTCCGACGACCGGCGACTACATCACGCCCGCACTTCTGGGTGGCCCAGACGGCATGATGATCGGCAATCTGATCCAGGCCCAGTTTGGCTCGATCAACAACTGGCCGATGGGGGCGACGCTGTCGATCATCCTGATGCTGTGGATCGCGGCGGTCGCTTTGGCGTTCCTTTACCTGACGCGCCTCGCGCAGGCACGGATCGCATGAGCGCTCCCACCTTTCTCCGGCGGCCCAACCGCGTCCTTTCCGTCTACGCGATCCTGTTTCTGGTGGCGCTGTACTTTCCCATCCTGCTGATCCCGCTCTTCAGCTTCAACGATTCCATCTATGTGCGCTTCCCGCTGGAAGGCTTTACCACCGAGTGGTTCGGCCAGCTCTGGGATCGCCAGCCCGTGTGGGATTCGCTTTGGGCGAGCGTAAAGGTTGGTTTGCCAGTATCGATCCTCTCCACGACTTTGGGTGTTCTCGCGGCGCGATCGATCACGCGCGACCGGGTGCCGGGGCGAAGCGCGGTGGTGACCTTCATCATGCTGCCACTGGTGATCCCAACGCTCATCTTCGGCGTGGCTCTGCTGGCGCTTCTCAGCCGGTTGGGGGTGCCCTTGTCGCTTTACACGGTGGCGTTCGGCCATCTGATTGTCTGCTTGCCCTTCTCGGTCGCTACGCTCTTGCCACGCTTCGAAGGGTTCGACCGCTCGCTTGAGCAAGCGTCGGCCGACTTGGGTGAAAACGGCTGGTGGACCTTCTGGCGGGTCACATTCCCGCTGGTGATGCCGGGCATCGTGGCCAGTTTGCTGCTGACCTTCACAATATCCTTCGATGAATTCATCATGGCCTTCTTCCTGTCGGGCAACGAGACCACGCTTCCGATCTACCTCTGGACGCAGCTGCGCTTTCCTCAGCAGTTCCCTTCGGTCCTTGCACTTGCGTCGCTGCTCATTCTGTTCTCCCTCCCGCTCATTCTGATCGGCATGTGGATTAGTCGGCTGGGCCTTCACGAAAACACAACCAAAGGGGCCAAGACGTGAACGGCAACGACGCCTACATCTCGATCCGCAACGTCAGCAAGTTCTTTGGCACCTTCCAGGCAATCGACGACGTCTCGCTCGACATCGCGGGCGGTGAGTTCTTCTCGCTTCTGGGCGCCTCGGGCAGCGGCAAGACCACGCTTCTCAGCATGCTTGCCGGGTTCGAGCCTGCGACACAGGGCGATATCTTCATTGACGGGCAGTCGATGGACTCGGTGCCACCCAACCATCGGCCGGTCAACACGGTCTTCCAGAACTATGCAATCTTCCCGCACCTGAACGTGCGCGACAACATCGCCTACGGCTTGCGCAAGGCGCAGCTGCCGCGCGCGAAGCGCTATGAAATGGTCGACGAGATGCTGGAGCTGATCAAGCTGCCCGGCTATGGCACGCGCAAGGCCCACGAGCTGTCCGGCGGCCAGCGCCAGCGCATCGCCTTGGCGCGCGCGCTGATCCTGCGTCCCAAGGTTCTGCTTTTGGACGAACCGTTGGGGGCCCTCGACAAGCAGTTGCGCGAGCAGATGCAGCTGGAACTGCGCCTGCTGCAGCGCAAGGTCGGCATCACCTTCGTCTTCGTCACCCATGACCAGGAAGAGGCGCTCGCCCTCTCTGACCGGATTGCCGTGATGCAGGGCGGCCGGGTGTTGCAGGTCGATACGCCGGCGGGCCTTTACGAGTCACCCAATTCGCGCGCTGTAGCCAGCTTCATCGGCAACATGAACTTCTTTCCGGGCAAACTGCGCCGCAATGGCACCGCCGGAGCCGTCGTCGAAACCGAAGGTCTGGGCAGCCTCCGGTTACCGCAGGCACCAAACGGCCAGCCGGACGGCGCGCGGGTGCAGGTGGCCTTGCGACCAGAGAAGTTCGACCTCTCGGTCACGAAGCCTGACGACCGTCCTTCGGTGGAGGGGCGTCTGGCCAATGCCGCCTATATGGGCGAGCGGAGCCATTTCTACATCGCCATCGATGGCCGGGAAGAACCCGTCGCCGTCTCGGCCCAGAACCGTCTCCGCTTTGGAGCCCCACCCGGCAGCGAGGGGAAGCTCTGGCTTAGCTGGTCCGCCGACGCCGTTGTCGTACTGGATGCAGAATGACCGCGCGGTCTGACTTCTACCCTTCACCCACCCATGGCCTTGCGCCTTTGTGGATGATGCAAACGCAACATAACGAATAGGGAACCACCAACAGAAGGAAGATGGGAATGGACGTCAAGGACCAGCTTCACGCGGTGCGCGAAGGAAAACTCAGCCGCCGCGCCTTCAATACGTCGCTGATGGCGGCGGGTGTCGGCCTTTTGGGCACCACCCTGCAAACCCGTCGGGCTAGGGCCCAAAGCGCTACGAGCGGGACCTATTTCACCTATGGCGGCTACGACATTCCAGAGCTGTTTGTGCCTTTCAAGGCAAAGCACGGTGAGTTGCCGAACCTCGTTCCTTTCGCCAATTCCGACGAAGCAATTACCAGACTTCGCGCCGGGTTCGTGGCGGATGTGTTGCATCCCTGCAATGGCAATTTGGGTCGCTGGGTCGAGATGGATCTTTTCCAGCCCATCGATACCAGCCGTTTGTCGAACTGGCCCGATGTCATACCCGAACTCGTGGACCTGAAGGGCAACCAGGCGCCTGACGGCAAGCCGTGGATGGCACCCTTCGACTGGTCGCAGAACTCGATCACCTATCGAACGGACCTCTTCGATCTGGAGGGCAAGGAAGAAAGCTGGGACATGCTGTGGGATCCGCGCTACAGCGGGCGCATCGGGATGATGGCCGCCGGCGGCGACTCCTGGTGGATCGGGGCGATCAAGGCCGGCGTCCCCTTCGATCAGATCGACACGGATGACGCCTTTGAACGCATCGCCGCCGTGATGCGCGAACAGCGCCCATTGGTTCGAACCTATACCGACGACTACACTTCGATGGAGCAGGCTCTGGCCTCGGGCGAAGTGGTCGCGGCGCTGAGCTTTAACTCATCAGCCGTAGCGCTGAAGGGACAAGGGGTGCCGGTCGCCTTCGCAAAGCCAAAGGAAGGCGCGCTGACCTGGGTCTGCGGTGCCTCCATCCTGAAGGATGCGCCAAATCTGGACCGCGCCTATGACATCATCGACTCGCTCCTGAGCATCGAGTCGGGCAAGTTCATGATCGAGGTTTATGGCTACGGCCATTCCAATCGCCGCTCCTTTGACCAGTTCGATGATGCAACCCTGGCTGGTCTTGGGCTGACCAAGAACCCTGCGGACTTGCTCTTGGCAGGGCAGTTCCAGGGAGCGGCGTCCGAGGATTTTCAGAACCGCATGAATGAAGTTTGGGAGGCGATCAAGGCGGGCTTCTGACCCGCAGCGCGCCAAGGCCCGACTGGCGGAACCAAACAGCAAACGACCGAGCAAAGTCTGGCCTTAACCTCTCACCCCCCCCGCGGTTCTGTGCCTTCAAGGATGATGAAACAGCAAACTGACCTTTAAGAAACCAACAACAGGAGGAAGACGGAAATGGACGTCAAAGACCAGCTTCACGCTTTGCAGGAAGGCAAACTCAGCCGCCGTGTCTTCAACACATCGCTGATGGCGGCGGGTGTCGGCCTTTTGAGCACCACCCTGCCGACCCATAGGGCTGGGGCGCAAACCAGCGGGAAAGGGACCTTTTTCACCTATGGCGGCTACGACATTCCCGAACTCTTTGTGCCGTTTCAGGCGAAACACGGCGAGTTGCCAGATCTTGTGCCGTTCGGCAATGCCGATGACGCTTTGACCAGACTTCGCGCCGGGTTCGTGGCGGACGTGACCCATCCGTGCAATTCCAATCTTAGCCGCTTTGTTGGCCAGGATCTCTTGCAGTCAGTCGATACCTCCCGCTTGTCGAACTGGCCCGACGTGATGCCCGAACTCGCGAACCTGGAAGGCAACACAGCACCCGATGGCAGGCCGTGGCTTATTCCCTTCGACTGGGGGCAGACCTCGATCACCTACCGCACGGACCTCTTCGATCTTGAAGGTAAGGAAGAAAGCCTGAATATGCTCTGGGACCCGCGCTACAGCGGGCGCATCGGGGTGTTTGCGTCAGGTGCTGAATCTTGGTGGATCGGGGCGATCAAGGCCGGGATCCCCTTTTCCGATATTGATACGGACGCCGCTTTCGACGCCATCGCCGCCGTGATGCGCGAACAGCGCCCGCTGGTGCGCACCTATACCGACGACACCGCTGCACTGGAACAGGCGCTGGCCTCGGGCGAACTGGTGGCGGCGATGACCTGGAACTCCTCGGCCGCACTGCTCAAGTCACAAGGCGTTCCGGTCGCCTTTGCAAACCCGAAGGAAGGTGCGCTGACCTGGGTCTGTGGTGCCGCCATCCTGAAAACAGCGCCAAATGTGGACCGCGCCTATGACATCATCGATTCACTGCTAAGCGTCGAGTCGGGCAAGTTCATGATCGGGAGCTACGGCTACGGCCATTCCAACCGCCGCTCTTTCGAAGAGTTCGATGATGCAACCCTTGCCGGTCTGGGTCTGAGCCGGAACCCTGCCGAAGTCCTCATGGCGGGAAAGTTCCAGACCGTGGTCTCGCAGGACTGGCAGAACCGCATGAATGAAACATGGGAAGCGGTCAAGGCGGGCTTCTGATCCACGGCGCACCGCCTGACCCTTGAATACTGATCGCGTTGCGCCGGGGCCAAAAGCTTCGGCGCAGACATTTGTTGCGCTGCATTTGCCGCTTTTGTCTGCGGCAGGGGCTGGGGCTGCCGCCCGCCGCCCCAGGGCCGATACTGATGCGCAGCGTCGCTTTGCACCGAACCTGCGGCGTCGCCCTGATCAGATGGTCCCGAATCATCGAAATGCGCATTCCGCGCGAGTTGGAAGCAGAGGTCGGCCCAATCGGGGAAGCATCTCACGCGAGATCTGACCTCCGAACAGTTGCTTTTCGACCGGCCGGTGCCAGGCGATGCCAATTGGCGCAGCCCGATCAAGCTTGTGCGGATCTGCGGATCGTCACGCAATTCCGATGGCGGGGTCATGGCTGTACCTGCATGCAATGCGGCCGCGGAAGCGCTGCGAAGCCCAGGCGGCAGTCGCAGCAACCGAACGGAGATGAGCGGAGCCTGCCCCGTCCATTGACGCCCCTTTCGTTGATGGTCGCTTGAACGGCCTTCAGTGCGCCAAACGGTTGGCGCTGGCCCCGCAAAGGGTCCTCGGCGAAGCAATGATGCCTTGCGGCGACCGGCTGGGCGCCGACTGCCATGACTGTCGCGAACTTCTGTATTGCAAGCTGATGCCGTGGTATTGCAAGTTTATGCGCCGACGTCTGCCCAACCGCTGTTCCTTGCTTAACCCCCCGCGCCATCGCACTACCCGACCCCGCACGTCATGAGGTCTGCCATGTTGCATCCCGGCTCCGTTCACCCCGACTCCCCGCTTCTGAACCGCTGCCCGCCCACCCTGCCCCGCGAAGCCTACCGCGATCCGGCTTGGTATGCCGCAGAGGTGGAGCATGTGTGGAAGAAATCCTGGGTCTATGTGGGCAGGCGAGCCGAGTTCCCGGCGGGAACCATCCGGCCCATCGAGCTTGCAGGCCAGCGGCTGATCCTTGTGCATGACGACGCAGGCCAGATCCGCGCCTTTCACAACACCTGCCGTCATCGCGGCGCCGAGCTTTGCGCTTCCGAAAGCGCGCTGCGCGGGGGGCGCATCACCTGCCCCTATCATCAATGGACCTATGACGCGCAAGGCCGGTTGATCTCGACGGCCTTCGGCACGCCCACCAGCGAATTCCGGAAAGAAGAGCACGGTCTTTTCCCGGTCCATCTGCAGGACTGGCGCGGCTTTCTGTTCGTCTGTCTGTCGGATACCCCACCGGATTTCACGCAGGCCCCGATCCCGGAGCTTTCGAAGCTCGCGAATTGGCCGCTGGAAAGACTGGTATCCGCGCACCGCAGGGAATGGGACATGGCCTGCAACTGGAAGATCTTCTGGGAAAACTTCAACGAATGCCTGCACTGCCCCGGCGTGCATCCCAACCTTTCAAAGCGCGTGCCGGCCTTTGCGCGCGGCATCAACGCGCCCAACGAGGCCGTCGACTGGACGCCGGATACCCCACCTGTCCCGTCACTGAACGATGGTGCGTGCACTTGGACCGTCAACGGCAAGTCCTGCGGCCCGGAATTTCCGGACCTGACCGAGGCCGAGCGCGCCGAGGGTGCAGGCTTTCTGACCTTCTACCCCACATGCTATATCACCGCGCATGTGGATTTCCTGCGCGTGGGCACGCTCAAGCCGTTGGGGCGGGAACGGACCTTGCTGACCATCGACTGGCTGGTTGCGCCCGAAACACTGGCCGCTTCGGACTTCGATCTGGCCAATCTGGTCGATTTCGTCGCCGAGGTTGTCGATGAGGACGCCATGGCCTGCGAGATGAACCAGCGTGGGCTCGTCTCGGACCGCTACCGCGCCGGCACGCTGATGCCGCAGGAATTCGACATTGCCTATTTCCACGCCTGGCTGCGCGCGCGCCTGCCCGAAGGCCTTGAGATGTCGAAATGAGTGCGCCCCTGGCCACCCCGCTGCACCCCGACAGGCGCAAGTGATCGGTCCGGGGGCTGTTGCCGGAAAGGCAAAGGGCGTGTGCAAGCCGTGCGATCGCCAGGCTATACTTTGCCTGCAAGGTCAGTAAGAGGTGCTATCGCGCTATCTTGCATTGGATGACTTCGATCCTGCGGCAAAGCGGATCCTCCCGCGCTGCATCTATGGCTATATCGCTGGTGGATCAGAGACCTGCACCACGCTGAACGGCAATCGGACAGCCTTTGACAGCTATCGGTTTGTTCCCCGTGTCCTGACCGACACCTCGGTGCGCAGCCAGCAGACAGAGCTTTTCGGGCGGTCCATCGCTGCCCCGTTCGGCATTGCACCGATGGGCGCGATCAATATCGCGGCCCGTGGCGGGGATATCGCACTTGCCGTGGCGGCCGAAAGCGCCGGTATACCTTTCATCCTGTCCGCCGCCGCCCTGACGCCGATGGAGAAGATCATCGATGCGGCCCCATCGTCCTGGTTCCAGGCCTACCTGCCCGGGGAGAACGACCGGATCATCGCGCAGGTTGACCGGGTCAAGTCCGCAGGCTTCGGGACCCTGGCCCTAACGGTCGACCTGCCTGTCCCGGGCAACCGCGAAAACAACATTCGCTCGGGATGGCACATGCCGTTGCGGCCCAGCCTTTCGCTTGCGCTAGACGGGGTAACCCATCCGAAATGGTTGCTGTGCACGGCCTTTGCCACGCTGGCCTTTGACGGAATGCCGCATTTCGAAAACATGGATGCCGGCCGTGGTCCGCCGATCCTGTCGCGGACCCGGTCCCGCGATTTCGGTCGGCGCACGGCCTTGAACTGGGACCATGTAAAGCTCATGCGCGACCGCTGGCCCGGCAAGCTGGTTCTCAAAGGCATTCTGGCCCCCGAGGATGCCGTGATCGCCCAATCCACAGGGGTCGATGGGATCATCGTGTCCAATCACGGCGGCAGACAGTTGGACGGTGCCATCGAAAGCCTTCATGCGCTCCCCGCCATTGCCGCTGCAGCATCCCGGCTGACACTTCTCCTGGACGGTGGAGTGCGGCGCGGTTCGGACGTCTTGAAGGCGCTTGCCCTGGGGGCCCATGCTGTTTTGGTGGGTCGCCCGTTGCTCTTTGCTGCGGTTGTCGGCGGGCAGGCCGGTGCAGGTCACGCGATCACGCTTTTGTCTCAGGAAATCGACCGCAACATGTCCATGCTTGGGATCACCACGTTCGACCAGCTTGGCCCAACTCTGGTACGGCGGGTTCCCTCATCTGGAGCCCAGCCTGTGATTTCATGGAAGAGAGAATAGGAACGGCAGTCCGCTTTTTTTTGGGGGCCTGGTCAAACGTTGACCAGGTGTTGACAAGAATTTGGAATGACAAAAGCCGAGCGTTTTGCTCGGCTTTGAAGTCTTTGATAAGACGTGTATATTTGGTTGCGGGGACAGGATTTGAACCTGTGACCTTCAGGTTATGAGCC
>JAPLPF010000036.1 GCA_026400325.1 Rhodobacterales bacterium
CCTCGGCGTCATCGCAGTAATAGGGCGCAAGGTCCGGCCCGACTGCAACCCGTGCCGCCCCGGTAAGAGTGGCCATCGAGATCACAAGGTCCGGCGCCTCTTCGCAGGCCAGGGCCAGGGCGTCGGCCAGAACAAGGCGACCCTCGGCGTCGGTATCGTTGACCTCGACCGTAAGGCCCTTGCGGCTGGTCAGGATGTCCTTGGGTTTCAGCGCGTTGCCCGCAACCACATTCTCGACCGCCGGGATCAGGACCCGCAGGCGCAAGGGCAGGTTCAGGGTCATGATCATCTGTGCCAGACCCAGCACCGTGGCCGCCCCGCCCATGTCCTTTTTCATCAGGTTCATGCCGGCCGAGGGCTTCAGGTTCAGCCCGCCGGTATCAAAGCAAACGCCCTTGCCAACCAGCGTCAGGCTGGGGCCACGGTCGCCCCAACGCAGGTCGATCAGCCGTGGCGCGCGGGGGCTGGCGCGTCCGACGGCATGGATCATCGGGAAGTTCGCAGCCAGAAGATCATCGCCAACGATGGCCGTCACGCTTGCGCCAAAGCGGGCGGCCAGCGTGCGGGTGGCGACCTCAAGCTCGGTCGGGCCCATGTCTTGCGCGGGGGTGTTGATCAGGTCACGGGTCAGCGCCTCACCTTCGGCCATGGCGATCAGGCGGGCGGCGTCCACGCCATCGGGGCAGATCAGGCGCGGCAAGGCGGGGGTATCGCGGCCGGGGCGATAACGGTCAAAGCGGTAGCCGGACAGAAGCCATGCCAGCGCGGCCTCGGTCTGTTCGGCAGCAGAGAGGGTGCCGTCAAGGTGCCAGGCCCCGGCGGGAAGGCCCAGAACCGCCCGCGCCAAGCCAAAGCGCTGACGGCGTCGTGCATCGGCCGTGCCAAGACCGGCAACCGCCCCGACCACCGCCCCGTCAGGACCGGGCAAAAGCCGAACCTCGCCAAGGCCGGCCTTGAAATCCGTCGCCTGCAGCCAGACGGCCCAGCTTGCCCCCGGACCGGCAAGAAAGTCGCCCAGGGCATCGGCCCGCAGCACATGCAAGGGTCGCGAGGGTTCGGAAGGTTCGGCGAAGGTAAAGGACATGTCACTCGTCATTTCAGGAGCATTACCGGGTACATCGGTCAAAGTGGCCGAAGCAGGGGCCATGACGCAAGGTGTCGCGTTCGGCTCGACAAGGATTTCCGGATTCTTCCGACCAATCCTGCAGACATGGGTTGGACTGTCCAGCAGCCAGCCCCGGACATTACCCGTTTGAATTGCCGGGATTTTCACAGAACAATCCAGAATTGTGGCCGATCGCCCCAGTGCGCGAATCTCTCTATCCCGAAAGGTCGGCCATGTCGGGATGCGCCGACAGCGACCGCTCTGCCACCCGCAACAGCCGGGCCCAGACAGCCGAAAAGGCCGTGCCATCGGCCTGCTCCAGACAGGTGCGGGTGTCCGCGGCGACCAGTGCCAGGCTGACCAGCCCCAGATCGCTGGCCAGCCGCTTCAACTGCAAGAGCTGCTGCGAGAGGTCACGCAGATCCTGCAAGCGGACCTTTTCGACGATGCCCGCCATGGTCAATGCAAGCTCTCCAAGTGCGCGCGCCACCATCTGTTCGGCGACCGGCGCGCCGAGGTTGCGGTAGATCGTGGCAATCGCCTCGACATCCTGACGCACCACCTCACGTTGGGTGAGCGTCGTCACCATACCCATCTGAACACCCGTTTTTCCAACACTTACCCAGCCGCCATGCTGGACCGTCATGCTGAAGAATTGGTTGCCCGGTCTGTCCGCCCCACAGTTTTTGCCTCTCGAATTTTCGTCGAATGCCGAATAGGACGGGAATGCCCTTCTGGAAGGTTGCCCATGACCCATATCCGCCCCCTGCCGGCCTATCTGGTCCAGCGCTTTCAAGGCTGGCGCGCGACGACCTATCAGGACAACCGCGCCTGGTACCGCCGCCTTGCCGAAGGCGGGCAGCATCCGCGCGCGATGGTGATCTCCTGCTGTGACAGCCGGGTGCATGTCACCTCGATCTTCGGCGCGGATGAGGGCGAGTTCTTCATTCACCGCAATGTCGCCAGCCTGGTGCCGCCGTTCAACCCGGATGGGCAGTATCATGGCACCTCGGCCGCGGTCGAATATGCCGTCACCAGCCTTGGCGTGGCGCATATCGTCGTGCTGGGCCATTCCAACTGCGGCGGGGTGAAGGGCTGCCATGACATGTGCCGGGGCCATGCGCCGGAACTGGAGGAGCAGTCCAGTTTCGTCGGCCGCTGGATGGACATCCTGCGCCCTGGTTTCGACCGGGTCTCCGCCCTGCCGGACGACCTGATCCTGCCCGCCCTCGAGAAGCAGGCGGTGCTGATCAGCCTTGAAAACCTGCTGACCTTCCCGTTTGTCAGGGCCGCGGTCGAGGACGACCGGCTGACCCTGCACGGGCTTTGGACCAACACTGGCGAAGGCGGGCTGGAGCAGTACGATCCGGCCCGCGAGGCGTTCGTAACGGTCTAGACGGCGCAGGATTTGCCGGGCAGGGTGCCTGCGGATTTCACGGACAGGACCGGGATGGGATTGATCGACGATCTGGTGGAGGCCGTGGGCCGGGGCAATGTTGTGGCCGGGCCGGACACCGACCGCTATGCCCACGACTGGATGGGCAAGTATCACGGCAGTCCGTCTGCAGTTGTGCGGCCCGGCTCGACCGCCGAAGTGGCGGCTTGCCTGCGGGTGGCGGCGGCCCACGCAATTGCAGTCGTGCCGATCAGCGGCAACACCGGGCTGGTCGGCGGGACGATGACCGAAGGCGGCCTGATGATCAGCCTTGAGCGGATGAACCGCATCCGCACCGTCAAACGCGACGCGCGTCTTGTCGTGGCCGAGGCCGGGGTGATCCTGTCGCGCCTGCACGACGCGGCCGAGGCCGAGGGGTTGTATTTCCCGCTGTGGTTCGGGGCGCGCGGGTCGGCCATGCTGGGGGGCGTGCTGTCCACCAATGCCGGCGGATCCAACGTGCTGCGCTATGGGTCGACCCGAAGCCTGTGCCTCGGGCTTGAGGTGGTGCTGGCCGATGGCCGCGTGCTGGACCTGATGAGCGAGCTTTACAAGGACAACTCCGGCTATGATCTGAAGCAGATGTTCATCGGTGCCGAGGGGACGCTGGGCATCATCACCGCAGCGGTGATGAAGCTGGTGCCCGCGCCCAAGGCCCATGCCACGGCCACGGTTGCGGCGCGGTCCCTGGGCGATGCGCTGGTGCTGCTCAACCGGATGCAAGAGGCGACCGGCGGACGGGTCGAAGCCTTCGAGTTCATGCCGCGCACCTATTCGGAACGGTTGCGTGCGGTGCGGCCCGACCTTGGGTTGCCGTTCGACGACATCCCCGAAGTCACGATCCTGATCGAGGCCGGCACAACTGTTGCGGCCGAGGCCCGCCCGGATGACACTGGCCAGGTGCCGCTGGTCAGCCTTCTGGAAACTGTCCTTGCCGGGATGCTGGAGGCCGGACTGATTCAGGACGCGGTCCTTGCACGCAGCGAACAGCAGCGCCGGGCCATGTGGGCGCGGCGTGAGGCAGCGGCCGAGATAAGTGTCGGGCTGACCCCAGCCGTGGATACAGATGTGTGCCTGCCGCTGGACCGCGTGGACGGCTTCCTGACCGAGGCGCTGCGCCGTCTTGAAGCGGTGGACCCCGGCCTGCGCAGCCTGACCGTGGCGCATCTGGGCGACGGCAACCTGCACTTTACCGTCTTTCCCACCCGCGACGATCCGGCCCTCAAGGACCGGGTGCTGGAAACGGTCGAGGACGTGGTCGAGGAAATGGGAGGCAGCTTTTCCGCCGAACACGGGGTCGGGCTGTCCAAGCTGAACTCGATGGCGCGGCGGAAGAATCCGGTGGCGCTCGAGGTGATGCGGACGCTTAAGCGGGCGCTTGACCCGGAAGGCAGGATGAACCCCGGAAAGGTTATCCCGGGCTGATTCCTTGCGGGCCAGCCGGATGCGCGCGGTGGCAGAACCTGACTGCCCGTTTCTCGCTGCGCCGTCTTGTGCCTGTCCAGGCGGCGGGATAGCCATGCCGCCATGCTGTCAATCCGCCTGTGCCTTGCCGATCCTGCCTTGCGTGTCGCGGGGCTGGTCATGGTCATGCAGGGTGCCATCGTCTGCAGCTTTGGCCCCTACTTCTCGACCCTAGCAGTCAATGCCTTCGGCTTTGGCGACCGGGGCTTTGCGGTGCTGCTTGCGCTGTCCACGCTTGTGTCGGTGACCGCCTCGGTCGCAGGGGGCATCCGGGCGGATCAGACGGCAAAGCGTCGGCAGGTCACGCTTGCCGCCGTGGGATCGCTGGTGCTGGGCATGGGTCTCATGACCGTTGCCCCCGGGCCTTGGGTGTTTGCGCTGGCGGCGGCGCTGCTTATTCCGCTGGGGTCGGTGACCTTCGGGCAGGTCTTTGCGCTGGCCCGGCTGGCGGCCACCCGTCACCCGGAAAGCGAGCGTGACGGGATCATGGCCGTGATCCGGGCGCTTTTCGCGCTGCCCTTCGTGGTGGTGCTGCCGCTTTGGGCGGTTGCCTTCGGGCAGGGTGCCACCGTGACCGCCATCTTTCCGGTCGCGCTGATCATGGCGGCGGGAATGCTGCTGATCGTGCAGCGCCACTGGCCGAAAGATGGGGAAACCGCCTGGACTGACCGCCCAAGCGGGCTGAGCTTTGTCGCAGCCCTGGCCGAGATGGGGCGGCCGCCATTGGCCCTGCGGGTGGTGGCCCTGGGTGCGGTGCACGCAGCCTCGACCGTCTACATGGCCATCCTGGCGCTGGTCATGGTGCCGGACATCGGGCGGGGGGCTGCGGATGTGGCACTTTATGCCGGTCTCGTCGCGGGGCTGGAGGTGCCGTTCATGCTGATGCTGCCCGCCTTGACACGGGGCATCGACAGGACGGCGCTGATCTTCTGCGGGGCCGCCCTTTACGCCGTGCATGTGGTGCTTTTGCCAGTGCTGGCCCCGTCCGGGATGGTCTGGCTTCTGGTCTTGCCAGCCGCGATGGGGGGTGCGGTCACGCTGACCGTGCCCATCGCCTATCTGCAGGACCTTCTGGCCGACCGTCCCGGGGCCGGGGCAAGCCTGATGGCTGTGCAGCGGCTGGCCGGTGACGTGATCGCCGCCCTGTGCTTTGCACTGGGCACGGCACTGGCCGGATACGGATTGGTCGCGATCCTTGGGATCACGGTTTCGCTGACCGGGGCGGCGGCGCTTTGGGTGGCAGACAGGCGACGGTGATGCGACCTGCCTTGTCCCGGGTCAGTTTCCGGCGACGGTGCGCAGTTCCAGTTGCAGGATCGCCGGTGCTGGCCCCACATCCCCACCGTCGTCGGACAGGGCGATCGCCCCCCGCGTGGTTTCGCCAAACCCGGCCTCGCCAAGTGCCTCATCAAGTCCAGAGCCGCCAACGCTGCGGGTAGTGTCCAACGCGTCCTGGGCAAGATAGCTCAGATCCTCGACCGGGCTTTGCGGCTTGGCTGGGCTCACCACGACCAGCATCCGTTCGGACCCCAGAACCGCATCCGAAATCTTGAAAAGACCCTTCTTCAGCTCATCCCCCGGCTGCAACCTGCCCGAGAACCAGTGGCTGATCGACCAGTCCGCACCGATATAAAGCACGTTTACGTCGACCGGCCCGTCGGTGTTGTTGCGGGCAAGGACATGCACTTCGTCGTCAGGCAAAAGTGTGGGCACCGGGGTGAACGGCAAGGGCCTCAGGGTGCGGTCTTCCGGCGTGCGGGTCTGCAGTTCGACCGTGACGTCCAGATCCCCCGCCCCCACAGCAGCGCCCAGCTTCATCAGGTTCTGCGCCCGGGCCATGGTGGTCAGCGTGTCGGCAAGCGTGGATGCCAGGGTGGCACCATCCTTGTCAGCGGTGGAAACCGAGGGCGTGCTGGCCAGATCCTCGGCCAGGCCGGTGGAAGGCAGGACCCAGATCGCATCCGGGCGCGGGCCGTCGGGCAGAACAGCCAGCCGAAGGTCGGCCTCTTCGGTCGCGGCCACAAAGACAAGGCGCGGCCCGGCGTCTTCCGTCAGCACATCCAGCGCGGCAAGAAGTGCGTCCGACGGGGCCGTGCCTGCTGCCGGAAGGGCAATGGTGATGGTGAAATCCAGCGCATCGTCCAGCTTGCGCAGTGTCACGCCCTTCGGCAACTCGGCCGGAAGGGTCTTGCCATCCCGCACTACCGCCACACCGGTCGCCGTGAAGGTGTCCACACTGGCAAGTTCGACATAGCCAAGGGCCGCATCATCACTGTCGGCTGCACTGGCCATGACGGCAAGCACCGCGCCTTGCGACAGGCCGTGCAGCGTGCCTGCCGGGATGGTCAGCCCTGCATCGGTCACTTCAGCCTGCCATTGCGCGACCCTTTCCCCCGCCGTGCCCGAAAACGCAACCAACAGAGGCGTGGATTTCGCGAGGTTCCTGACCGAATACTGGCGCAGCACTTCCTGCCCGATCTGGGAATAGGTGGCGCCCGGGTATTCGGCCAGAACCTCCATCAGCGTGAAGGTGAAGACGCCCTGCGGCTTGCGGTCAGGCTTGCCCTTGGGCAGGTTCTTTTCGGGGGTCACCTCGTTGGTCTGGGCCGCGAAGAACGCGACAAAGCTGCCCGGTTCGTCGGACGTGTCATCGAACGGGGCCTCGACCCCGTCGCGTGGGTCGCCGATGGAGCGACTGACGACATCCTCCATCGCCTCGGGGTCGATGCCAAGGACCGAGGGCGAAAGCTGACGTGTGCGCACCTCTTCGTCCACCTCCTCAAGCCCGCGGGTCACGGTGCCGGAATGACAGCTGTCAAAGACCGCCCAGACATCGGCCCCCTTGGCGCGCAGGCCGTCGATCATGGCGCCGATCTCGTCATCCACCAGCGCGTTTTCGACGGCGCCGGCCTGGTTCGACCATTGGCCGATGTCCACCGGCAGGAAAAGTTCGTCCAGCCCGTCCACTTCGGTGGACGGGTCAAGCGCCGGGGCTTGCGTCCCGTGGCCCGAGAAATGCAGGTAGACGAAATCGCCGGGCTGGACCTTGGCGGTCAGATCGGCAAAGGCCCCCCGGATCGCCGCCAGGGTGGCGTGGTCATAGCCTTCGACACCATCGGTCAGGACGGTGACGTGATCGGTGGGAAACGGCACCGGGGCTTCGGTCGTAAGGTAGGTCGCCACCAGCTGCACATCGTTGGCCGGGCCTTTCAGCCACCAGCGTTCATCCAGGTTCTGGTACTGGTTCGCCCCGATCAGAAGGGCGTAGTTTTCCCGCGCAAGGGCAGGCAAGGCCGCAAGACCGATGGCCGAACCAAGAAGAGCAGAAAGAACGATTTTCTGGGGCATGATCAATTCGTCATCAAAGCATAGGCGGCCGAGATCGGCCCCTTGTTTTCGACCTTGAGGGTGAAGGTCCCACCTGCAGCCGGGGTCCAGCCGCAATAGGCAATGTGCGAAATGTCAGTGTCCGAACAGACCAGCCGGCCCTGGTCATCCAGGACGGTCAGATTGACGTTCGTTGCGGCCTTCGCTTCGACATAGACCTCGGCATACTCGCCGCCGCGAAACTCGATCGGCGGATAGGTGTCACCGCGGCCGTTCGACAGCGAGCCGATGTTGTAGACCGGACCCGAAGCGACACCTTTTGTCGTCTCGGCCCGGACATCGGCGATCAGGCCAAGCAACGCCGCGTCGTCCCCGGCAAGGGCTTCGCCGGCGGCAAGCATCTCTTCCCACGTCACGGGTGCGCCTGTCGCCACCTCGCCGGCAATGGCCGCGCGATCTGTGGCCACCGGGGCGAGCGCCTTGCGCAGCCTTGCCGCAGAAACAACCAGCAGCGGATCGCCGCTTTCAAGACCAGACGCGTAAAGCCGCGCCGACAGCTCGGCGACCTTTACCGGCGACGGCGTGTCAGCCGTGGCAGGCAGAGCCGCGATGGCAACTAGCAGGATGGCAAGCGGGAAGGCGCGCATGGCGTGACTCATCTGAACTCGGCAGACCCGAACATGCGGTGCGGTTTCGGCCCTGTAAATGCAAGAGTTTCGCATGACGGCCTTTGTCATGTGCCCTTGCGAAACACCCCTGATAGCAAGGCGGCAACGTGGCAGGCAAAAGGGTGCATCATGTTGGCAAACGATAGGCGGGCAAAGAATGGGCGCAAGGCCGGACAACGGCTGCGCTTTGCGGGCGAGGCACTGGCGGCCCTTGTCGTGCTGGTGCTTGTAATGCTGGTCCGCCCGGCAGGCGCGTCACCGCTGGATGCGGCCATGGACCACGTCTTCACGGTGCGCAGCGCCGATGTCGAAGACAGGTTCCTGGGGTCAGCCTTCCTTTGGGGCGACGGGTCGGTCGTGGTGACGAACGCCCATGTGGTGGGCGACGCGGACGAGGTGCGCCTTGTCGACCGGCACGGAGATGAAGAAACCGCGCTTGTCATCGCGCGGGACGCGGTGCGGGATGTGGCGGTGATCTCGGTCACCGGGGGCCGGACAGGCCTGGTGGTTGCGTCCGGGGTGCCGGACCTTGGTGACGAGGTCTTTGCCCTTGGTGCCCCGCTTGGGCTTGAATTCACCCTGACCGAAGGGCGGATTTCGGCCACGGCACGGCAGGTCGATGTCGCGGT
>JAPLPF010000205.1 GCA_026400325.1 Rhodobacterales bacterium
CAGGATCGGGCCTCTCGGCCGCGATCTATGCGCTGCACTGCACCGAGGACAACCCGCTGTTCTATGTCACCTGGTATGGCCTTGCGATCATGGGCGTGACCCTGGTCTCGACCCTGATCGGCGCAAGAACCTTGCGCTGGTAGCTGGGTCAGCGATCCTCGAACCAGTCCATCGCCATCTTCGCCCAGCCCTTGGGAATGCTGTGTCCGCCGTCGTGCAAGGCAAAATCCAGCCGCGCGCCGGTCGCGCAGGTGTCCCACTCCTGAATCGTGTAGATGCCCAGGGCAAAGGTCTTGTCAGGTTCGGGCGACGCGCATCCATCCGTGGTGCGCCAGATTTCCATCGCCTCGAAGACGTTGCCCTGCACAAAGCCGGGCATGATTTCGCGCCCCAGCAGGGGAACGGTCTGGTCCGCCGTGCCATGGGTGTGCAGCAACCGGACCGGACCTGCACAGGCGGTCGGATGCGGGCGCCAGAAGCTGCCCGCGACGGGCGCAAAGGCCGCAAAGGCCTTTGGCCGGGCGCAGGCGACATAGCTGGTCATCGACCCGCCGATGGAAAACCCGGCCAGAAGCATCTCGTCGCGCTGCACCTCGAATCTTGCTGCCGCATCGTCAGCCACCGCGATCAGGAACGCGGTTTCGTCCCGGGTGGCGGGGCGGTCGGGATGAAAATCCCAGGATCGTCCCTTGCCATTGTCCCGCAGCTGGCCGTCGGGGGCTATCACGGCATAGCCACGCGCAAGCATCAGGTCGACCATGCCGGCGTTGCGGATCATGCCCAGACCGTCACCGCCATAGCCATGCAGCAGCATGATGGCCGGAACCGGGCCCGTCGCGTCCGGTGGCAGGACGATGTGATAGGTGCCGTTGGGCATCATGCAGGGTCCGGCGGCCCCGTTGCAGTCGGCAGCGGCAATGCCGGCAAGCAGCATCGCGCCAACGGCTGTCGACAAACCTGAAAAGGCGCGGGTCATGTCTGCCCTCCGACTGGCCGCAAGTGCTGAAAGACCGAAACGCGCGCCTGGACCAGCGCCCCAAGCGGAACCGACAGGCCAAGGCTGATCGCCACCGGCAAAAGCCAGGGGCTGAGTTCTCCGGCCATTGCCAGCGCCAGAAGCGCGACCCCCAGCAAGGTCTCGGTCGCATGAAAGCGCAGCAGCGTGACCAGATCGGACCGGCTGGTCTGATGCGGCATCCAGCCGCTGTCATGGCCCGCCAGCGTCCACAGGACCGCGCGGACCTGATGCACCATCAGCATCGGAGCGAGGAGCGCAGACAGCAGCGCCTCAACCAGGACCGAGGCCCCGAAGCGCGGAGTCTGTCGCCAGGTCATGCCGTTGTCCCGGATATGCCCAAGGACCCCCAACAGCTTTGGTGCCAAAAGCATCAGCCCGACGAAGGCTGCAATCGCACCCTGGGTGACCGGCGGCAAGGCAGGCCAGGTCGGCAGGAAAGGGTTCTTCGCGAAGATATCGGCAATGGCCCCGCCCTGTCCCGGCAGCGCCCAGAGGACAAGAAGGACCAGCCACCAGACCGAGGCCAGATAGGCCATCGCCCCTTGCAGCAGGTGAAAGCGCGACAGCGGGTGCAGCCCCGGCACGGCAAGAAGGCGCAGATGCTGCATGTTGCCCTGGCACCAGCGCCGGTCGCGGCGCAGGTAGCCTGGCAGCGCCTCGGGCGTATCCTCGAAACTTGCCTCGGCCTCCGGCATCACCCGGACCCCCCAGCCGGCGCGGCGCAGAAGGGCCGCTTCGACAAAGTCATGGCTGAGGATGACCCCACCGCGCGGGTTTGCCCCCGTCAGATGCGGCAGACCGGCGCTGGCCGCAAAGGCGCGGATGCGGATCAGGGCATTGTGGCCAAGGAAATTGC
Source organism: Rhodobacterales bacterium (assembly GCA_026400325.1). GTDB lineage: Bacteria > Pseudomonadota > Alphaproteobacteria > Rhodobacterales > Rhodobacteraceae > Tabrizicola. Next base: position 1,875 of record JAPLPF010000205.1, read on the forward strand.
CCTCGGCCCCGGTCCACATCGCAAAGCCGCGCCCGATGTTGGTGCCGTAAACCTCGGATGCAAAGGACTGCATGCCTTGCCAGAGCGTAGCACCGGGCAGGACGCGCGGCACGGTCTGGATCAGACCAAGCCCGGCCTCGACCGCAAGTGCATCGGCCATCCGCAGCACTGTCCCGGGGCCCATGATGCTGTCGGCGTCCAGGACCAGCATCGCGTCATGGCTCTGCCCGTGGCCTTGAACCCAGTCGCGGATGTTGCCGGATTTGTAATCCAGATTCTGCGTCCGGCGGCGATAGTGGACGGTCAGGGCAGGATGCGCCTTGCAAAGGGCGGCAACAGTCGCCTCTTCGACCAGCGATCTGCCCGCATCGCGGGTGTCCGACAGGATGTGCAGGGCAAAGCGGTGCCTGCCTTTGCCGGGAAGGGCCGCCAGCAAGGTCACGGCACTGCCGATCGTGCTGGCCGCATCCTCGCCGTACATCGGCAACAGGATGGCGACCCGCAGACCGTGCAAGGGCTGCGCTTGCGGTTCGGGTCGCCAGAACAGGCCAAGCGCCGCCGTCGCAACCGACAGGACCACCCAGTAGAACGCAAAGACCGTGACCACGACCAATGCGCCCTCGGCAACGGTCAGCTGTCCATCAAGCGCGAACCAGCCAAGCGACAGCCAGCCAAGACCGCAGGTCACGACAAGCGGCAGCATCAGGACGATGCCGCGCAGCACCAGCCTCAGGCGATCCGTGCAAAGCCCCGGGGCGGTCGGGTCGTGGAACGGCGCGCGCAGGTCCTGGTCGGGCATGGCAAGCCGGGGCGGCTCGACTTCGGCAGCCGGATGTCTGCGCAGCGTCAGGGTCATGACGACACCCAGCGGTTCAGCCAGACCTCGGCCACGCGCTGCCCACCGCGCCACAACTCGGCCCGCAACTCGGCCACGGTTGCCTCGGCCTTCAAGGTGAAGTCCAGCCGCATGCCCCCGGTGGCGGGGTTTTCCTGCAGGTGCTGCGAGGTGATCTCGCCCGCGCTGGTGGTGATGCGCGCCTCGATCCGGGCGGGATCATCGCCCAGGGCCGGGTGCGGCGCGTAGTCGATGGTGAAGATGCGCCCGTCTTCAAAGATCCGCACCCCGGTGCGGGTGGCAATGACCGGGGCCACGGCACCTTCCGCCGGGGCGGTCGCGCACCACGAAAGGCGATAGTCGAAACGATGCTCCAGCCCCGCCTTCAGGGGTTCCGCCGGGCGCCAGAAGGCGACGATGTTGTCGTTGGTCTCGTTGGCGGTCGGGATTTCCACCAGGTTGACGGCGCCCGCGCCCCAGTCGCCGATCGGCTCGATCCACAGGCCGGGCCGGCGGCCAGACTGCGCTTCCAGATCCTGGTAGTCGGCGAACGCCCGGGCACGCTGCATCAGGCCGAAGCCGCGCGGGTTGCTGTCGCCGAACGCGCTGACCTGCAGGTCCACCGGGTTGGCCAGCGGGCATCTCGCCCGCGCCGTTCTGCATCAGGAGGCCGTCGCTGTCATGCACCGCCTCGCGGAAATCGTCGAACCTTGTGCGGTTGATGTCGTTGAAAAGGAACATCGACGTGCCGGGGGCAATTCCTGCAGAGACCAGATCGACGCGCGGGAAAAGGCGCGCCGCCACCTCGATTTCGGTCGTGTCGCCCTTGGTGATGCGGAAGGTATAGGCCCCGGCGACCGAAGGGCTGTCCATCAGGGCATGGACGATGACGGTCGGCGCATCCGGCTCGGCTGCCTCGATCCAGAAGTCGCGGAAGACGGGGAATTCCTCGCCGCCGTCGCCCGCCGTGTTCAGCGCAAGGCCACGCGCCGAAAGCCCGTAAGCCTGACCCCGCCCGATGGCGCGGAAATAGCTTGCGCCCTGAAAGACCGCGTATTCCTGAAAGCGGTCCTCGGCCTCCAGCTCGCCCAGAAGGCGAAACCCGGCGAAACCCGTGCCATCCTCGGGCAGCGACGGGAAACGGTCGGTGGTGTCGAAGGTGCGCAACTCGAAGGTGATGGGCCGGGACTGGTCCTTTTCCACCGCGTTGATGCCGATCTTGTGCGGGAAGTAGAGGCCCGCCACGAAGAACTCTGCCTGAACCGCACCGGGCTTGCCCCGAAACAGCGTGTGGCGGGTGTCAAACCAGATGCCGCGAAAGTCGTCGTAGGACAGATCCAGCCAGTCCTGCGATACCGCAGGCACCGGCATGAAAGGTGCCGCCGAAAGCGCGCGGGCGCGGGCAACGACCATTTCGGGATCGAAGGGCGTCGCGGGTCCAAGGGTCATTCCGGCACGCTCGGGTGCCTCTTCGGCCCCGGCGGGGGCAAGGCCAAGGGCCGCAAGGCCGCCCATCAGCGACAGCATCCGGCGTCGGGACAGACCGCTCATGTCCGCACCTCGGCCCGGAAGGGGGCATCCATCTCGGGTTGGGGGGCAGAAGGCACCGCTTTGGCAGTCTTCCATGGCTGGGCCTTGAAGAAAGCCGCCAGTCTGGCCACGCGGATGATCGCGGCAAACCCCGCAAGGTTCACGGCAAGGGCCGCCAGCGGGCCACCTCCGGCAAGGTTCAGCACCGCACCAAGCACCCGCGCCATCACCATCGAGGCCGCAAAGACGGCCAGAGACTGCTGACCCACGCGGGACACCGTCGCGACCAGCGCCCCGACGCGGCCGGTCTGCCGCAACCTTGCTCCGCCCGGGCCAACGGCAACCCAGGCAAGGTAGGCCAGCGCCAGAAAGTGGACAAAGCGAAGCACGCCGAAGTCCGACTTGTCGATCAGGAACGCCTCGGCCTCGCGCAGGTGACGGATCGCCTCGACATGGTTGATGATCTTGCCCCAGGCAAAGGGCACGGACAGCACCACCACCGCCACCGCCGTCCAGACCAGCCCGCGCTGAACCGGCGGGGCAGGGATCCAGCCGGACATGAGCGCGAAACCGGTGAAGAAGACCAGTTGCCAGGCGAAGGGGTTGAAGAACCACATGCGGCTGGACGGTTCCACGAACCAAAGCTCGGCGGGAAAGTTCAGCCCGGCAGTCGCCGCGACCCACAACCCGACGCTTGCCAGCAGGGCCAGCCGCACATCGACGCGCGCCAGTGCCATCATGACCGGGATCAGCGCCAGGATCACCAGATACATCGGCAGAATGTCGAAGTAATTCGGCACATAAGTCAGGGTCAGAAGCCCGATCAGGTTCGGCCCGGTGTTGTAGAGGAAGGGGTTAAGGTTCAGCGCCGAAATCTCGTCACGCGGAAAGATGCCGGACAGGTTCAGCGCCATCATCAAGGCGACCGTGACGAAAAAGACGCCCAGATGCACCCAGTAGACCTGCCAGACCCGATGCAGGATGCGCAGGGTTCCCATTGCCCAGCCCGCCCGCGCAAAGACCCCGCCAAAGGCGATGGCCGACGCCATGCCCGAGCAGAACACGAACATTTCGGTCGCGTCGGAAAAGCCGAAGCGCGCCGGGATCCACAGGGTCCAGGGATTGTCGGTGATATGCGCGATCAGGATGATGAACATGCCGACGCCACGGAAGAAATCGAGGCGCGGGTCTCGCTGTCTTGCTTGTGCCGCCATGTCAGACCGCCTGCGCCCGGGCGGCGCCGATCAGTGACAGGCGCGCTTCGGTGTACCCGTCGACCGTGCCCGCACGGCGGGCCATGCGGTCCTGCAGCAGGGCCCCGGCGGCGTCGATGTAACCACCGCGCAAGGCGGCCTCGATGGTGATGCGGTCAAAGATGTCGCGCTGGGCATGGCTGCCGCCGATCTGCTGCAGATCATTGCGCCCGGCGCGCAGATGCATCCAGGCCGAGGAATACTCGCCCGAGGCGAAGGCCTGCAGCCCTTGCGCGATATGCAGGCCCGGATGCGCGATGATGCGGTGTGCCTCGTTCCCGGCGGGCCGCGCCGATTGCATCCGCGCGATCAGGTCGGCAGCGGCCTTGTCGCGCTCGCCGCCGCAAAGCGCCAGCATGTAATGCAGGTCGGCAAAGGCCAGACAGCCATCGGCGGCCCGGTTTTCCGAGAGGTCGGCCAGTTCTTCCCAGCGCGCGCCCACGTCCACGCCGTCCAGCTCAAGCCGGGACAAAAGCGAAGCGGCGTTGGAGATGTCGCGGTAATCGTCGGTCCGTTCGGCGCGGATGTCCCTGTCATAGTGCGCCAACGCCTGGTCATACTCGCCAAGGTCCAGATGCATCAGGGCCCGGTGCCACCAGACGTGGAAGCGAAAGTTGTTGCAATGCGCCCATGAGGATTCGCGCCCGGTCAGCCAGTCCAACCCCTCCCGCGCGCGCCCGGTCATGTCGTGGACATGCGCCACGGCATGCAGGCCCCAGGCGTCATCGGGGGCCAGCGTCACCCCCTCGCGGCCGGTCCGTTCGGCGCGGGCAAACTCGCCGGTTTCCTCCAGCGCAAAGGAGTGGCAGCCCAGAAGATAGCCCCGCGCCGGGTGATCGTCCCATTCCGGAAGGATGGCTTCCACCGAGGCGCGCATGGCATCTGGGCGGCCCATGACGAAATGGATCGCCTGGATCATCTTCATCGCCAGCGCATCGCGCGGGTTCAGGGTCAGGATCACCTGGATGCGCGCCGCCGCGCGGGTCGGACGACCGCCAAGCCAATCCCCCAACGCATGCACCAAGGCGATCTCGCGCCTGGTGGCCGGTGCGCCATGCAGGGCTGCGCCATAGGCTTCGTGTGCGACGGCGACCATCTCGGCCCGGCCAAGAAGCAGGCAGGACACGCCCCGGATTGCCTGACCAAGCGCAAAGTCCGGCGCTGCGGCCAGGACGCGGTTCAGGCCCGGTCCGGTGCTGGCCGCATGGGACAGGATGCCGGTGATGACGCGGTTCCAGTCGGGGATCAGATCCGAAGAAAGCGAGGTCGGCATGCCGCTCAGGTCATCATTCACTGGCATCGGAAACCTTTCGCACCGGGGCAGCAGACAGGCGCGATCAACGGCGCTTGTCTGCGTCATGCGGTGCGGTTCGTCGGTCTTTCGGCTTTCGTTACAGGGCCCGGCTTTCATGACACCGGGTTCACAGCCATGTGAGCGGTGAAGACTGTGCTGCCCTAGAATGCGCCGTCATAGGACCGGCGCGCGATCTGCGCGGCAATCAGGGTAAAGGTCGGGCGTGCCAGCGCAGCCGCGGCCTCGCTGGCCAGGGTGCGGCTGTCGGACACATCAACGCCGTGGCCCCCAAAGGCACGGGCCAGGGCCGCGAAGTCGGTGCGTGCCGCCGGGCCGCCGAAATCGACGCCAAGATTGGGCCGCCGGGTGCCGCGCTGCTTCATCTCGATCAGCGACAGACTGTCATCGACCAGAACGCAGATCACGATGGGCAGGTCCTGCGCGGACAGCGTGGCAAGCTCGCCCGCCCCCATTTCAAGGCCCGCATCCCCGACGAAGGCCAACACCGGAGCCTTGGGTCGACCGATCTTGGCCCCTGCTGCCAAGGGCACCGCGCAGGCCATCGTGCACAGGCCCGAGGATTGCAGCATCAGGCGCGGGGCCGGGCAGTCCCACATCTGGCTGACAAGAATCCGGTGGGCACCGGAGTCTGCGGTGATGACCGTCTCGGGCGGCATCACCGCGCGCAGCGTGGCAAAAACCTCATGCGGGCCCCAGGTGCCGGGGCTGGCAAAGGCCTGTCGAAGGGCCTGGCGCGCCGCCCCGGGCTCGCTGGTCCAGCGCGGCGGGGCGTCATGGGTCAGGGCAGCCAGCGTCAGGGCGGTACCGCCGGTCAGCGGGATGTCCGTACGATGCATCCCGTGGTCGCGCCGGGTCGCTGCAACCTCGATCACTGTCTGATGCGCGCCAAAGGGGTTGCGCCAGCCGATCCGCATCTCGATCGGGTCATAGCCCAGCAGCAGGATCGTATCCGCCTGGGCAATCAGCGGCATCAGGATGCGGTCGGCCTTTGGCGACAGGCCCGCGCCACCGAGGCACAAGGGGTCCGCCTCGGGCATCAGGCCCTTGCCCTTGTACGTGGTGATGAGGGGAATGCGATGGGCACGGCAGAAATCGGTGATCGCCATCCCGGCCGTTTCGTTCACGGCATCGACACCGGCGATGGCCAGCGGGCGGCGCGCCTGTTCAAGGGCCAACCGGGCCTCGGCCAGTCCGGCGGGTGGCGGCAGGCCGGGGGCCGTGACCCACAGCCGGGGGAAGGGCGCTTCGGTCGCCAGCCCCTCGGCGACGCCGATCGGCACGTCCACATGCACCGGACCGGGCTGTCCGGAAGTGGCCAGCGCGATCGCTTTCGCCATACCGGCGCCCACGGCACCCGGCGCCAGCCGAAAGCTGCCCTTGACCACCGGACGCAGCATCGCCTGATGGTCAAACACCTGATGGGTATAGGTTTCCGCGTCGCTTGCATCGACGCAGCCGGTGAGAAAGATCAGCGGCACGCGGTCCTGCATCGCATTGGCGACAACGTTGACGGCGTTCGTGACCCCCGGCCCAAGGGTGGCCACCAGGACCGGCAAGGCGCCCGTCATGTGCCACAGGCCTTCGGCCATGAAGCCGCCGCCGTTTTCATGCTTGACCAGCACAAAACGCAGGCCCGCCGCATCCAGACCCTGCATCAGGCCCAGCACTTCGCCACCCGGAATGCCGAAGGCATGGGTCGCCCCCGCACTGGCCAATGCCGCGCCAATCAGGTCCGCACCGGTTGTGGTCATGTATCAAGCGCCCCTTCGATCACGCCCGCCCCGGCAAGGGCGCGCAACGTGTCAATGCTTAACCCCAGAAGCCGCGCCAGAACAGCACCGGTATCCGCGCCCAGCTCGGGCGGCGCCTTTTCATAGGCTACCGGCGTTGCGGACAGCTTCAGCGGATTGCCGATCAGATCGACCGTCCCCGCTGTGCCAGCCGGATGGACCATCGTCACCTTCATCCCGCGCGCGGCCACTTGCGGGCTTGCAAACACCTGCGCCAGATCGTTGACCGGGCCTGCGGGCACCTGCGCGTCCTTGCAGGCGACCAGCCAGTCGGCCATGGAGCGCCCGGCGGTCAGCGCCGCGATCAGCGGAACCAGCACCAGACGGTTGCGCACCCGCTGGGCGTTGGTGGCAAAGCGGGCATCCGTTGCCAGACCGGGTGCCCCCGCTTCGGTCACAAAACGGGCGAACTGGCCGTCATTGCCGATGGCAAGGATGAAGGTGCCATCGCTGGCTGGAAACGTGCCGTAGGGCACGATGGTCGGATGGTCGTTGCCGCGCCGGGGGGGCACCTGCCCGTCCATCAGATGGGCGACCCCCTGATTGACCAGCATGGCCACCTGCGCATCCATCAAGGCAAGGTCGATGTGCTGCCCGACCCCCGACACATGCCGCGCCTGCACGGCGGCCAGGATGCCCGCGGCCGCATACATGCCGCACAGGACATCGGCGATGCCGACGCCCGCCTTGAGGGGGGGGCCGTCTGGCAGTCCGGTCAGGCTCATCAGCCCGGCCTCGCCCTGAACCAGGAAGTCGTACCCCGCACGATCCGCGTTCGGCCCGGTTTGCCCGAACCCGGTGATCGAGCAATAGATCAGCCCTGGATTGCTGGCACTCAGGGTCGCATGGTCAAGGCCGTGGCGGGCAAGGTCGCCCGGCTTGAAATTCTCGACCAGAATGTCGCACCGATCCGCCAGCGCCCGGACAAGGGCCTGGCCGCGCGGATCCGCGATGTTCACGGCAACCGATTGCTTGCCGCGGTTGGCCGACAGGAAGTACGCGCTGGTCCCGGTTTCAAGGCCCGCCTCATTCCGCTGAAAGGGTGGCCCCCAGCCGCGGGTGTCATCGCCGCTGCCCGGACGCTCGATCTTGATGACCTCGGCCCCAAGGTCGGCCAGAAGCTGCGTGGCCGTGGGTCCCGCAAGGATGCGCGACAGGTCAAGGACACGCAGGCCCGTCAGGGCCTGCGTGCCTTGGATACCGGCATGGGGAGGGGTCAATGCCGGTATCCGGTCAGTTCGCCACAGGGGCCGAGGAGGTGAAGTTCGGGATGATGGCATCCGACGCCGGTGCGGCCTCGATCCCGGCCCAGTTCTTTGTCGATTTGGCCAGATTGCCGGAAATGTCCTCTTCCCAGAAACCTACGACGTTCTTGGTGATGTTGAGGTACAGCTTGCCGTCCACGATCCGCCACAGCGTCGGATTGCCCGGCACCTTGCCGCCCTGGGCCACCCCATAGGCGCAGTGCCCGTCATATTGCGGCGCATAGGCCGCCGGGTTGGCGACGAATGCGTCACGGTGTGCTTCGGTCGCAAAGGCAAAGGTCGCCCCGTTGTAGTCGGCCGTGATCGCGGTGCTGCCGGGCAGGGGGGCTTGCTGGGGCTGACCGATTTCCGACTGTGGCAGGTCGAAGTATGAAACCACGTCATAGCCGGAGGCGGCAAAGCCGGTCTTGTCGACATATTGATCGCCGGCAAAGGCAGTGCCGACAAGGCCGGTGGCGAAGGCAAGGGCTAGGGCGGTCATCTTGAACATGGGCGTGGGTCCTGTTTGTGTGTCTGGCTGACCATTCGCGCCTGCACCCCGCTTGGTTACGCCCGTGTCAGCGCCGTCGCAAAGTCGTGATCGTCGCATCATGGCGCAAGCTGGGCCCTGATCGCCGCACAAAGGGCTGGCCTTTGCAAGGCAAGGAACCGGCGCGCGGCGGCCTCGGTCGGGTGGAAGGGGTCCTTGACCTTGCCCGAAGGCTTGCGCCGGAAGTTCGCGGCGTTGCCCATGTTCTCGGCGATGGTGGCTGCGGTGAAGCCGGGAACAAAGCCGCAGCGCTTGCCCAGACCGGCAAAGGCCCGTTCGATGTTGTCCTGGGCGCGCTGGCGCAGGCGCACGGACTTTTCCTCGTAAGGCGGGGCAGAGGTCATGAAGATGCAGCGTTGACCGGCCGGCAGGTCGGCCACGAAGGCGCGGGCATCCTGTACGGCGGCCTGCGGGCTGCCGGCCCAGCGTTCCGTTGCATTGCCCATCAGGAACATGATCAGCAGTTTCGGTGCATAGGCGCCCTTGAAGAAGACCGCTTCCAGGGGGGAACGTTCCGGCAGGCAGAACTGGAACTGGTCCCCCTTGCCGATCTGGACATAGGGGTTCTCTCCGGGTGACAGCGTGCCATAGGCCCCGGCGTTCACCTTCCACTTCTTGTCCACATCGCAAATCGCGCCTTTTGCCGATTTGCTTTGCCCGGTCCAGGACATCAGCGTGCTTGATCGCACGCCGATCACACCGGTCGTCGTGCCCGGTGCCAGGCCGCAATCCCCGGCCAATCGGTCGATGAGGTCGACAAATGCCGCGCCCGCCCCGAAGGACAGTTGCGAGTCGCCGAGGATCAGGATGTCCGGTGATCCGGGCACCTCGGCGCGGCTGCTGGACGCCATGGAAAGCACGGTGAGAGCCGAGACAAGAGCCATCGCAACGGGCCGCATTGGTGGTCCTTCTGAGCCAGGCAGGAACATCGGCTTTCTGCCGTCGTCCCTTCGGGCAATGCGACGGCTTTGTTACAGCGCCGGAGCAGGCGATCCGTCGAGTGCGGGGACGAAGGGCGGGGGTCGTCCGCGCGCGGGGTGGTTTCCCTGGGGTGCAGATATCGGCTATATGACGGTCAATCCGGTCGCCGAAAGTGCGAAGGCGGGCAGCGGTCAACCGTTTGGGTGCATGGCGCCCGGTTCCGGGCGCGATCCGGCAAAGGCTTGGTGTGGTCCAACGAATTGAAGATAAAAGAAAAATGACAGCAAATCATTCGCATAAACTCTCCGTCGCCCCCATGATGGACTGGACGGACCGGCATTGCCGCGTCTTTCATCGTCAGATGACCCGCCGGGCGATGCTTTATACCGAGATGGTTACCGCCCCTGCGGTGATCCACGGACCAAAGCCCCGCCTTCTGGATTTTTCGCCGCAAGAGCATCCGGTTGCGTTGCAGCTTGGCGGCTCGGACCCGGTCGACCTGGCGCAGGCGGTCCGCATCGCGGGCCCCTGGGCCTATGACGAGATCAATCTGAACTGCGGGTGTCCCTCGGACCGGGTGCAATCAGGCTGCTTCGGTGCCGTGCTGATGGAACAACCCGCGCTGGTGGCTGACTGCATCCGCGCGATGCGGGGCGAAACCGATGCGCCGGTGACGGTAAAATGCCGGATCGGCGTCGATGATCAGGACCCCGAGGATATCCTGCCCCGCTTCATCGAGACCATGGCCGGGGCAGGGGTCCGCCACGTCATCATCCATGCCCGCAAGGCCTGGCTGAAAGGCCTGTCGCCCAAGGAGAACCGCGAGGTTCCGCCCCTGGATCACGGCCTTGTCCTGCGGATGAAGCAACGCTTCCCCGACCTCACCTTGTCCATCAACGGTGGCATCACCACCCTGGAACAGGCAAAAACCCTGCTTGATCAGGGAATTGACGGCGTCATGATCGGGCGTGCCGCCTATCACGATCCCGCCTCGGTCCTGATCGGGGCCGATGCGCTGTGGGGCGACGGTTTTGCGCCCGACCCCTTGGCCGTCATCGACGCGATGCGCCCCTATATCGCCGATCATCTTGCGACCGGGGGGCGGCTTCACCAGGTCACCCGCCACATGCTGGGGCTCTTCACCGGCAGACCCGGCGCGCGCGGCTGGCGGCGGGTCCTGTCGGAAAACGCCTCCCGCGCGGGTGCAGGGCTTCACACCATAGACCTTGCCCTGGCCGAGCTTCAGGCCAGCGCCGCCTGACGCGGGATCATCCGCGACAGGACCAGGGCGATCAGGCCGCACAGCGCGATCGCCCCCAGCATCGGCACGACGGTTCCGTCCAGAAACGGCCCGGCCCCGGCCACCAGCACCCCCGCCGCGACCATCTGCATCGTGCCCCCCAACGACGAGGCAAGCCCCGCGATATCGCCGTGCGCGTCCAGCGCCTGCACTTGCGCGGTGGGCAGGATCACGCCCAGAAAGATGTTGCCGATGAACAGCGTGGTCATGGTGACCGGCAGGCTGGCCAGCCCCGCCAGCCCCAGCGCGAACCCGGCAAAGGTTGCCAGCGCAAAGCCCGTCGTTGCCAGCACGATCATCCGCAAGGTGCCCAGCCGCTGCGACAGCGTGGCCGCAAACTGCGACGCGGCGAAAAAGCCGATCGCGTTGACGGCGAAGGCCAGCGAAAACTGTGTCGGGCTTAGCCCGAACTGGCCGGTGTAGACGAAGGATGCGCTGGCAATGAAGACAAAGAAGCTGGCGAAGGCAAAGCCCGCCAGGAACGTCATCACCATGAAGTCACGGTCGGCCAGCAAAAGCCTGATCCCCCGCAACGTTCCTGAAAGGTCGAAATGCTGGCGGTTTTCGTCGGTCAGCGTCTCGGGCAGGACGAAGTGGATCAGAAAGAAGCTCAAGGTCGCGGCCGCGAGCAGCGCCCAGAAGATCAGCCGCCAGTCGCCGAACGCCAGAAGCGCCGACCCCGAAAGGGGCGCAAGCAGCGGTGACACCGCAATCACGATCATGATCGTCGACATCATCCGTGTCGCGGCCGGGCCAGTCGCAAGATCGCGGATCACCGCGCGCAGAACCACCATGGTCGATGCCCCGCCCGCGCCCTGCACCATCCGTCCGAAGATCAGCCACCCGATCGACGGCGACAGCGCACAGATCACCGTGCCGATGATGAACAGAGCAAGCCCGGCGTAGAGTGGCGGCTTCCGCCCGGCCTGATCCGCCCAGGGGCCATAGACCATCTGCGCCAACCCGAAGGTCAGGAAGTAGCCGACGATGGTCCATTGCACCGCCTGCTGATCCACCGCGAAATCCTGCCCGATGTCGGGCATGGCCGGCAGGTACATGTCGATGGCAAAGGGGCCAACGGCGGCAACCAGACCAAGAATGACGGACATGAATGTCAAGGAAACGGTGCGGGCCATGTGCGGCCTTTCTGGGATGGGGCTATTGGAATGGACGCAGTCGTATCCCCTGCGGGATCGGATGGAAAGGGCGATTGCGCCCGCGTTTCGGCACTGGCCTGCACCGGCATGGACGGCTAGGCTTGTCCCGGCCAGCGACCACAGCCTTTCACGCAAGAGCCCCCGATGCCCGAGCTTTCCGCCCTTCTGCCCATGCTGGCCGCCCTGCTGGTGATCGGCGCCATTGCCGGGGTGATCGGCGGCCTTCTGGGCGTAGGCGGCGGGATCGTCCTGGTCCCCGCCTTCTTTTACGCCTTCGGGCATCTGGGCTTTGGCGGCAGCCAGCTGATGCAGGTCTGCGTCGCGACCTCGATGGCGACGATCGTCATCACCTCGCTTCGGTCGGTCTCGGCGCATCACAAGAAGGGCGCGGTCGACTGGCAGGTGCTGCGGACCTGGGGGCCGGGTCTGGCCCTTTCGGCGGCGCTTGGCACCTTTGTCGCGTCACGCGTGCCATCGGTCGCGCTGCAGGCGGTGTTCGGGGTGCTGGCGGGGCTTGCGGGCCTGTGGATGGCCTTCGGACGTGACAGCTGGCGGCTGGGGCAGGCGATGCCGGCCGAGCCTGCCCGCAGCGCCCTTGCCAGCGGGGTCGGTTTCTTTTCGGCGATGATGGGCATCGGCGGCGGCACGTTCGGGGTGCCGCTGATGACGCTTTACAACATGCCGATCCACCGCGCGGTCGCTACCGCCTCGGGCTTTGGCGTTGTCATCGCGGTGCCGGCGGTCCTGGGGTTCCTGTTCCTGCAGGTGGCCGATGCGCCACCCTGGACTGTCGGAGCGGTGAACCTTCCCGCCTTTCTTGTTGTCATCGGCACGACGCTTCTGACCACGCCGCTTGGCGTGCGCCTTGCCCATGCGATGAACCCCAAGCCCTTGAAACGCGCCTTTGCGATCTTCCTGACGCTGGTTGCCCTCAACATGCTGCGCAAGGTTCTGGGGTGGTAGCGGCCCAGGCGGGATCAGGCTGGCAAAGGATCGGCCCGCATCCGGCGATCCATGCCTGGGCGCGGGCGGCGCGTCGGGTGGCGCTGGACACCCTTGCCACCACGACCGAGGACTGGCGCTGCGGCGGCACCTGGTTCGTCGGCGTTGATGCGCTGTCGAACGCGCCCGACGGCAGCATCGCTGGCATCCCGTTCCCGTGGGTTGCCCTGCCCTTGACCCCCGAACCCCTGCACCCGGCCCAATTGTCGGTGATCCGGCCGGGCTATCCCCGGCCTTCAGTGCAGGAAACCCCGGCCGCCTTTGCCTATCGCCAGACCCGCGACGCCGCCCACCTTGACGGCCTTCTGCCCGTCGGTCCCGGCAAGCGGCGGATGATCCGCGAACCCCACGCCTGGATTCTTGGCCTGCCCCTGAACGATACGGCCGCTGCGCCCCTGACGGTCTGGGACGGCAGCCACAAGGTCATGCGCGCCGCCTTGCAACAGGCCCTTGGGCCGCATCCGCCGGAAACCTGGGGCAACATCGACGTGACCGATGCCTACCAGGCCGCCCGCAAGCAGGTCTTTGCAAGCTGCCCCCGGATAGAGCTTGTCGCACGACCGGGCGAGGTCACGCTGCTGCACCGCCTGGTCCTGCACGGGGTCGCACCCTGGAGACCGGATGACACCGCCCCGCCCGAAGGCCGGATGATCGCCTACCTTCGCCCGCAACTGACAAGCGTGCAGGACTGGCTTGCCGACGACTGACGTGCTTTGGCAGATACAGTGACCGTTTGGCCGTCAAACCCGGTTTCCGTGGTCAGACGGTCCGGTACGAGGACCTGAAAATCAAAGGTCCGGGCGGCAAGGCGACACCGCAGCTATCTTGCAAGCCGCGCCATCCGCCCGCCGCGCCGCTTGGTCAGCCGGGGCGCGCGCTCGGGCAATTCCGCCATCACGGCGGACCGTTCTTCATGTGTCATGCGCGACCATTGGCTGATCTCGTCGATCGACCGAAGGCAGCCGACGCAAATCCGTTCCTCCGGATGCACGACACACAGCTTCACGCAAGGACTGGCGATCTCGTCACGGTGCCAGACGTCGTCTTTCACGGGTTCAGCCTCATCTTCAGTTTTCGGCAAGATAGGCCAGCCGATCCAACGCCCCTTGCAGGATATAGGCTGCCGCCACCTGGTCGATCACCTCTTTCCGACGCTTTCGCGACGTATCCGCCTCCAGCAGGGCCCGTGTTGCCGCAACTGTGGACAAACGCTCATCCCAATAGCAGATCGGCAAGTCCGTCAGCTTTTCGAGGTTGCGGGCAAAGGCCTGGGTGGACTGCACGCGCGGACCGCTTGATCCGTCCATGTTCAAAGGCAGCCCCAGCACGATCCCGAAGGCACCCCGCGCCTGCAACAGCGCCAGGAGCCGGGCCGCATCCTGGGTAAACTTCTCGCGCCGGATCACCTCGACCGGGGTCGCCACCTGACGGCGCAGGTCCGAAATCGCGACCCCGATGGTCACGGTTCCAAGGTCAAGACCGGCAACCGCCCGGTTCGGGGGCAGGGTGGCTGCAAAACTTTCGATCGTGTCGCAGATCATGGGGAAAGTCCGGTTTCGACCGCGGCCAGCCGCAGGAACGAAAGCTCGGCCGGGCGCCCCTCGAAGCGGACCTTGGCTTCGTCATAGATGCTCTGCGCCTCGGGCAAACGCTCCAGCACGGCCAGTGACCGGATCAGACGGTTCCAGTCCTCGACATCGCCGCCTTCGCTGGCCAGTCGCTCGGAGAGTTGGGCGACCATGCCCTCGATCATCGCCTGACGGTCCTCGGGCGTCATGTCCGAGGCCGCAGCCACATCATCCGCCGATGGCCCTGCAAGACCGGTGCCGGTGGCGTCGGGCACGTCATAGGGGATGCCGGCAAGGTCCGCGACCATGCCGATCCGGTCGCGGATCGACGCCATCCAGGGCGCGTCAGGGCTGCCGCTTTCCAGGAGCGGGCGCCAGAACCTGAAGGTCTGGTCAAAACGGCCGCCCTGCAGGAACATCTCGCCCACCAGATAGCGGGCAAGCTCGTTGGTCAGATCAAGGGTCAACGCAAGGCGCAGCTGGGTCTCGGCCTCGGGCGAGACATAGCCCCCCGCCTCCAGCACCAGTGCAAGCGCCAGATTGGCGTGATCGGTGGTGCCGGCGGCTTCGCCGACAACTGCAAGAAGGCGTTCCTGCGTGCGCAGGGCAGCTTGCACCTCGCCGGCCTCGAACCGTGTGCGGAAGGCGCGGCGCAGGGCTTCGGGGTCACTGATGGCGTCCAGCTCGACCGCAAGCGTGCCGTCCAGCGCCGCATCGCGCGGCTTGCCGATGCGGGCCAGTTCCTCGGTCTGGGTCGGCCGGTCCGCCAGGGCCGCGTCCAGCCCGGCCAGACGGGGCCGGAGCGGCATGTCAGGGTATCCCGGCGCGCCAAGCCACCAGTAGACCGCCGCTGCGCCCGGCAAGACTGCCGCAAGAACGATCGCGGCGGTAAGGCGCGCCACCCCCGATTGCGCGGGCGCCGCACCCGATTCAGACGCCGCTGCCAGCACCCGGTCAACCTCCAGCACCCGGCGCCCGACTTCTGCGCGCAGGCGCTGTGCTTCTTCGGGGGCGATGGTGCCGCGCGTCTCGTCGCGGGCAATTTCGGCCAGCTGGTCCTTGTAAACCGCAAGATCGGGCGACTGTGCCCGGCCCTCTTCCACGTTGTCCGTCGGCACGGGCCTGCCTTGCCAAAGGGACGCAGTCAGAACCGCAGCCACCCCTGCCGCGATCAGCAGCGCCACCGTCCAGAAGATCCACACAGCCATCGGGTCCGTTCCTGCAACTGACGGGCGCAAGGCCCGCTTGCGCGTGGACATAGTCGTTCCGGCCCTACCCCGAAAGGGGCATTCCGGCGCAGGGGCTGTCTGGAACCGGCGTCAGGGCCGATGGGGTCGCACTGTTCGCCTGCGACAGCTTGGCCGATGTCGCAAATTTCCCGATTGTGCCGCACATGGGTGCGGCTATAACCGGCAACCGATCCAAACCACACGAAAGCCGGACCCACGGCGAAGGCGTTTTCCTCAAGAGGCCCCCATGAAGCGGTATTCGGTCTTTGCCATCGCCCGCGAGGCCATGCGCAACCACATGGGCTGGGACCGCGCCTGGGCGTCGCCCGAACCGAAACCCGCCTATGACGTGGTGATCGTCGGGGCCGGGGGCCACGGGCTGGCCACCGCCTATTACCTTGGCCGCAACTTCGGCATCACCAACGTGGCGATCCTTGAAAAGGGCTGGCTTGGCGGCGGCAATACCGGGCGCAACACGACGATCATCCGCTCGAATTACCTGCAGGACCCTTCCGCCGCGATCTACGAAAAGTCGCGCTCGCTGTATGAGACGCTGTCGCAGGACCTGAACTACAACGTCATGTTCAGCCCCCGTGGCGTGATGATGCTGGCCCAGACCCACCACGAGGTGCGCGGCTACCTGCGCACGCAACACGCCAACGCGCTGCAAGGGGTGGCGACCGAGTTCATCAGCCCTCAGCGGGTGAAAGAGCTTTGCCCGATCCTGAACATCGACGGCCCGCGCTATCCTGTCCTTGGCGCCCTCTGGCAGGCCCGGGGCGGCACCGGGCGGCATGACGCCGTGGCCTGGGGCTACGCCCGCGCCTGCAGCGACATGGGCATGCACATCATCCAGAACTGCGAGGTCAAGGGCGTCCGCTCCGAAGGCGGTAAGGTCACCGGGGTCGACACCACTAAGGGCTTCATCGGCACGAAGAAGCTCGGCATGGTTGTCGCCGGCCACTCCGGCCAACTGGCCGAGATGGCGGGCTTCCGCCTGCCGATCGAGGCGGTTGCCCTGCAGGCCCTCGTGTCTGAGCCGATCAAGCCCTGCATGGATGTGGTCGTCATGGCCAACACCGTCCACGGCTACATGTCGCAATCCGACAAGGGCGAGATGGTGATCGGCGGCGGCACCGACGGCTTCAACAACTACACCCAGCGCGGGTCGTTCCACCACATCGAGGAAACCCTGAGGGCGCTGGTCGAGACCTTCCCGATCATCAGCCGCCTCAAGATGCTCCGCCAATGGGGCGGCATCGTCGACATGACCGGCGACCGCTCACCCCTGATCTCGAAAACCCCCCTCGGCAACTGCTTCATCAACTTCGGCTGGGGCACCGGAGGCTTCAAGGCGATCCCCGGCTCCGGCTGGGCGATGGCGGAGCTGATGGCCAAGGGCGAACCCGGTCCACTGGCCGAGGCGTTCAGCATGTGGCGCTTCAAGGAAGGCCGGTTCATTGATGAATCCGTCGCGGCGGGGGTGGCGCATTGAAAATGCTCGCCCTTAAGTTTTTGTCGGCGGTGGCATTTGCGAGCCTCACATTCATGTTTACTGGTGGTTCAGGAATCCTCTGGGCACCCGGTAGCGGTAGCAGTGGAAATGTAATCTTTTCACTAGCTGCGTTCATCTTTGGTGGGATGCTGCCAACTGAAATTGCCTTCTGGAAGGCTCGAAAGGGAAACCCCTGAATGCTGACCCTTGAATGCCCCTGCTGTGGCGTGATGGCCGACGAGACCGAGCTTTCCCCCGGCTACGAAGCGCACCTGAAACGCTTCGGTCCCGGTGCCAGCCCCGAGGAATTCGAGGCCTACATGTTCGCCCGCAAGAACCCCAAGGGCGTGCATTTCGAACGCTGGCGGCACGCCTATGGCTGCGGCAAGTGGTTCCTCGCCGCCCGCTGCACCGCGACGCTGGAGGTGTTCGGCACCTACCCCGCGCAGGTCTCGGAACCCCCGCCCGAGATCATCGCCACGATCAAGGCCCGCAGGCCTGACTGGGAGGGCTTCAAATGAGCACCCGTCTCGCCAAAGGCGGCCGCCTGATCGACCGGATGGCCCCCGTCGAGTTCACCTTCAACGGCAAGCGCCTGCGCGGGTATCAGGGGGATACGCTCGCCTCGGCCCTCTTGGCCAATGACCAGATGCTGGTCGGGCGCAGCTTCAAGTACCACCGCCCGCGCGGCATTGTCGCCTCGGGGCCAGAGGAACCGAACGCGCTGGTGAACCTTGGCAGCGGTGCAAGGCTGGAACCGAACCAGCGCACCACCACAACCGAGGTCTTCGACGGTCTGGAGGCGACGTCCCAGAACCACTGGCCCAGCCTGAAGTTCGACGTTGGCGTGGTGAACAACTACGCCGCCCGCTTCCTGCCCGCCGGGTTCTACTACAAGACCTTCATCCACCCGCGCCCCTTCTGGAAGCACGTGTTCGAGCCGATCATCCGCCGCTCTGCCGGGCTTGGAAAGGCACCGACAACGGGCGATGCCGACCACTATGAACAGGCCTATGCCTTCTGCGACGTGCTGGTGATCGGGGGCGGGGTCGCGGGCCTTCTGGCCGCAAGGGCGGCTGCGGATGCGGGAAGCCGCGTCATCCTGCTTGAACAAAGCGCAACCCTTGGCGGCCGCACAGTGGTGGACGAGACCATGGTGCAGGGCAAGCCCGTCGATGCATGGCTTTCCGCCATCGAGGCCGACCTTGCCGCCCGCGACACCGTCACCATCCGCACCCGCACCTGCGGATTTGGCGTCTATGACCACGGCTATGTTCTAGCCGATGAGCGGGTCGCCGACCACACCCCCGGCGACGGGCGTCCCAAACACCGGCTCTGGCGCATTCGGGCGGGGCGCATCATCACCGCGACCGGGGCGATCGAACGCCCGCTTTCCTTTGCCGGCAACGACATCCCCGGCGTCATGCTGGCGGGCGCGGTCCGGGACTACGTCGTGAACCACGCCGTCTCGCCCGGCGACCGGACCGTTGTGGTCACCAACAACGACTCGGCTTACCAGACCGCGCTCGCCCTCAAGGCCGCCGGGCTGGAAGTTCCGGTCATCCTTGACGCCCGCGACAGCGCAACCGGGGCGCTCCCGGATGCCGCCCGGGCCGCCGGGATCCGCGTCCTGACTGGCCGGGCCATCGCAAAGGTCAAGGGCGGCAAGCGCGTCACCGGCATCTCCGTCTGTGCCCAGGCGGGTGAGGGGGCGGTTCTGGAAGAGGTGCCTTGCGAGGCAGTTGCCATGTCCGGCGGCTGGTCGCCCGTTGTCCATTTGTGGAGCCACTGCGGCGGCAAGCTTCTCTGGGACGAGGCCATTTCCGCCTTCGTCCCCGATCCGGCGCGTCCGCCCCTTAACCATGACGGCAGCGCCATGGTGACGGTGGTCGGTGCTGCGGCAGGGTGTCTTTCGCTTGGCAATATCCTTGCCGGTTTCGGCAAGGCGTCTGGCAAGGGTGCCATAGGTTTGCCAGACACATGCCAGACGCCGGATGGCAGCGTGTCCGTGCCCCCGGTCTGGGTCATGCCGCAGGGCGCGCCCATCGCTTTGCGGTCCAAGATGTGGCTGGATTTCCAGAACGACGTGAAGGTGTCCGACGTCCAGCTTGCCGCGCGTGAGGGCTACCAGTCGGTCGAACATACCAAGCGCTATACCACTTTGGGCATGGCGACGGATCAGGGAAAACTCAGCAACATCAACGGTCTCGCCGTCCTTGCTGAGGCTTTGGGTCAAGATATTCCGCAGGTCGGCACCACCACCTTCCGCCCGCCCTACACCCCGGTCACCATCGGGGCCCTGGCAGGCGAGGCGCGGGGCGAAATCTTCCAGCCCCTCCGCCGCACGCCGATGCATGAGGCCCATGAGAAATCAGGGGCTTACTTCGAACCTGTCGGCCTCTGGCGCCGCCCCTACTGCTTCCCCCGGGCGGGCGAAACGCATGAGCAGGCCGTCCACCGCGAGGTTTTGAACACCCGCGAAAACCTTGGCCTGCTGGACGCCTCGACCCTTGGCAAGATCATCGTCAAGGGTCCGGATGCCGGCAAGTTTCTCGACATGCTGTATACCGGCGTGATGAGCACACTACCGGTAGGCAAATGCCGCTATGGCCTGATGTGCAACGAACAGGGCTTCCTGTCCGACGACGGCGTTGTCGCCCGGATCGACGAAGATACCTGGCTCTGCCACACGACCTCGGGCGGGGCCGACCGCATCCACGGCTGGATGGAGGATTGGCTTCAGTGCGAATGGTGGGACTGGCAGGTCTACACCGCCAACGTGACCGAACAGTACGCACAGGTGGCCGTCGTCGGGCCGAACGCAAGGAAACTTCTGCAAGCCCTTGGCGGAATGGATGTTTCCCGCGAAGCGCTGCCCTTCATGCAATGGGCCGACGGCACGCTTGGCGGCTTCCCGGTGCGGGTTTACCGGATCAGCTTTTCGGGCGAACTCAGCTACGAGATCGCCGTTCCCGCCAGCCACGGCGCCGCCTTCTGGGCCGCCTGCACGGAGGCGGGAAAGGCTTTGGGCGCAATGCCTTACGGGACAGAAGCGCTGCATGTGATGCGGGCCGAGAAGGGCTTCATCATGATCGGGGACGAGACTGATGGGACGGTGATCCCGCAGGACCTTGGCCTTGACTGGGCGATCTCGAAGAAGAAGACCGACTATCTTGGCAAACGCGGACAGGAACGCACGTTCCTTGCGGACCCGGATCGCTGGAAACTTGTGGGATTCGAGACGCTTGACGGCTCGGTCGTTCCCGATGGCGCCTATGTCATCGCTGACGGGACCAACGCCAACGGCCAGCGCAACGTGCAAGGAAGGGTGACGTCGACCTACTACTCCCCCACCTTGAAGCGCGGTATCGCGATGGGTCTGTTGCATCAGGGCCCGACCCGGATGGGTGACGTGGTGGAGTTCAACACCGTCGCCGGCGGCACCGTGAAGGCCCGGGTTCGCGACATGGTTTTCTATGACAGGGACGGGGAGAAGCAGAATGTCTGATCCTGGCATCCAGCCGCGTTCGGCGTTGGGCGGAATGACGTTTGCGGGCTTCGCTTCCGTCCGCGAAACCGGCCCCGTCGGCATGATAACAATGCGTGCAAAGAACCTGAAATCCTTGGGGAAAGCCGTGAAGGCTGCTGTTGGAACCAGGGTTCCGGCCCAGCGGCGGATCGAAGTGGCCGGCGACAAGGCCTGCGCCTGGATGAGCCCGGACGAATACCTTCTGCTGATGCCATATGCCGATGTGTCCGGGGCATTGGGCGCGATTTCCAAGGCGCTGGCGGGGGAACATCACCTTGCCGCAGATGTCTCGGATGCCCGCGCCGTGTTCCGGATCGAAGGCGACTCGGCCGACCGGGTCTTGTGTAAACTCTGCCCGGCTGACCTTGACCGGCTTGCACCTGGCGAGGTGCGGCGAACCCGTGCGGCCCAGGTCGCGGTTGCGTTCTGGCGCCAGGATGGCGGCTACACGCTGGTCTCGTTCCGGTCGGTCGCGGGTTATGTGATGGGGCTTCTGAGCCACTCTGCGCGGATCGGGTCGGACCCTGGCTGACAAGCGGCCGAGGTTTCTGCTCAGGCACGGGTCGGTCATTACAGACACTTGACCATCAATGCGGTGCGGTACAGCATTGCCGAAGGGATTTGGCGTTTGTGTGAGCAGGGGTTGAGCAGATGAGGACGCTTTTGCCGGTTGTGGTGACGGGTCTTGCCTGCCTTTGCGGCGCATCCCAAGCCATGACCCTTGAATGCAAGATCGCCGATCTGACGACGGGTGGCGGTTACATCACCGAAGTCTATGCGATCCAGTACGACGAAGCGGCGGGCAAGGCGCTGGTCGCTGACGGTTTGATCATGTATGTCTTTGATGCGCCGATCCCGGCCAAGGTTGCCGATGACACGGCGAAAAAGCTGGTTTTTTCCTGGACGGTGCAACTTACGAACAGTTCCGCACAGCAGTTGAAGATGCAGTTCCGGGCATCCTACTTCAAGGAAACCGGCAAGTTCACCGTGCGCGCCTCGCCCGGGGGTGCCTATTCGAATGACTTCGAAGGACGCGGATCGTGCAAGATCGGATAGCGCAAAGCGGCGCCGGGCGGACGCTTGTGGTTTCGTGTCTCGCCGCGGTCGGGGTGGCCTCGGCCGCTTTTGCCGAAACGATGGTCTGCCGGATGGATTACGCCGCGCATGATCGCTATATCGCCCCCGAAGTCAGGCTGAGCTGGGACGCCTATGGTGCGGCAACGGTCACGGATTCGGTGATCGCCGGAACCGGGGATCCGTCCGTCCCGGGCGAGATTTCCCCCGGCAGCGCGGCCAAAGTGATCGCTACCTGGCAGGTTCGGGGCGTCAGCCCGGACCCGCTGGAGCAACGCCGGGGGGATGCGAACCTTGTCGTTCGCCTGACCGTGGTGAGGGCGGACGGATCGGCAAGGATGACGATCAACGATGCCAGCAACCGCAAGTTCAGCTATCGGGCAACGGGTGCTTGTCGCTTCGGCGGTTGATCGCTTGCCTCTCTTGCGGCTTGGCCTTGACCTTGGCGTCGTGAAGCCCCTTATTCCGGGGTAACCCTTTCCCATCTGACAGGAGCATTCCGATGGCTTTCACGCTGCCCGACCTTCCCTATGCCCATGACGCGCTTGCGCCGCTTGGCATGTCGAAAGAGACGCTGGAGTACCACCACGACCTGCATCACAAGGCCTATGTCGACAATGGCAACAAGCTGGTCGCCGGGACCGAATGGGAATCGAAATCACTGGAGGATGTCGTCCGCGGCACCTATCAGGCCGGGGCCGTGGCCCAGAACGGCATCTTCAACAACGCCAGCCAGCACTGGAACCACAACCTGTTCTGGGAGGTGATGGGGCCGGGTGGGAAGGCGATGCCGGGCAACCTTGAAAAGGCACTGGTCGAGGCGTTCGGATCGGTCGCGAAGTTCAAGGAAGACTTCGCCGCCGCCGGCGCCGGGCAGTTCGGATCGGGCTGGGCCTGGCTTGTCAAGGACAGCACCGGGGCTCTCAAGATCACCAAGACGGAAAACGGGGTAAACCCGCTGTGCTTTGGTCAGACGGCCCTTCTGGGCTGCGATGTGTGGGAGCACAGCTATTACATCGACTTCCGCAACAAGCGCCCGGCCTACCTGGCAAACTTCCTGGAAAAGCTGGTGAACTGGGAAGCGGTCGCGGCACGGTTGTAGTCGTCTCGACGCAAGCCCGGCAGCCCCTGTTTGACGTGGGATTGCCGGGCTGATCCACTGAACAGCAAAAAGCGATGCTGTTCGGCGACGGGCTAGAATAGGTCGTGAAAGCGTTCCGGCACCTTGTAAGTGCGGCGATTGGCAAACCTGGCGTGACGCCAGACCCCAAATTCCTTGTCCCATTCCCAATCGCTGGTCATGCGCTTGCGCTGCCAGGAAAAGGTGAAGTCGGTTTCTTCCGGCGGGCCCGTCTCTTGCAGTCGCCGCAGAAAGCGCTCGGCGTCGTCGCTTGTCCTTTTCCATCCGCCACCCGCCACGTTCACGCTTCCGGCTTCGGTGGCGGACCTTGCAAGGGCAAAACGCTTTGCCTGTCGATCCTTGAGGATATCAAGATCGATGCGGTTCAGATGAAAGAGATAGATGTCACTGTCGAGGTTCAGGGTCGGAAAATCCGAGTAGTGGCCTCCTACAGACCAGCGGACTGGCACCGAGGTTATGCAGGGCTTGTTGTAAGATCCGTTCAGCCGCACGTGGGGGCGCTGTCTGAGGATCGGACGATCAAGATCAATTGCGTCGGGGCAGATATCAAAGCGATGCACGACCTCAAGCGCGAACGGAGAGATCACGCCAAGCTCTTTCGCCTTGCTCATCGCCTCGATCAGACCGATCCCGCTGGCCGGGTCGACAACAAGGATTTCGTCTACGTCATTCAGGGCGACGATGTCGTAGCGGTTCAGCAGGAACGTGTTCAGATCCGAAAGCATTTTCCAGCGCCGTGTGTCCCAGTCGCTTCCAACCGCCTGTCGTGGGATCCTGAGGATCTGGCATCCAGCAGCAAAGGGTGGAGGTTCGCGATCCTGGCCGTCCATCAGAATGAACAGATGGTCACGCGGGACGATACGTTCGTAGTGTCTGATCCACAATCGCAGGAAAAGATCATCGTCCCGTACCATGGTGACAAAGCAGACAGTTGGGGCGACGTCAGCCATCGGGATTGCCTTTGTTTGAGCCGGTAGCCAGACGGTCACATCCGGTCATATGAGAGACTGCAACTAACTTGCCGGACGGGGGTCGGCGAACAATCGGCCCGTGCCAATGCCCGTGTCTATGCCGGTGTCTATGCCCCTGTCTGAGGATGCGCCCATGGATGCGTCCAGAACAGACACAAATTCCTCTACGCTGGACACTCGGGCGAACTTGGTGAACAGCCCGGCTTCGGCGAACCCCTCGTCAACGATATGGGTCAGGAGTGCAATCAGGGGCTGCCAATAGCCCTCGATATCAAGCAGGAAGACCGGCTTGTCGTGCAATCCGATCTGCGCCCAGGTCAGGACCTCGAAGAATTCGTCCAGCGACCCCGCACCCCCGGGAAGGACAACCACCGCGTCCGAGTTCATGAACATGACCTTCTTGCGTTCGTGCATGTCCTCGGTGACGATCAGCGTTGAAAGGTCGCGCTTTCCCTGTTCGCGGCCCAGCAGGTGTTGCGGGATGACGCCCAGCGTACGCGCACCCTCGGCAACCGCGGCTCGGGCGACCTCTCCCATCAGCCCCACGTCGCCCGCACCATAGACCAGCCGCCAGCCGTTGCGGGCGATGGCTGTGCCAAGGTCACGCGCGGCCCGGGCATGTGCAGGGTTGCGGCCGCTGCGCGCGCCACAGAAGACGCAGATTGATGGCATGGTCATGCGATGGCCCCGAAAACGGTTGCTTTGTCTTGCGATATAAAGATTCCTTTGGCCAAGAAAAGTGGCGGGGCGGGGGGCCCGGTCTATTCAGGGGATCGGAATGTCGGCTTGGGGTGCCTTGGGGCCGGGGACGCGGGTTCTGATTCTTGTGGCCGGCGGATTGGTGGCAGTCGGGGCGGGCTATCTGGTCTGGCAGTCAGCCCATCCCGCCGAGGTTGCATTCCCGGTCGAACCGGTCGCGCAGGCCCCCAAGGCGCAGGACGACGTGGCGGCCACGGCCACCAAGCCGGCCGAGCAGGCAACCGTGGCCGAGGTTGACCCTGCCGTCGTTGCTGCGCGCGACCTGCCCGCCATTGATACCTGGCGCGTGGCCCCGGATGGCGAGGCGCTGGTCGCCGGCGTTGCCGCGCCGATGGCCGGGGTGGCCGTTCTGGTCGATGGGGTAAAGGTTGCGGAAGGTCTGGCCCTGGCATCGGGCGAGTTTGCCTTGCAGTTCACCTTGCCCCCCAACCCGGCGCCAAGCCTGATGACCCTGTCGATGACGGAAACTGGC
Organism: Rhodobacterales bacterium; assembly: GCA_026400325.1. Classification (GTDB taxonomy): domain Bacteria; phylum Pseudomonadota; class Alphaproteobacteria; order Rhodobacterales; family Rhodobacteraceae; genus Tabrizicola. The sequence goes on from JAPLPF010000205.1 coordinate 27,010, forward strand.
AAGCCGGAGGTGATTTCGGATGCGATGGTGGCACTTGGTCCGATTTCCGGCCCCGCCCCAGTTCCCGCCCCAGTTCCCGCCACGGCTGCCGCGCCCGAAGCCGAGAGCGCGGCAGGAGACGCGGCTGCAACGGGCACCGACCCTGCGCTTGCCACCGTGTCAGAGGCCCCGCCTGCGCCGGATGCGCTTCTGGTGACGGGGGAAGGCGCGGTCGTGCTGCAGGGGGATACGGCCGCCAGCCCGGCCATGATGACACAAGTGATGATCGACACGATCACCTATACCCCGGCAGGCGAAGTTCAGGTCGGCGGGCGTGGTGCCGCGGGGTCCACGGTGCGGATCTATCTCGACAACGCCGAGGTGGCGGTCCTGACGGTTCCCGAGATCGGGCTTTGGGTAGCGACGCTGGGCGATACCGCCCCCGGCATCTACACCCTGCGGGCCGATCAACTGGGGGAAAGCGGTGAGGTCACCTCACGCTTCGAGACGCCGTTCCAACGCGAGACGCGTGAGGCGCTGGCCCTTGCCGCAGGGGCAGAGGCCCCAGCCAAGGAGGCGGCACAAACACCCGCCGTGGACGAGACGCCGGCAGCGCTGGCGCCCGCCGAACTGGCCGGGGACTCCGCTGCCGGCACGGTTGCGGAAGCCGGCCCCGACCTTGGGGCAGAGGTTGCTGCCAGTTCTGAACCTGCCCCCGAGCCGGTGTCAGAGCCAGTCGAGGAGCCCGCCGTCACTGGCCCCGAGCCCGAAGCCCCCGCCACCGTCTCTGCGGCCGGGACGCCGCCCCAGCCGCCGGTCACCGTGCCGGTAACCGTGACCGTGCAGCCAGGCTTTACCCTTTGGGGCATCGCGCAGGATCGGCTGGGCGACGGGGTGCTTTATGTGCAGGTCTTCGATGCCAATCGCGACAAGATCGGGGATCCTGACCTGATCTATCCCGGTCAGGTCCTCTCGGTCCCTGCCACGCCCTGACCCTGGGTGCAGGCAGCCCGCACATCCGGGTGATCACAGCAGCAGTCGTTCAGAAGAAAGCCAAGGGTCTGGCCGATGGCCCTTGCATCAACGCTGTAGATCACATTGCGGGCAACCCGTCGCGAT
>JAPLPF010000038.1:0-12754 GCA_026400325.1 Rhodobacterales bacterium
TGGAAAAATCGACGCGTGCTTCGGCCTTGTCAATCTTGGCTGCGTAAGTGACGCCGTCTGCCGGTTGAGGGATCGCTGCAAGTTGGGGCAGGCTGCGCAAAGCCTCGATGATCAGGCGCGCGCCCAGCAAGCTAAGCCGGTCATGCAGATCGGAGGTCGTTTCCTCCGGCCCGATCGGGACCATTTCGCGCAGAAGCACCGGCCCGGTATCAAGACCTGCCTCCATCTGCATGATGCAGACGCCGGTCTTTGCATCGCCGGCCATGATTGCCCGGTGAATGGGTGCGGCCCCGCGCCAGCGTGGCAAGAGCGAGGCGTGAATGTTCAAACAGCCATGGCGCGGCGCGTCCAGAACGTCTTGCGGCAGGATCAGCCCGTATGCGACCACGACCGCCAGGTCGGGCTGCAGTGCAGCAAAGTCCTTCGCTGCATCTTCGCTGCGCAGCGAAACCGGATGGCGAACGGGTAGACCCAGAGCCTCGGCCCGGGACTGAACCGGGCTTTTCCGTGCGGTCTTGCCCCGGCCCGCTGGTCGCGGTGGCTGGGTGTAGACGGCAATGATTTCATGTGCTTCGCTCAGGGTCTCCAGGATCGGAACCGCGAAGTCGGGCGTTCCCATGAAAACTATTTTCATTTTCTACGCCCCAGTTTGTCGGCCCGCGCGATCAGCATCTTCCGCTTCAAGGGGGAAAGATGGTCGAAGTACATCTTTCCGGCCAGATGGTCGATCTGATGCTGCACGCTGGTCGCCCACAGGCCAACGAAATCCCGATCCTCGATCACGCCCTGATCATTCACAAACCGCACCGTCACCGCCCGTGGCCGTTGGATCACCGCAGACACGCCGGCCAAGTTGGGCGAGGCTTCCTCATGGTCGCGCAACTGCCCACTGGCGTGCAGAACTTCCGGATTGGCCATCCGGACGGCCTGTCCCCGCGCCTCGGAGCAATCGACGACCGCAAGCCGCAGCGGTATGCCGATCTGGACGGCGGCAAGGCCATAGCCCGGCATCGCCTCCATCACCGCGATCATGTTGGTCCAGACTTGCCGCACCGCGTCAGTGATCCCGTCAACCGTCATGGCAGGTGTGCGCAAGGCCGGGTGTGGCCAGGCCAAGAGAGGCGGCAGCGTCGGCGGCATGGCGGGACCTTCTGGTTGCAGCCAGGGCAAATAGCCTGCGAAAGACGGAAAGTCACGCCCCTTGCCGAGGGCCGGGGTCAAAGCGGGAATGCCCAATGGGAGGGTTGGACGGCGCTAGTCCTCGCGCGCGCGCTCGCGTTTCAGCTTTTCCATCTTGCGGGTGATCATCTGACGCTTCAGCGGTCCCAGATAGTCGATGAAAAGCTTGCCATCCAGATGGTCGATCTCATGCTGAACGCAGGTCGCCCAGATACCGGCAAACTGGCGTTCCTGCTCGCGGCCATCAACGTCGGTCCAGCGCACCGCCACTTCGGCAGGGCGGGTGATCTCGTTATAGATATCTGGAATCGACAGGCAGCCTTCCTCATAGACCGACCTGTCCTCGGACGACCAGAAGACCACCGGGTTGAACAGCACCACAGGTTCGGGTGTGCCCTCCTTGATGCAGTCCATGACGATCAGGCGGCGCGTCACCCCGACCTGAGGTGCGGCAAGACCGATGCCGGGCGCGTCATACATCGTCTCAAGCATATCCTCGGCCAGGCTGCGAAGCTCCGGGGTGATTTCGGCCACCGGGTCGCAGACCTTCTTGAGGCGCGGGTCGGGATGGATCAGGATGGGGCGGATCATGGCGAGGATTTACGAAAGCCGATGCGGCATGGCAAGAGGAACGCGCGGCAAGACCAAATGAACCCCTTCATTGATGGCAAGAAACAGAATTCCGGGCGAAAAGCGAAGTATGGATCAAAAATCTGATATGAGACAGCATTGCGGGATGATTTTCTGTTTGGGCTGATGTAACTGGATGAAAATCCCGAACCAAGGACCATGATGCCCAGCCTTTATGGCCTTCAGCCAGACGAAGGCCTGGCGATGTGGGTCGCCGACATGGAGTTCCGCCCACCGCAGGCTGTGCAACGGGCGCTGGAGGCGATGCTGTCCCATGGTGTCTACGGTTATTTCGGCGATGACCGGGCCTATCTGGCGGCGATCCGCTGGTGGATGCAGGCCCGCCACGGCTGGGATGTGCCACCGGAATGGATATTCACCACGCACGGCCTGGTCAACGGTACGGCGCTTTGCATCCAGACCTTCACGCAACCGGGCGATGGAGTAATCCTGATGACCCCGGTCTATCATGCCTTTTCCCGCATCATCAAAGCCGCCGGGCGAGAGGTGGTCGAATGTCCGCTGCTGCTGCAGGAGGGCATCGCCCAACTGGACATCGCCGGTTGGGAAGCACGTCTGACCGGCCGCGAGAAGATGCTGATCCTGTGTTCGCCGCATAACCCCGGCGGGCGAGTATGGACAGTTGCCGAGTTGCGCGCGATTGCCGACTTCTGCCAGAGGCATGACCTGATCCTTGTCTCGGACGAGATTCATCACGACCTTGTCTATCCCGGTCAGGTGCATACCGTCATGCCCCTGGCAGCCCCCCAGATCGCGGGCCGGCTGGTGATGATGACGGCCACGACCAAGACCTTCAACATTGCAGGCGCGCATATCGGGAATGTCATCATCTCCGATCCCTCGCTGCGCAACGCCTTTGCGAACACGATGAACGCGATGGGCATTTCGCCCAACTCGTTCGGAATGCACATGGCGACAGCCTACTCTCCGGAAGGCGCGGCCTGGGTCGATGACCTGATGCGCTATCTGGATGGCAACCGCCGACTGTTCGATGCCGGGATCGCCGGAATTCCGGGGTTGCGGTCCACGCCGCTGGAGGCAACCTATCTGGCCTGGGTCGATTTTTCCGGCACCGGCATGGCACCGGTCGAGTTTATCGAGCGGGTCCAGAAGGTCGCCCGGATCGCAACGAACCACGGATCAAGCTTTGGCACGGGCGGTGAGACATTCCTGCGTTTCAACCTGGCCTGCCCCCGCGCGCAGGTGGCCGAAGCGGTGCACCGCCTGCATGAGGCCTTTGCCGATCTGCAATGAAACGTCTTCTTCGCCTGCTTGCCTATCTTGCGCTGATTGCGGCCCTCGGGCTGCTGACGGCGTCGCTGTTCATGCCGCCGGAGCGGGTGGACCTGCCGCCGCCACCGCCCTTGACCGGAGCGGTAGAGCGGATCGTGATCGAAAAGGCCGCACGGCGGATGCAGCTCATTCAAGACGGAAAACCGGTGCGAACCTACAAGATCGCACTGGGTTTTGCGCCAGAAGGTGACAAGGACCGGCAAGGCGACGGCAAGACGCCCGAGGGCGAGTTCACCGTCGACCGTCGCAATGAGGAAAGCGCGTTTCATTTGTCCGTCGGTCTGGATTACCCGCGGCCAGAGGACGTGGAACGTGCCGCAAAGGGTGGCTACAGCCCTGGGGGCGACATTTTCATCCATGGTCAGCCCAACGCCCTGCCCGAGGGTTTCAAGCTGAAGGGCGATTGGACCGCAGGCTGCATCGCGCTGACAAACACCGAAATGCGCGAGGTCTGGGCCGTGACGCCGATCGGCACGAAGGTCGAGATCCGCCCTTGAATGTCTGGGACCCTTCTGCCGGCCCTCAGGCCTTGGTCAGAAAGCCCACCGGCGCGTTCTCATCCCGCCAGAAATCAAGCGCCGCGCGGTCGGTCACAGCAGTGGCGCGCTTGAAATCGCAGACGAGTTCGCCGTTTTCGATGCCGGATGCCACGATGAGGCACTGAAAGACATGGCGCGACCCGTCATAGACATCGACAAGGCCGCGCAGTTTCGCCGGTGACAGGTCGGCATCCAGCGCAAAGCCATTGTCCCAAAAACGCAGGACCGGAAAGACCGCGGCCCCGACCTGCACCCGAAGGCGCGATTTTCGGCGCTGGTCCTTCTTGCGCGCGGCCTCAAGCCCCTCACGCACTTCCTTTGGCAGAAACTCAAGCATGGCAGCCCTCGTGTACGCACAGGTCAAAGTTTGGAACCGAAACGGAAAAAAGCAAGGTTCACAAAGCCTAGCGGCGATCGGTAAACGAACTATGTCCGGAATGTCGCAGTTTTCTGCAAGCGCAGGTTGAATAACCCCTGGGGCAACCCGGCAAAGGCAGGGTGGGCAGGGGCCAGACCGGGGCAAGCCACGGAGACTGCTTGCGAATCGCTGCCGGGCAACGGATAGCCGGAACCATGACCCTTGTCCTTGCCCTTCTCCTCGATGCTGCCTTCGGAGAGCCGAAGGTCCTGTGGGATCGCTGGCCCCATCCCGCGGTGCTGATGGGGCGGCTGGTGGGCTGGTGCGACCGGCGTTTCAACCACGGCCCGGCGCTGCGGCTGCGCGGGGTTCTGGTCACGCTGGGGCTTGTTCTTGCAGGCCTGGTGACCGGCGGGCTGATCCACGCCTTGCCGGATCACGGCGTGATCGAAGTCGTGGTCCTGGCGATCCTTCTGGCGCAGAAAAGCCTGGTCGACCATGTCCGCGCCGTGGCCAGCGGGTTGCGTCGGTCGCTGGCCGACGGGCGCGCGGCGGTGGCGATGATCGTGGGCCGCGACACCGCCACGATGACCGGCCCGGACGTCTCCCGCGCGGCCATCGAAAGTGCTGCGGAAAACCTGTCTGATGGCGTGGTGGCCCCGGTCTTCTGGTACCTGATCCTTGGCCTGCCCGGGATCATGGCCTACAAGCTGGTCAACACTGCCGACAGCATGATCGGCCATATGACCCCGCGTTACCGTGACTTCGGCTGGGCTGCGGCCCGGCTCGACGATTTGCTGAACCTGATCCCCGCGCGTCTTACCGCCGTGCTGATTGCGCTGACGCACGGCTGGGTCGATCCCGCGCCCATCCTGCGCGATGCCCCAAAGCACCGCAGCCCCAACGCAGGCTGGCCCGAGGCGGCCCTTGCCCCGGTCCTGAATGTCGCGCTGTCCGGTCCCCGGAGCTATCACGGCGTCGCCAAGGACTTTCCCTGGGTCTGGCCCGAGGGCCGCCGCGACCCGGGCCCCGATGACATCGATGCCGCAGCAAGCGCGCTGTGGCGGGTCTGGGCGGTGCTGCTTGCCTTTGCCGTCCTGATCGCGCTTTTCTAGGCGGAAAAGGAAACGTCATGCGCGCTGCCCTCTTTGCCCTGTGCCTTGCCACTCCAGCCGGCGCAGCCCCCTGTGGCGGCGATTTCGGCGACTTTCTTCAGGCGATGGAAGCCGAGGCCATCGCTGCAGGCACCCCCGCCGACAAGGCGGCTGCGTTCTTCGCCGGGGCGCGCATTGACGAAAATGTGCTGAAAGCCGACCGCAGTCAGGGCTTCTTCCGAAAGACCTTTCTCGACTTCTCGCAATCCCTGATCTCGAAGAACCGCCTGACCACCGCCCGTGCCAAGTCTGACGCACTGGACGATATCTTCACTCGGGCCGAGGCGGAGTACGGCGTCAGCCGTGGCATGCTTCTGGCGTTCTGGGCCTTCGAGACCGACTTTGTCGACCTTGACACCACCGGTGCCTGGGCGGGCGAGATCGGCATGGTTCAGATGCTTCCGAAGGATATTCTGGAGCGTGGGGTGGACGGTGATGGCGACGGGCTGATCCTGCTGAAGACCTCCGAAGCCGACGCGATCCTCTCGGGCGCGCGGATGCTGCAGCATCACGGCTGGCGGCCGGGTGAGCCGTGGCTGACCGAGATTACCCTGCCGCAGGATTTTGACTGGGCGCTGACCGGGCTGGAAACCGAACGTCTGACCGAGGACTGGACATCCCTTGGCGTGACCCCGCGCGGTGGGGCTTTGAGCCCCGGACTATCAGCCTCGATCCTTTTGCCGCAGGGGCGGAAGGGGCCGGCCTTTCTGGTCTATCCGAATTACCGGGTGCTGTTTCAGTGGAACAAGAGCTTCATCTATGTCACCACTGCTGCCTATTTCGCGACCCGCATCGAAGGCGCCGAGCCCTATGCTGCGGGTTCGCCGGACCCCGCCCTCTCTCTTGACGACATGACGGCACTGCAGGAAAAGCTGGCCGCCCTTGGCCATGATGTGGGCCAGATCGACGGTATCCTTGGTGCCGGGACCCGCGCCGCAGTTCAGAAGGAACAGGTGCGCCTGGGCCTTCCAGCCGATGGCTGGCCGACACAGGCGCTTCTGGACGCGCTTTGATGGCAAGCTGGGGCCTTGTCGCAACAGTAAAGACATCAGAGGAGAAGGTTCTGGCCTTTGTGGCCCATCATCTGTCGCTGGGTGCAGACCACATCTGGATTTACTTCGACGACCCGGAAGACCCCGCCCATGCGGCATTGTCCGCACATCCGCGCGTCACGACCACTCTTTGCGACGCGGACTACTGGAGGGGCAAGAAGCGGCATGACCGGCACCAGAACCGCCAGTCCCGCAACGCGCGCGACGCCTATGAGAAGTGTTCGACCGACTGGCTGGGCCATATTGACGTTGATGAGTTCATCCTGCCCGACCGGCCGCTTTGCGACATCCTGCAGGACATGCCGACAGAGCAGCTGGTTGTGAAACTTGAGCCGTTCGAGGCGATGCACGACCCCCTGCTGCCCGACGACATCTACACCTCGCGTGAGTTTCGCGGTGCAATCCGGCATGAGCACTGGCGCTTTCGTCGGCGTGCGCTTGGGGACTACCGCAAGGTGATCCGGGATGGGCTTCTTAGCCATTCCGTGGGCAAAGTTCTGTTTCGAAAGGGAATTCCGAATCTTTCGCCACGGCTGCACAGCGTGATGCTGGACGGCATCCGCCTGCCCGCACGGGACTGGTGCGCCGAAGCGCGGCTTTTGCACTTTCATGCGCAGGACCGTCAGGCCTGGGTCGATGCCTTGCCGTTCCGCCTTGCGCGCGGGGCCTATCAATATCAGGCGACAATGCAGGAGCACCTGTCCAAGTCCACCGCCGCCGAGATTGACGATTTCTACCTGACGACGCAGGTCCTGTCGCTGGATGTGGCGCGTGGCCTGCAAGAGGTGGGCCGGGTGATTACCGTCGATCTGCGGCTGCGCGAAAAGGTGAGAGCTTTGCGCATGGGAGCCCTGGATCAGGGCGTGGCGCGTCCCGGGCCTAGGGTTGATTGACCAGCATCAGCGCCGCCCGGCGAAAGGTCTGCAGAATCTCGGCGGCCTCACGGTCCGGAACCCCGGTATCGCCCATCGCGCGGGACATGACGGCAAGCCAGTCCTCGGCGTCCTGCCGGCGGATTTCGACATGGGCATGGATTTCGCGAAGGTTCATGTGGCCATGACGTTCGTGATAGTAGCGCCGCCCGCCGAAGAAACCGCAAAGGAAATCGAACTGCGCGGGCCGGACATGGGACAGGCCGTGCCCCTTGAGGTGCATTTCCATGATCGCGGCCCCTTGCGGCAAGGTTTCGATCAGGTCGTAGAAATGATCCACGAGCAGGTGGACCCGATCCTCGCCGCCGATCCTGTCGATCATCGGTTCCAAGGCGATCAGCTTTGCGGCCGGGTCTTTTTCGGGTCGTAATGCGACAGGGGCACGATCACGGCCGGAAGCCGCTTTTGCTGGCCGTCCAGTTTGCCCACCTCCAGCGCGGTGCCGGGTTCGGCGTGGGCCACATCCACCCGCGCCAGCGCGATGTTCTTGCCAAGCAGGGGCGAGCGGACCGAGGATGTCACTTCTCCCACCTGCGCGCGCCCGAAATGCAGCGTGTCGCCGTGGCCAACGTCAACCGCTGCGTCGATCTCCAGCCCCACGAACTTTCGGCTGGGGTGCTCTTTCCGCCGGATCAACGCCTCGCGCCCGATGAAATCATCGGTCTTGGATTTCAAGGGCACGGTAAAGCCGATCCCGGCCTCGAACGGGTCGGTCTGGTCGGTGAAGTCATAGCCCGCGAAGATCAGCCCGGCCTCGATCCGCACCATGTCCAGTGCGGCCAGGCCCATCGGGCGCAGGCCAAGGTCCGCGCCCTGCGCCCAGACGGCGTCGTAGACGGCGGAACCATCGTTCGGATGGCAGAAGACCTCGAACCCCAGTTCGCCGGTATACCCGGTCCGCGACACCACGACCGGCGCGCCGGTCGGTCCACCGACCCGGCCAACTGTAAAGCGGAACCACCCAAGCTCATCAATCGTGGGCTGGTGCGGTGCTGTCCAGATCATCCGCTTGATGATCTCGCGACTGTTCGGGCCCTGCACGGCAAGGTTATGCAGCTGGTCTGACGAGGAACGGACCATCGCCTGCATCCCCAGCTTTTCCGCCTGATCGCGGATCCAGACCCCGCCGTAATCGTCGCCACCGATCCAGCGGAACTGGTCGCGGCCAAGGCGGAAAAGCGTGCCGTCGTCGATCATGCCGCCGTGGTCATAGCACATGGCGGAATAGACCACCTGCCCCTGCGAAAGCTTTTTCACGTCGCGTGTCAGCACCCATTGCATCAGGGCCTCGGCGTCCGGGCCGGTCACCTCCCATTTGCGCAGGGGGGACAGGTCCAGAACCACCGCCGCCTGACGGCAGGCCCAGTATTCCTCCAGCGCCCCGTTCGAGGAATAGACCTGTGGCAGCCAGTAACCCTTGTACTCCACCTGATGACGCGTCTTCTCGACGATGCGGTTGTGAAAGGCAGTTTCCTTGGTCATCTTCGGCTCCGCATCTGGCGTGGGGCGATAGGCGATGGAACGGCTGAATTTCTCCGCCCCTGAATAGGTGCGAACGTGAATGTCGCTGAGATACCAGCCATTCGCCGGCGAGGTGTCATCGGGACAGGCCGAATTGACGCAGACAAGGTCCGTCAGTGCGCGGAAAAGGACATAGTCGCCTGGGCGCGACCATGGCTCGTCGCTGATCAGAACCCCATCCAGCCGGGACGTGGGTCCACCCCCCGCCCGGCAAGCGCCAGATTGAAGTTGTCGGAACAGTTCACATGGCCGGGATAGCCGATGTCATCGTAGTATTTCGACGCGCAGGCCATCGCGAAGGCATCATGCCGCCCGACCGTGTCCTGCACCACCTCGACCAGCGGCACCCAGTCCTGATCGTAGTATTTCGAATGAAGGCCCGGCATCGAATAGGCATGGCCCATGAGGGTCCGGCTGGTGGTCACGTCCAAGGCATGCTGGATGCCGCGGTCAAGCTTGCGCGCGTCAAAGCACTGGAAGTCGGTGCACTGCCGCCCATCAACGTCCAGGATCTGGATGTAGTCACCGGCCTTGACGAAATAGCTTTCCGCTGTCGCCGATCTTACCCGCAGATCAAGAACCGGGTCAGCCAGCGGATCGGGCAGATCGAAGTTGCCGATCAGCCGGGGCTTGGCCCTCTGGACCAAAAGTGTGACCGGAGTGGCCGTGTCCTGCGCATCCGGCGCCATTGGCAGACCAGGGGCTGCCACGACCAGCCAGCCTGCGTCTTGCGCCACAAGTTCAGCCCGTGTTCCGGCCGGGCAGTCCGGTCCGAACAGCCGCAGGCCCCCTGCCTTGGCCAGATCAATCCCGCGCTGCGCCAGCCCCTTGCGCAAGCGCGCAAGACTTGGCTCACCAGAGGCCAGCGCCACCTTCAGCCCCTCGACGGTGGCGTTCGCGGCCTGCCCGAGGAGCGCGGCATCAATCCGCCCGTCGGTCGCGGCCATGACGACTTCGCAAGCTTGCCCGCCCTCATCGTTGACCAGAACCATCCGGTCCCCCGGCATCACCTGCAGCATCATCGCTCCGCCGCCGGGAATGACGTGGCGTTCCTGTCCGTGGTGGCGCGAGAACCCGTTTGGCGTGATGATACGGCTGGGGCGCGGCGGGCCGGGGTTGACCATCGGATTAGCAAGATCGAGCATGGCGTTCCCCGGATAGCCCCCGAAACACTGGTGGAGGTTGCTTTAATGAGGATAAAACTTGTTCATCCCCAAGAATAGCGCCACCGTCAACGTGATACAAGCACAGGCAGCACGAAAGGACCGGGAATGCTGGCACTATGCTTTGGGTTGACCGCAGCTCTGATATGGTCCGTGCATGACCTCCTGGCCCGGAAGCTGAGCCAAGGCGCGCCCATTTTGCCCCTGCTTTGCATCGTGATGGCTGCGGGCTGCGTGGCGCTGGTACCGGTGACGCTGGCCGTCGGCGGCTGGGCAGAGATGACCGGCCTTGCATGGGGGTTGGCCGCCGCATCAGGTCTGGCGATCGTTCTGGCGATGGGGGGCCTTTACAAGGCTTTCAGTCTGGCACCTGTACGCCTGGTGTCGCCGGTTGTCGGGGCCTATCCAATGCTGTCGCTTGGTATCGCCGCATTGCAGGGAAGCAGGATAACGGCAACCGACTGGGTCGCGGTGCTGGTGATCTGCATCGGGATCGCGATAACTGCCCTTGCCGCGCGCGGCGATACGCCCGAGGGGTATGCCGCCCGGCCTGCCGTGGCCCTTGGCTGGGCCACGCTGTCGACCATCGGCTTTGCTGCGACCTTTGCCCTGGGGCAAGCAGCGGCTCGCCAGGGTTCGGACTTGCCGGTGATCCTGATCGGACGGTTGGTCGCATTGGCGATCTTCGTCGGGCTGCTGCTTTGGCACCGCGGGTCGATCATGCCGCAACGCGTGCATTTCCCTGTGCTGGCGCTGATGGGCGTGATTGACGCCGCTGCCCTTGGTCTTGTCACGGCGGCGGGCGGGCTTCCTCGGGCCGAGTATGCGTCCGTCGCCTCGTCGCTGTTCGGGGTGCTGACAGTGCTTTTGGCCGCGTGGTTCCTGAAGGAACGCGTCCGTGCGGTGCAATGGCTTGGCATCGCGGCGGTCTTTGTCGGCATTGCGGCCCTTGGGTTGCACGGGTCCTGAGCTATTCCACCGCTTCTGCCGGCATGGGACCAGCACGAAGGCCTTGCGTCAGCCGCCGTTCATCGCGGGGGCTGACGCCGAAAATCTCGGTGTAATGCCGCGACATCGGGCTTGAGGTCATGTAACCGACCGAGGCTGCGATTTCCCGAAGGGAGTCGCTGGAATAAAGCACACGCTGCCGCGCCTTCATCAGCCGCAGGTGGTGGTAGTATCGCAAGGGGCTTTGCCCTGTCTCGCGCTTGAACATCCGTTCGAAATGCCGGCCGGACAGCCCTACCGCAAGCGCCACATCGGGGATGCGCAAGGGATCTTCCACATGGGTTTCGAAAAGCCGGATCGCATTGCGGATTGCGGCGGGAAGGCTGTCGGTCGTGGCGCCCGACCGCGCTATGGGAACCTTCTGGCTTGCATCGGCATCGCGGACAAAGGGGTGCTGGAACCAGCAGGCCACTTCGGTCATGCAGTCGCGCCCCAGCCGCTCTTCGATCAGCCGCAGCATCAGGTCGAACACCGCCCCGGCGCCGCTGGCGGTGATGCGCCGCCCTTCGCGCAAGATCGTGACTTCCCGCGCCTCGATCTGCGGGAAATCCGCCTTGAATGCCGCCTCATAGCACCAGTGGACCGAACAGGCGCGCCCTTCCATCAAACCCGCCCGCGCCAGCGGGCCGAGCGATTGGTAGCCGCCCAAGCGCTGCACCACGGGATCGACCACACCGCTGGTCAATCCATCCACCAGCACCACCCCGGCGACGTCATAGCGGGCCGCATACACCTGCGCCAGCGCGCCGCCCAGCGAATGTCCGACCACAACCGGACGCCGGATGTCCAAGGTCTCCAGCGCCGTATGCAATTCGTCGGCCGCCGTGGCGAAGGTCACGCGCGCGGTGGCGCCGGCCTGAGTGAGGCAAGCCATCGGAAAGCCGGGGAACATCAGGAACCCCAGCCGCAGAGGTGCCTCAGTCATCCGGCCACCATCCGGGCGAGGTTGGCGCACCGTCATCATGCTTCGACAACCACTGCACCATCGCGTCGCGGTTGCGGATGAATCCCTTGTACGTCGCCAGTTCCGCCGGCAGATCGCGCACCACGCGGTGCAGCCGACGCGCCCATTTCGGAACCGAGGCAATCTCGTCAAAGCTGGCAAGATAGCAGCGGATGTCGAAGGCAATCGCGTTGGACCGGGGCAGCCGATACAGGCTTTGCAACTCAACGCGAAGGTGCTGCTTGTGGCCAAGGTTCTCTTGCGTCAGCGTCGTCTTCGTCGGCCCCCAGATCGGATAGGTCTCGGGTGCCGTATCCAGAAGGGGGTTGACCGTCATTGTCCAGTTGAACCGCCGCACTGGCGCGCCATGCTGAAGCTTCATCAGGAATTTCAGGGCGCGGTCAAAAACGCCTTTCTCATGTGCCAGTGGAACGGGGGCATGCCATTCCATGAAGCTCATCCCGACGTCGAAATCCAATGACCAGTCGGCTTGACTGGTGATCATCCCGGCATCCATCCAGAGATCGTTGTCGCGTTCATCCTGAAGGCTGAAGTCGCCCTGTGTCTGGCGGGTGATGTATTCGAACGGGCCATAGGGCAGCGTGGAGTCATCCAGGAATGTGAACGACTGTTCGATTCCCAGCGGCCGGTTTACCCAGTGCCAGCGATTGCCGTCCTTCGTCAGGCTGAACCAGTGCGGATAATCCCGCGCCTTGGCCTCCATGATCAGTTCCAGAAGGTCCCAGCCGGCAAGCGTCATGTGCGGCAGGGACTGACAGCGCAACGGATCATCCGCCAGCACCTTGGCGCGGTCCATCATCTCGGCGACATAGTGTTCGTCCACATCGAGAAGATGTTCGAACGCCGTCCCTTTTCGGCCCGGCACATGCGGCTCCATGTTGACCGAGTACATGTAATCGTCCCGGTCAAACGGGAAGGGAAACCGTCGGATATTCTGGGG
>JAPLPF010000038.1:12774-16161 GCA_026400325.1 Rhodobacterales bacterium
CCCGGAAAGTTTCGTCCCGGAAGAAGTCGTTGAACGCGCCCGGCTTGAAGTCGAGGCTCATGGTCTTTTTCCTATCGGTCGATGATGAGGGTCTTGCCTTCAAAGCGGCTGACGCAAGGCATGATCTTCCTGCCTTCTGCATGCTCTTCCGGGGTCAACCAGTGGTCGCGATGCAACAGGGTGCCGTCGCATTTATGAACGATTGTTTCACATTGACCGCAAGCCCCGCCGCGGCACAGATAGGGTGCGTCAACTCCCGCTGCTTCCATAGCTTCCAGCAAGGATTGGGTCGTGCCTACCGTGATCGTCTTTCTGCTTGCAGCAAGCTGCACGTCAAAGGGAAGTCCGGTGCCGGGGGCAAGAAATTCCTCGTGGTGCAGCGCGGGCTTCGGCCAGCCCATCGCCTCGGCGGTCCCAAGCACCCAGGTTATCATTCCCTTTGGCCCACAGATGTAAAGATGCGTCCCGATCGGCTGCATCGACAGGATTCGGCGCACGTCGATGGTCTGTTTTTCTTCGTCGAAATAGCAATTTACCTGCGCTGGATGCGCCGCCGTCAAGCGACCCATGTATGCGCCAAGTTGGCGATTGCGCGCGGCGTAGTGCAGTTCAAACCGGCCGCCCAAATGCGCCAGCTGCGCAATCTGCGCCAGAAACGGCGTGATCCCGATCCCACCCGCAAACATCAGATGCTTTCTTGCCCGGCTATCAAGGGCAAAGAGGTTTACCGGATAGGACAGCACCATTTCCATCCCGGGTGTCACGTGCCGGTGCATGAAAAGCGATCCGCCGCGCCCCTGATCATCGCGCCTGACAGAGATCTCGTAACCGCTCCGATCTTCGGGGTCGGACATCAGGGAATAAGGATTCAGCCTGCGCGTTCCGTGGTCATCCATCTCGACCACGACATGGGCACCACCGGAAAACGCTGGCAAGGGCGACCCGTCCAGCGCCACGAAGCGGAATCGCGTGATCAGATCATTGACCGGCACGACCTGGTCCACCCGGACGCGAAGTTTGGCGCCGCCGCTCATTTGAACCTCACCACGGGTTCGGGCACCAGTCCGGGGTCTTCCGCGTCGATGTTGACACCCTGGAAAGCGGCAATGCGGCGAGAGTAGTGGTCACGGACGAAGAGGTTCAGCCCGCAATGGCTGCATCTGAACGGGTCTGTGGCCACGTTTTCGGTTATTCCCTTGCAGTGAACGCACTGTACCCTGCGGACGGTGGACCCGCGTTGCTCTTTCTGGATAGCGGCGAAAGGGAAGCCGGTCGCCATGATCTCGCGCTGGGCCTGGCCGATCAGGCCTTCGGTCCCGGCAAGATAGAACTGTGTCCCCATATGCGCGGCCGCCACGACCAGCTGCAACCTTGGCAGCATTGCCGGGATTGTCGGCGCGCGATGGAACCGCGCCGCTCCCAACGCCTCAAGCGCGGCCGACATGTCGCTGCCGTTGGGACCTGGCGTATACATCACATGCGCGGTGGCCAGAAGTCCCGAACGATCATTCGCTTTGGCCAGCATCTCGATCACTGCCTCGGCACCTTCGCCATCGGCGACGATCAGGTGTTGGCTTCCGGGCCGTGGTTCAAGAGCCGCGTAGACTGGCCGACTGCGGATGGACGGGGCGTCAACGGGGGTCAGGCTAGTCTTCACGGGCATTCTTCCCTGAGAAAGCGAGCCCGCCCGAAGGCAGGCCCGAAACGGTCAGTCCTTGGCTGCGCGGCGCTTCTTTTCGACGTCGAAAAACGGCATCGAATGAGTCGTTGCAGCAATTGGCCCATGGGTCCCGCAGCGGACCTCAAGCATTGTGCCATTGTTCGCGCAATCGACCGGCAGCCGGGCAATCGCGATGTTCCAGTCGTTCAGCGGTGAATACATCGCCTGCGTCACCAATCCCACCTGCTGACCCCCGCGGAATACCGGGGCACCGTTGCCGGGCACGTTCTTTCCCGACAGCTTGAGGCCCCAGATCTTGAAGCGTTCGCGGCCCTGCAGACGGTAGTGTTCTTCTGCCCCACGGAAACCTGTCTTGCCCTTCGACACGGTGAAATCGAGCCCCAGTTCCCACAGCGTGTCGCCGGGGCCCTCGTTTTCGAACGGGTACATCTCGGAGTTGTCGAAGGGAAAGAACAGAAGGTAAGACTCTGTCCGCAGCATGTCCAAAGTGGTAAAGCGGCAGGGAATGATCCCCATCGCCGCCCCTTCCTCAAGGATCCGGTCCCAGACTTCCACCGCGTCCTGACCACGCACGAAGATCTCGTATCCCCGCTCGCCGGTATAGCCGGTGCGGCTCAGGGTGATCGGCTTGCCGAAGATGCTGGCCGACATATGGCTCATGTAGGGGAGGGCGCGAACGCCGGGAATGTGCTTTTCCAGAAACTCCACCGCGAGGGGCCCCTGCAGGGACAGGTCATGCAGGTTGTCATCGAAGCGCAGGGAAACGTCCCGCCCGGTTGCCGCCATCGTCAACTGTTCGTGACCCTGGCCAGAGCCGTGGACCACCGTGTAGCTGTTCGGCCCCATCCGGTAGATGATGCAGTCATCCACAAACTTGCCCGCGTCGTTCAGCATCGACGCATAGATCGCCTTGCCCGGCATCAGCCGTTCCGGATCGCGCGTTGTGGCGCGGTCGATCACATGGCTGGCGCCGTGGCCGGTGATATGCACCTTTTTCAGGCCCGACACGTCCATCAGGCCGGCCTTGGTGCGGATCGCCATGTATTCGGCATCCGGATCGCCCTTGGAATAGGACCAGGCGGTTCCCATCCCGCTCCAATCCTCAAGATTCGAGCCAAGGGCCCGGTGCCGGTCCATCAACGCCGAGAAACGCCATGAATTGGTCATCTGCACTCTCCCTGAGTGGTGTGGGCCCTATGTGGTGTGGGCTTTTGCGACAAGTGTCGGGCGATTCCCGCCGGAAAGCAATAATGAAGTGCAACAATCTTTCTTGCCAGAAAACACTTGCCCAAGAAAAAGGCCGCCCAAAGGCGACCTTTTCCATCTTGTGTCGCGCTGGATCAGCCCGGCAGGACGAAGAACCAGTTTGCCCAAAGCACCACGATCGCGCCCAGGGCCAGCGCAAGGTAGGGCAGCATGCCTGCCTTGCGCTCGCCAAGCTCGCCATAAGGCAGGCCAAGGTCTTCATAGGCCTCTTTCGGGAACTTGCCCTGATCCTGCACGTAGTGGCGGAACCAGAACACCGGGAAGATGACCGCCGCAAAGACCAGACCCGACCAGAGCGCATTCTCGTAGCCCCAGACCTTTGCGCCCGCGCCAAGGAACAAGGCGTTGACGAAGGCCAGCAGGGTATTGACTCCAATCAGCCAGGTTGGTGCCTTCCAGGGCCGTTCCATATGGGCCGAGTAGATGGGGTGGATCCAGCC
>JAPLPF010000038.1:16206-21417 GCA_026400325.1 Rhodobacterales bacterium
CGCATTCAGGTTCAGGAAGTTGAAGATGATATAGCCGACGTTCGAGATCGCGAGGACATAGAAATACCCCCCGATGTCGGACGCCAACGCCAGAAGGATCACGTTGAAGGCAAAGTCGGTCCACATCGCCCGGCGCGGCGCACCATGCTTGTTGACTGTGCCAAGGTACTTCGGCAGCCAGCCATCGCGCGAGCCCTGATAAAGCGTGCGCGACGATCCGGCCATGGCAGTCATGATCGCCATGAACAGGCCAAGGATCATCAGGATCACGAAGATCTGGGTCACGACCGGGCCTCCGCCTGCCATGGCACCCAAGGCCTCACCCACACCGGTGCCGTCGACGATGCCGGTGGCCAGCATCCCCTCGACCCCGTAGACACCCTGGAACGAGAAGGGGATCAGGAAGAAGAAGACGATGCACAGAAGGCCCGAATAGAAGATAGCCCGGAAGGTATCGCGCTTGGGGTCCTTCAGTTCGGCCGTGTAGCAGACCGCTGTCTCGAAGCCGTAGGTCGACCAGGCCGCGATATAGAGACCGCCAAGGAACAGGGTCCAGCCGCCGATGTTCCATTCGCCGTTGACGCCGGAATATGCGGCGGTGGGTGGCACGAGGTTGGTCACGTTCATCCAGTTGATCGACCCGTTGAACAGCGGCACAAGGCCGATCAGCAGCAGGGGCACCAGCACGATGATCGCCAGCCATTTCTGCGCCGTGGCAGTCCCGGCGATGCCCCGCTCCTGAATCAACAGGATCACCAGCATCAAAAGCACGCCAACCACGAAGGTCGAGTTGAAGTACAGCGTTCCGAGGCCCGGGATGGTGACATTGAACGCCTCCCAGACGCGGAACGCAGGGGTCAGCGCCGACACGCCGTCAGCCGCCGCGACGGCTTGAATTGCGTCCGGCACCGCCGTGCCCGCGTTGGCCGCGATATAGTCGATCACGCCTTGCGTTTCTGCAGTGTAATTGGCGATGTTCGCCGCCACCCAGTCCAGCACCGGTTGGCTTTCGGCCAGCGGAACCGGGAAAAGCGCGTTCAGGATATAGCCGGCCGCAATGGCGCAGCCCAGTGACAGCACGGGTGACCAGGCGAACCAGTTGCACCAGACCGACAGGGGCGCGATCAACTTGCCATAGCGCAGCCAGGCCGTCGCACCATAGACCGAGGTTCCCCCCGACTTGTTGCCGAACATGCCTGCCATTTCGGCATAGGTGAAGCTTTGCAGAAAGCCCATGGTCATGGAGATCATCCAGACCACGAAGGCCAGCTGTCCCGTTGTCCCGGCGATCCCGCCGATCGAGAACAGCACCAGCGGCGGCACCCCGGCGGCAACCCAGAAGGCCCCCTGCCAGCTCAGCGATCGGACCATCTGGCCCGAACCGGTTTCAGTCGTCATTCCCTCACTCCTGTTGGATGTGGCGGCAGGTGCCGTGCGTCATGCCGGTGTGCATGCCGTGTTGCCCTTCCGCTCTTGGATTGGTCGTAATTCCGGACTTGTTGCGACGTCGAAAGTTCCAAATCGCAGGCGTCTCCTTCGTCCGGCTTTGTTTCTCGGCGGGCCCAAGTCACGGCAAGACAGGCCCGATCTTGCAAGGAAAGCACGGTCAAGCCGCTATGGCGAGGAAAATTTCATTTGTGCGAAAGTTTGTTTCCTTGCAAATCGGCAGGCTTGCAAGCTGCCAAAAGAAACGGCAGGGGCGCGGGCACCCCTGCCGGATCTGGGCCGAAAGTGGCGGGCCGGTCAGTTCTTCAGATAGCTTTCCATCGAATCTTCCAGCGCATCCTTCCACGGCGTGTGATGCAGCGGCGCCATGGAGCCGGTGATCACCGACGCATAGGCGTTGTCGCGGAAGGTCATGATGTCCTTCTTCTTGTGGTCCTTCCAGTCGAAGAAGGCCTGGCAGGCCCCTTCCACATCAAAGGATGGATAGTCCGTCTCGGCGATAAGTTCCTTCACATACTCACCCTGATAGTGGATGGCATCATGCGCATCGGCACCCGCATCCTCATGCGCGATCCGGTCGGCCACGTCGGTCATCAGCACCGCCTTGTCGGATGGTATCTTGATCAGGCCCATGATTGCGTCACGCACCCACCAGGCCTGGGCGTCGAACATGTTGAAGGTGAACCACTGGTCCTGCATGCCAAGGAAGAACAGCTTGGGGTTATGCACCCAGGCCACGCCTTTATACAGGTCGGCCGTCGCCAGCCGGTTGGCGGTCTTGAGCCGCAGATCATCCGGCAGGAACGGGAAATGATGCTTGTAACCAGTGCAAAGGATGATCGCGTCGATCTTCTTTGAGGTTCCGTCGCCGAAATAGGCGGTGTTCTCGTCCACCCGAACCAGACCGGGCACTTCCTTCCAGTTGTCGGGCCAGTTGAACCCCATCGGCGCGCGGCGGTAGGTGCTGGTGATCGATTTCGCGCCGTATTTCCAGCACTGCGACCCCACGTCCTCGGCCGAGTAGGACGTGCCCACGATCAAGAGGTCCTTGCCTGCAAACTCGCGCGCATCGCGGAAATCGTGGGCGTGCAGGACGCGGCCGTTGAACTTGTCGAACCCCGGGTATTCCGGCACGTTCGGAACCGAGAAGTGGCCACTGGCCACCACAACGTTGTCGAAGTCCTCGGAATACATCCGGTCGGCCTTCAGGTCGTGCACCGTTACCGTGAAATTCCCTTTGTCCTCATTGTACTTGACCATCCGCACCGTGGTGGAAAACCGGATCCAGTCGCGGACCCCCGCCTTCTTCACCCGGCCTTCGATATAGTCGAACAGCACCGCGCGCGGCGGGTAGCTGCCGATCTGCTTGCCGAAGTGTTCCTCAAAGGAATAGTCTGCGAACTCCAGCCCCTCCTTGGGGCCGTTCGACCAGAGATAGCGGTACATGCTGCAATGAACCGGCTCGCCGTGTTCATCAAGGCCGGTGCGCCAGGTGTAGTTCCACAGACCGCCCCAGTTCGACTGCTTTTCAAAGCAGACGATCTCGGGAATATCGGCGCCATTGGCCTTTGCCGACTGGAACGCGCGCAACTGCGCCAAGCCTGATGGCCCCGCCCCGATCACGGCAACTCGCTTCTTCATCTCGATCCTCCGGCTGTTGACAAGCCCGCATGTCCGGCGAGCCTTGTTGTAGGGAAACCTAGAAGCAGAGTTGCGTAACTGTCAAATCTTCTTCCTGGTGGTAAACATCTGGCGGCGTGCGAATGACCTGGTCTTGCGCCGACTCGCAGCTTTCGGTTGAAAACTGGCAGATCATGCGCGGGGCGGCAACTGCCTGCTTGTCGCGCCGCCCCCGCCGTTGACTTTCCGGTCAATGGGCGCACATAGTTGCCTCTGACGTACAGGAGCCTGTGTATGAAACCGATCGATCCGAATGACCGCAAAATCGTCAATATCCACCAGACCGCCTATGCATCCTTTGCCTACCCTGACGGCGAAAGGCTGGGCGACACGATCCTGCAACTTGACGATACAAAGGAGCTTGGCGTCGGCTTTCACATCTACCGCATGCCACCGGGCATGACGACACGCGGCCATCGTCACAACGGACATGAGCAGTTCCTGATCCTTGAAGGCGAACTTCACGAAAGCGACGGCACGATCCTGCGACCGGGCGACATGGTCTTCTATCGCGATGGAACCGAGCACAACAGCTACAGCCCGAACGGCGTCCTTGCGGTTGTCCACATCACCGGGCCGGAGATCGGGGTGGAGTAAGTCCTTCGCGGACCCAAGCGGCGAGCCGATTTCGGCCAAGGCGTTCAAGAATTGCAGAGGCAATCGGAAAGGGTTCCTGGCTTGACTGCGGAAGCATAGGCTGGCGTTGGCGGGTAGGTGCCCGCGGCGGTCGTCAATAGAACATCCACATCTCGCGACTTGGACCCGCTATCGAGAACATCATTCCACTCTGACCATCGTGTCCTTTCTGGATCTTCCGATTACCTTGTCGGCACCGGCACCTCGCCCCGGTAGTCATAAAACCCCCGCTGGGTCTTGCGGCCCAGCCACCCGGCCTCGACATATTTCGTCAGCAGGGGGCAAGGCCGGTACTTCGTATCCGCAAGCCCCTCGTGCAGAACGTTCATGATCGCAAGGCAGGTATCCAGCCCGATGAAGTCGGCCAGTTCCAGCGGGCCCATCGGGTGATTGGCCCCCAGCTTCAGCGATTCGTCGATGCTTTTGACCGACCCCACGCCTTCGTACAGCGTATAGACCGCCTCGTTGATCATCGGCATCAGGATCCGCTTGACGATGAATGCGGGGAAATCTTCGGCGCTGGCGGCGGTCTTGCCCAGCTTGCGGACCACCTCATGCATCGTGTCCCAGGTTTCCTGATCGGTCGCGATGCCGCGTATCAGTTCCACCAGCTGCATCACCGGGACCGGGTTCATGAAGTGAAAGCCCATGAACTTTTCCGGCCGGTCGGTGCGGCTGGCAAGGCGGGTGATCGAAATCGAAGAGGTATTCGAGGTCAGGATCGTCGAGGGCTTCAGATGCGGCAATAGGTCCTCGAAGATCGCCTGCTTCACCGTCTCGCGTTCGGTCGCCGCTTCGATGATCAGATCGCACTGGCCAAGATCCGACAGTTTCAGCGTGGTCTTGATCCGTTCCATCGCCGCGCGCTTGTCGGCGGGCATCACCTTGCCCCGCGACACCTGGCGTTCGATGTTGCGTTCGATCGTGGCCAGCGCCTTTGACAGGCTTTCCTCGGATATGTCGGTCATCAACACGTCGTACCCGGCCAGGGCAAAGACATGGGCGATCCCGTTGCCCATCTGCCCGGCACCCACCACGCCAACCTGCCTGATCACCATTGTCCGTGCCCCCGTCTGTGCGCATTCGTTTATGCCCGCTGCCCGACAGCGGCGCAAGGATGCGGGAAAGTCGACAAACCTTTAGGCATCCGCCCGAATTTAGCCGTTCGGCAACCACTAAGGGGCAGCTTGGCGGTGGGTGAGATTCGGTTGGGTGTGTGATGCTGTCAATTCCTCCGGGCGCGGGCGCGCTCGATTATTCGCCGTGCTGCTATGGCCAGTCCAGATCTGTCTTTCGCGGGCCGAGCAGGGATCTGTCCGGGGACTATGTTGCCATTCTTGGCGGCTCACCGACATTCGGCAAATATGTCGCCTTGCCCTATCCCGATCTGGTGGAGCGGGCGACCGGCTGTCCGGTCGTCAACCTTGGGGTGCAGCACGGCGGGCCGGA
>JAPLPF010000165.1 GCA_026400325.1 Rhodobacterales bacterium
TAATGCACCTGAACCCCGGAGGCCGAGATCTTGGAGGCGGCGGTCGCCGTATCAAGGCTTGTGCGTGTCATGTCGTTCATGGGGTCCTACCAGCGGCGTTCGAACTGGCGGCGCAGAAGGATTGCGCCGACGTTCATGATGACGAGGAACACCAGGAGCACCATGATCGCGCCATTCGAGCGTTCGATGAAGGCAGGATCGGCGCGGCTGGCCCAGGAGTAGACCTGCACCGGCAACGCGGTTGCGGGGTCGAGGATGCCGTCCGGCGGGGCCGAAGGGTAGTTGTCGACGAAGGCGACCATCCCGATGAGGAGGAGGGGAGCGGTCTCGCCCAGCGCGGAGGCGAGGCCAAGGATCGTGCCGGTCAGGATGCCGGGCATGGCAAGCGGCAGAACGTGGTGGAACACGGTCTGCATCTTCGAGGCACCCACCCCGAGGGCAGCGTCACGGATTGACGGCGGCACGGCCCGGATCGAGGCGCGGGTGGCGATGATGATCGTGGGCAGCGTCATGAGGCTGATGACGAGGGCACCGACGAGCGAAGACGACTGCGGCATGCCGGCGAAGTTGATGAAGATGGCAAGGCCGAGGATACCGAAGACAATCGACGGGACGGCGGCGAGGTTCGATATGTTCACCTCGATCGCGTCGGTCCAGCGGTTCTTCGGCGCAAACTCCTCAAGGTAGATTGACGCGGCCACACCGACGGGCACGCATGTGACAAGGACCAGCAGCATCATGTAGGCCGACCCGATCAGGGCAACGCCAAGGCCCGCCGCCTCAGGCCGTTGGTCCGAAGCGTCAGGGTTGGTGAAGAAGCCCCAGTTCCAGCCGCTTGTCAGGATACCCGCCGTCCGAAGCTGTTCGGCAAGGCGCAGCTGATCGGGATTGACCTGGTTGTCGCGTTCTGCGGTCTCGAAGGTCACGCGGCCCTTGAGGAAGCCGTCAATCCGGCCTGCGGCAAGGATCGTGGCGTCGATGGTGGTGCCGACCAGCGCCGTGTTCGCCAGCACCTGGGCACGCAACTGTCCCGGGGCATCCTTTGAGATAAGCTCACCGATCTCCTTGTCGGTCAGGCCGTCCTGCGCGATGCCGCGCTTTTGCAGCTCGGCCACAAAGGCCTTGGCCAGCACCTTTTGATAGCCGACTGTGGTGACCTGGGTCATTTCTTCGCGCAGGCGGTTGCCTTTAGGGTCCAGCACCTCGGCCGAAAGCTCCAGCGGGAAGCTGAGTTTGGCCTGAAAGAAGGCCGAGGTTCCGTCACGCACGATGGTGAAAAGCATGATGGCAAGCATCACCAGCGAAACCGAGATCGCGACCAGACCATAGATCTTGAACCGCAGTTCGGCGGCATTGCGGCGCTTCATCTCTGCGCTTGCGACCAGGATCGACTGCTGCTTGCGCGCAGGCATCGGAACCGCAGCGGGGGTGGGGATCGTGGCGGTCATTCGTACTGCTCCCGGTACTTGCGGACGATCCAGAGGGCGAAGATGTTCAGGCCAAGCGTGATGACGAAAAGCGTCATGCCAAGCGCGAAGGCGACCAGTGTCTCGGGCGAGGCAAAGTCGGTGTCGCCGGTCAGCTGGCCGACGATCTTGACGGTCATCGTGGTCATCGCCTCGAACGGGTTGAGGCTGAGTTTTGCAGCGGCCCCTGCGCCAAGGACGACGATCATCGTCTCGCCGATGGCACGGCTGGCAGCCATCAGGATGGCCCCGACGATGCCGGGCAGGGCGGCAGGCAGGATCACCTGACGCACGGTTTCCGATCTGGTGGCCCCCAGCCCGTAGCTGCCATCGCGCAAGGACTGCGGCACGGCGTTGATGATGTCATCCGACAGCGACGAGATGAACGGGATGTTCAGGATGCCGATGACGATACCGGCGGTCATGACCGAGGAGCCGGAGTTGCCAAGTCCCGTCGGCTCGGCAAACCAGTCGCGCAGGAAGGGGCCGACGGTGACAAGGGCGAAGATGCCAAAGACCACGGTCGGGATCCCGGCGATGACCTCGATCAAGGGCTTCACCCAGTTCCGGACCGGCCTTGAGGCGTATTCGGCAAGGTAGATTGCGGTGAAAAGACCGATCGGAACCGCGACCAGCATCGAGACCACGGTGATGTAAAGCGTGCCCCACAAGAGCGGCAGGAACCCAAGGTCCGATCCGCCACGGAAGTTCGGCGACCAGGTCAGGCCGAAGAAGAAATCCCGTGCAGGATACATGGTGAAGAAGTTGTAGGTCTCGGACAGCATCGACCAGACGATCCCGATGGTCGTCAGGATCGCGATCAACGAGGCGGCAATCAGCAGGACAAGGATGGCCTGTTCAACGCGGTTGCGGGCGCGAAAGTCGGGCCGGGCTCGCGTGACGCCCCAGAAAAGACCAATCGCTGCAAGAAGGATCACCAGTGCCGTGCGCCCGGCCGCACCCCAATGGGCCAGTTCCCGGTAATCCTGGGCGGCGGATAGAACCTCTTTCGAGACATCGGAACCAAGTGCCACGCCGACGACTGCCAGCTTTTCACGGACATTGGTGAATTCGGTGCGGATCATGCCCGCCTCAGCTTCGGTCATCGTGCCTTGCGCGACGGCCGCATCAAGCCCGGCTGCCACGCGCCGGACATCTGCCATTGTCAGTTCGCGGGTTGTGGCGTCGGCAACAAGCTCTGCGGGCAGGTTTGCGGTGATGCGCTGCTCCAGCAGGATCGGCTGTGCGACAAGCCAGACCGTCAGTGCAATCAGCGCGGGCATCAGCACCGAGATTGCGCCGTACCAGCCGTAATAGTTGGGGAGAGAGTGCAGGAGCCGGGGATTGCCGCCTGCCGCAGCCAGCGACCGCTGACGCGAGAGCACAAACCCTGCAAACGCCAGAACTGCGATTGCGGCAAGAAGCATCAGGACGGACATAGCGTAACCCCGCAGAAGGGTAGGACATTGGCAGACATGCGAGCCGGAAAGGGCGGGGCCAGTCAAGGCCCCGCCCGGGTTGGCGTCAGTTTACTCCAACGGACCCATCGGAGTGCCGGCGGCGACGGCAGCCTGGGTTGCCTTCAGCTCGGGATCAGACACGAGGCCATAGGCGGCCAGCGGGCCATCCGGGCCGGCCATGTCATCGCTGACGAAGAAGTCGATGTATTCCTGAAGGCCCGGGATCACGCCGATGTGCGCCTTCTTGACGTAGAAGTAGAGCGGGCGCGACACCGGGTAATCGCCCGACGCGATGCTTTCCGTCGAAGGAACGATGCCCGACATCGTGGCAACCTTCAGCTTGTCGGTGTTGTTTTCGTAGAACGAAAGGCCGAACACGCCGACGGCGTTCTTGTCGGCATCAAGGCGGGCAAGGGTTTCGGTGTAGTCGCCGTCGATGTCGACCGACTTGCCGTCGGTGCGCAGTTCGTGGCAGGCCTTCTTGGCGTTGCCTTCCTTTTCCTTGTCGTCCGCGCCTTCGGCGACGGCCATGTAAAGGTCAAGTGCGCCAGCTTCCTTGCAGCCCGCTTCGATCACCTTGACGTCGAAGACTTCCCGCGTGCCGTGCTTGGTGCCCGGAACATAGGCGAGGATGGCCTGGGCCGGCAGCGAGGCGTCTGCGTCGGACCACATTGCGCTGGCATTGTCGACCAGAGCGCCGTCCTTGACGACCTTTGCGCCAAGGGCATTGAACACGGCCAGCGGGGTCAGGGCGAAGTCCGGTCCGCTGACAGCCGAGGCGAAGACGATGCCGTCATAGCCGATGCGGACTTCCATGATCTCTTCGACGCCGTTCGTCTTGCACAGGTCGATGTCCGACTGCGAGATCCGGCTGGACGAGTTGGCGATGTCGACGGTGTTTTCGCCCACGCCTTCGCACATCTTCTTGCGGCCGGCACCCGAGCCGCCGCCTTCCACGACCGGGGTCGGGAAGTCGAAGTTTTCGCCGAAGGCTTCGGCAACGATGGTGGCATAGGGCAGAACAGTCGACGAGCCGGTGACCTGGATCTGGTCACGCGCAAAGGCGGGCAGCGCCGAGGCCGCCGCGAAGGCAAGGACCGAAGCGGTGATTTGGACGGATTTCATGGGTGCACTCCTGCAAAACGTGCGGCCAGTCAGGCGGCCTGCGACCCGCTCTAGTCTGATCGCATGACGCTTAGATATCAGCTTTGTAAAAACTGGATGACAGGCCGGCGACGGCGACCGTGTGCTGGGGCGTGCCGAACAGACGTGCCGAACAGATCGGTCTGACATCTGGTTGTCATCCTGCTGTTCTAATCTTTCTGGCGAAACACTGTTTGCCTGAAAGGGCTGCCGATGACCGAAACGACGCTGAGCACCCCGGATTTTCACGCGATTGACCATGGTCAGTCGGAACGCCCTATCCCTCTGGCAAGGTTTACCTATTCGCATCCCGGTCAAAGCAGGTTTCGCCGGGGGCTGATCCGGACCGTCGAACGGCTGAGCGGCCGGGAAAAGCTGCAAGGCCTGTACCTTGATTGGGCGAGGCATGGTCGCCCTGAGGGCGAATCCGTCTTTGATGCCGCGTTGCGGTTGCTTCAGGTGCGCCCCGAGATCGCCTGTGCCGAGCATCTGGCGCGCATACCGGCGGACGGGGGCGTCCTGATTGTGGCGAACCATCCCTTCGGCATCCTTGACGGTCTGGCCATCGGGCAGCTTGGCATGAAGTTGCGCGGCAATGTCCGAATTCTGACCAACAGCCTGTTGTGTCAGGTTCACGAAATTGCGCCGCATCTTCTGCCGGTCGATTTCTCTGGTACGCCCGAGGCGCGGCGGCAGACCGGGGTCACCCGTCGCCGGGCCGTCGAGCTTCTGTCGCAGGGCAAGGTTGTGGCGATGTTCCCTGCGGGCGGGGTTGCAACCGCCAATGCACCGGTCCGCGGACGGGCCTGTGACGCCGAGTGGCATCCCTTTCTCAGCCGCCTTGCCGTCCTGCCCGGGGTGACAACGCTGCCGGTGCACTTCAACGGCCAGAACTCGCGGCTGTTCCAGCTTGCAAGCCACATGTCATACCCGCTTCGGGTGGCGCTGATCTTTCACGAGACAAGACGTCGGATGGGGCACGACTTGGGGCTGACGCTTGGACGGCCGGTGACTGCCGATGAACTGGCGGACCTGCCTCGTGACCGGATTCCGGCCGTCTTGCGCCGGCTGACGATGGACCTTGCCGCGCGGCCCTACGAAGACCCCGATGAGGTCTTTGAATGGCCGGCGCACGTAAAGTGGTAGCCTGCAGGACGCGGACGCGCGGTCAGTCGGTCTGTTGACTTTCGGCGCTGGAAAACGCGCCTTCGGCAGAGACGTCTGCGGGACAGGCAAGTTCAAGCCCCTCGGCCCAGATCACCTCATCCTCGTCAAAGCGCAGGATGTAAAGGTAAACCGGCGCCTGGACTGACTGGGCCGGTTCACGCAGGATAAATTCGCCGTCAACCAGCCTTTCCGCCGGGATGGCAGCGGCGTCTGTCCCAAAAAGCACCCTGGCACGCCAATCGCGCACATTGACATGCTGGCCTTCTGCAATCAGCAGGTCCCGTTCAGGCCGGTCGTGCCCCAGCGTCGAGGCACGAATGCGGATCAGCCCGGACCCAAGGTGTCTTTGCACCGAAACCGCAACCAACCGCCGCGCCCCTGACCGTGTGACAACCCGGTCGCCCGGCTCCAGATAGTCGACGGGAAGGATGCCATCGAGCGTGCGGATCCCGGTTCCCGCAGCGATGCCTGCAAGCGCTGGCGCGTCCACGGTTCCGGTCAGACCGGACTTCCTTGCCATCGCATCCATGATCGGACCTCGCACGACGCTGCATCTGAGGTCTTGGCTGACACGGATTTGTGACCGCGCTTCGATGGGTCGGCGTTGATTTCGGGGCAGATGTGGCCGCATCGCGCAGCATCTGTGTCAGGAAAGTGGCGGGCGATTGCCTCTCGCGCCCCGAAGCGGGCTTTGCTAGAAGATGACGGGCTGTGGTCCCGCGGGTGTGGCGAAACTGGCAGACGCACCGGATTTAGGTTCCGGCGCCGCAAGGCATGGGGGTTCAAGTCCCTTCACCCGCACCATTTTCCAAAGGAAGCGACGGGTCCTGTCAAGAAGCAGCGTCCCCGGCCCCTTGGGATCACTGCGGTCCGAACTGCCGCGGATAAAGGGCGCCAAGGCCTGCAAACACGGTGTCGATCGCTTCCTGAACTGCATAGGGTTGCACAAGGGTCATCATGTCCAGCCAGACGCCTTCGATCAGGATGCGGATCAGCCGGGCCGACCGAGCGGGATCATGGGTGTAGCCATGGACCGAATTCATCTGGCTGCAGATCCCTTCCAGGGTCTGGTTGTAATGTTCGTCATTCGCGCCGCAGCGGGTCTGATAAAGCGGCCGGCTCTGGCTTTCCCCCCAGAATGCGCACCAGGATGCCAGCCGGTCCGGGGTACAGACCGTCGGCGAAAAGTCCGCCATCACCAGGGCCGAGAGTTGCGCCTCGGGTGCAAGGCCCGCCGCCGCAAGGGCCGCTTGCCAGTTCGTGCGGTATTCCGCGGACAGAAAGTCCAGCGTTTCGGCCAGAAGGTTGTCCTTCGACTGAAAGTGAAACAGCACCAGCCCGTGGCTCAGCCCCGCACGCCGCGCCACATCGGTCAGGGTGGTGCGCGAAAAACCCCTCTCGGCCAGCGTGGCGATCGTCGCCTCGATCAGCTGCGACCGGCGCGCGTCGCGGCTTTGGGTCCGGGGCAGGGGCACAGCGGCTTCGGGTTGGTGAACGGTCACGGGGGCTCTCACTGGTTCTGTGCCGAGGTTTAGCGCGTTCGCAATTGACAGTCCAGTCAGTCGAATGCCACCCTAGGGCAGTTCCCTTGATATGAGCCTGCGATGACCCAACTGCCGACCCGTGACCTGACCCGCTCCAACGCCCAATTCCAGCGGGCGGTGAAAAAGCTGCCGCTTGGGGTGTCATCGACCTTCCGCTACTGGGGCGACGACCGGACGATCTATGTTCACCATGGCAAGGGTGGCCGGACCTGGGATATCGACGGCAACAATTACGTCGATTACCGGCTGGGCTATGGCCCGGCGATCCTTGGCTATGCCGATGACCGGGTCGATGCGGCGGCGCGCCGGGGCATGGAGGTGGGCGGCGTCTTCGCCCTGTCCACCGAACGCGAGCTTGCCGTGGCCGAGCGGATCTCGAAGATGGTTCCGGCGGCCGAACTGGTGCGATTCTCCAACTCGGGGACCGAGGCGGTGATGGCGGCGCTGCGGCTGGCGCGGGCCTATACGGGGCGCGAACAGTATCTTCTGGTCGAAGGCGGCTATCACGGGTTGTTCGACGCCGCGATGTGGATGTCGAACATGGAGGAGTGGGACCTGGGGTCGAACACCGACCCGGAACTTGTGCCCTATGGCAAGGGCATTCCGCCGACCATCAAGCAACTGGCGCATATCACGCCGATGAACGATTTCCAGCGGCTGGAGGACACCTTCAAGCGCCATGGCGACAAGCTGGCCGCGATGCTGATCGAGCCCATTCAGGGCAACTGCTGTTCGATCATGGCCGAGGTCGCCTATGTGCAACTCGCGCGCGAGCTTTGCACGAAATACGGCGTGATGCTGATCATCGACGAGGTGAAGTCGGGCTTTCGGGTCGGCAAGTCCGGTATCCAGGGGATCATGGGGGTCACCCCCGACATCACGACCTTTGCGAAAGCGGTGGCCAACGGCTATCCGATCAGCGTCGTCGCGGGGCGGGAAGATGTCATGCGCACCTTCCGCTATGGCGGGGCGTCGCATGGCGGGACCTATACCGCCCATTCGGTGTCGCTGGCAGCCGCCGAGGAATGTCTGCGCATCCTGGACGAAACCCCGGCGCTGGAGACGATTGCAACCTATGGCGAAAGCCTGAAGGCGGGGATTTCGAAGATCCTGGATGCGCGAAAGATCGTGCATTCCTACACCGGTCATCCGTCGATGTTCGGCCTGTTCTTCGCGGAAACCCCGCCCGACAACTACCGTGCCTGGAAGACCAGCGACTACAGCTTTTACGACGCGATGGCGCATCACCTGCATGACCTGAACATCATCGTGGAACCCGACAGCCGTGAGCCGTGGTTCATGTGCGAAGCGCATGGGTTGGACCCGTCCTGTCTGACCGACACGCTGAAAGCGGTGGAAACTGCGGTCGATCTGGTGCTGGAATACGGGGTCGAAGCTGCAGAATGACCCATGATGCGATCATCATCGGGGCAGGGCACAACGGCCTTGTGACGGCCTGCTACCTTGCACGCGCCGGCCTCAAGGTTCTGGTCGTGGAAAAGAACACTTGGATCGGCGGCGCTGCCGTCAGCCGTGAGCTTTATCCCGGTTTCACCTATTCCAACTGCTCTTACGTCTCGAGCCTCTTTCGTCCCGAGATCATGCGCGATCTGGAACTCTCGAAGCACGGGTTGCAGATCTTGCCCTATGAGGGCGGCGCCCTTCTGACCGAAGCCGGCGGCTATCTTGGCATGTTCCGCGACCACGAGGCGAACCGGCGCGAGTTTGCCCGCCATTCCAAACGCGATGCCGAGGCCTATGACCGCTATTCCCGCGACATCCTGCGCAACTGCCGCCTGATCCGCCCCATGCTGATGCGCCGCCCGCCAGACCTTGCCAGCTTTGCGCCCCGCGACCTGGCCGAACTGGCCTGGCTGGGCAAACAGATCACCGGCCAGTCCGAGGCACAGATCTATGACATGATGCGCTTCTGGACGATGTCGATTGCCGATTTTCTGGACGAATATTTCGAGAACCCGGCGGTCAAGGCCTATCAGGCAGTGGGGTCGATCATCGGCACCGCATTGGGGCCGATGTCGCCGGGGACGGCCTATGTCCTTTTGCATCACGCGATGGGGGATGTGGACGGCAACGTCGGGTCCTGGGGGTATTCGCGCGGGGGGATGGGCGGGATCACCAAGGCGCTGACCGCGTCTTTGCGTGCTGCAGGGGGCGAGGTTCGCACCGGGTCAGGCGTGGCGCAGGTGCTGGTGCAGAATGGCCGTGCCGTGGGCGTGGCGCTGGAGAACGGCGACGAGCTGCGCGCCCGCCGCGTGATTTCCAACATGGACGTGCGGCGGACCTTTCTGAAACATGTCGAGGCCAGGGAGTTGCCGGGTGATTTCCTGAAACGGGTGCAGACCTTCAAGACGCGCGGATCGTCGGGCAAGCTGAACATCGCGCTGGACGCGGTGCCGAAGTTCACCGCCCTGCCGGAAGGCGCGCCGAACATCCGGGGCGATCTGCATTTCACCGACACGATCGAGAAGATGGAAGCCGCCTATGACGACTGGAAGGCCGGCCACTACAGCCGCCAGCCGTTCCAGGATGTGATGATCCCTACGCTCATTGATCCGACAATGACCCCGCCCGGCAAGCATTTCATGTCCTGTTTCGTGCAATATGCCCCCCCGAAGATCGAGGGACGCGACTGGACAGACGCCGACCGTGACGGGTTCCGCGATGCCTGTCTGAACCAGATCGAGGCCTATGCGCCCGGCTTCAAGTCGCTGATCCTGCATGCCGAAGTCCGCACCCCGCGAGAGCTGGAGGCCGAGGTTGGCCTGACTGAAGGCAACATCTTCCAGGGCGAGCTGACGTTCGACCAGATGTTCTTCAATCGCCCGGTTCCGGGATATGCGAACTATCGTTCACCTATCCGCGATCTGTGGATCTGCGGCTCCTCCACCCATCCCGGAGGCGGGGTGATGGGTGCCCCGGGCCGCAATGCCGCGGCCGAGGTCCTGCGCGACATGAAGCTGCCCGCGAAAGACATGAGTGACGCCTATGCCATCGTTTGACACGATCATCATCGGGGCCGGGCCGAACGGGTTGGCGGCGGCGCACCGGCTGGCGTCGAAAGGTGCAAGCGTGCTGCTGCTTGAGGCAACAGCCACCCCGGGGGGCGGGGCGGGCCTTTCGCATCTGTCCTACAACCTTGATCCGCGCGTGGAAAAGGCGATGGGGCTTGCCGCGCAGGGGTTGGAATGGCTGACGACCGACCTTGCCACGACGGCACTGTCGCCGGACGGCAGACACCTGAGGCTTGAAGGCCCGGTGGGCGAGCGGCTCACCGGTGATTTGGCCGACGGTGACCGCGCTGCCTGGGCGACCCTGCGGGCGCGGCTTCTGCGCTTTGCCGCCGTTTTGTCGCCGCTGAACCAGATGACCCCGCCGCGCATTGCCAAGGGCGTGGGCAACCCGATGGCAAAACTGGCGATGATCGGCATCAAGGCCCGGCTCCTTGGGGCGGCCGATTTCCGCGAACTTGGCCGCATTATCCTGACCAATGTGCATGACCTGCTGGACGACGAACTGACTGACCCCCGGCTGAAGGGGGCGCTGGCGTTTGATGCTACGCTGGGCGGCTGGCTTGGCCCACGTTCGCCGAATTCCGTGCTGCCGTGGCTGGTGCGGCTGTCGGGGCAGACGGCGGGCAGGCAGGGCGCGCTCGGGCTGCCCAAGGGCGGCATGGCGGCGCTGGGGGTGGCGATGGTCAAGGCCGCCGAAGCCAGCGGCGTGACCATCCGCTGCAACGCACGGGTTGAGCGGATTATCGTCGAGGGGGAGCGGGTT
>JAPLPF010000063.1 GCA_026400325.1 Rhodobacterales bacterium
CTGCCCTCGATCCGGCTTGTACAGGAAAACGACAAGTCGCTGGTGACGAAAATCAATTCGACGCTGGTCAACACCGTGCCGCTTTGGGAAACCCAGCTTGCCCAGGCCGTCACGATCCAGCGGTCGAAAGAAGCGGCCGAGGCGGTGCGCGACGCCAATGACCTGACGAACGAACTTCTCAAGGCCAATGCCGAAAACCTTCAGACCGCAAACAAGGTGGTGCGTGAGGAAATGGAACGCGGCGTGTTCGACATCGACACCGTGAAGGCCGCGAACGCGACGTTGATCGCCACGATCAACGAAAGCCTGGCCATCGCCGACGAAGGCAAGGCCCGCCGTGCCGCAGCCGAGGTGGAACTGGTGAAGATGGAAGCCGACTTGCGCGACACACTGGCCTCGGCAAAGGCGCGCGAGACCAATCCCGGCACCCCGGCCTGACGGACAGAATGCCGCAAAGCCGCATCCTGAGGACACTGGCGCTGGTGCCTGCCGGTCTGGCCCTTGCCGCCTGCGAGCTGCCGGCAGCGAGGCCGCCTGCGCCTCCGGTCCCGATTGCATCGGGTCCGGTGGTGCCCACCCCGGCCAGTGCGGCTGCGGCAAGCTATTACCAGCAGGTGCAACAGTCACTGCTTGCCCAGGGTCTGTTGCGGACCGACCCCGGGTCCGACATCCCGTTCACTGACCGGATCCTTGCCGAAAACTTCATGCGCATTGCGCTTTACGATGAGTATCGTCGCGGCTCGGGCGGGTTCGTGCGCGAGGAAACCGAAAGTCGGCTGCGTCGCTGGGAAGGACCGGTCCGCATCGGCGTGCGTTTTGGCGCAAGTGTACCACTGGACCGCCAGGCCACCGATCGGGCCCGGATCGCCAGCTTCGCCGCGCGCCTGTCGGCCGTCACCGGGCATCCGATCTCGATCGATGATGCCAACCCGAATTTCCTGATCCAGATCGTCTCGGAGGACGAGCGTGAGGCTTTGGGGCCCAGGATCCGGGCCCTTCTGCCGAATCTTTCGCCGGGCGACGTGGCCGGCATCACCGCCATGCCGCGCACGACCTATTGCCTGGTCTATGCGCTGTCCGAAGGCAATTCAGGAGCTTACACCCGCGCCTTTGCAGTCATCCGGGCCGAACACCCCGACCTTCTGCGCCTGTCCTGCATCCATGAGGAACTGACGCAAGGGTTGGGCCTGCCGAATGACAGCCCCCGCGCGCGCCCGTCGATTTTCAACGACGACGAGGAATTTGCCCTGTTGACCGATCAGGACGAGCTTATGCTGCGAATGCTCTACAGCCCCGAACTGCGGCCAGGGATGTCACCGGCAGAAGCATTGCCCATTGTGGAATCGCTTGCACGCCGGTTGACCGGCGACGACAGTTGACGTTTCAAGAAAGGAGAAATCCATGGTCTTCGATTTCCTGAAAGGCGAATTCGTCGATGTCATCTCATGGCTGGATGACACGCGCGATACGATGGTGTGGCGTTTCGACCGGCGCGGTCAGGCGATCAAGTACGGTGCAAAGCTGACCGTGCGCGAAGGCCAGTCGGCGGTCTTCATCCACGAAGGCCAGCTTGCCGATGTCTTTGGCCCCGGGCTTTACATGCTTGAGACCAACAACATGCCGCTGCTGACCACGCTGCAGCACTGGGACCACGGCTTCCAATCGCCCTTCAAGTCCGAGGTGTATTTCGTCAACACCACCCGGTTCAACGACCAGAAATGGGGCACCAAGAACCCGATCATGGCGCGCGATCCCGAATTCGGACCGGTGCGCCTGCGTGCCTTCGGGACCTATTCCATGCGGGTCGGCGACCCCGGAAAGTTCATCAAGGAAATCGTCGGCACGGACGGCGAATTCACGGCCGACGAGATCAGTTTTCAGGTCCGCAACATCATCGTGCAGTCAGCGTCGCAGGTGCTGGCCAAGTCCGGGATCCCGGTGCTCGACATGGCTGCGAACCTTGCGGACCTTGGCAAGGTGATCGCCAATGCCATCACGCCGCAAGTGGGGGAATACGGGCTGTCGATCCCGGAATTCTACATCGAAAACATCAGCCTGCCGGAAGAGGTGGAAAAGGCGATGGACAAGCGCAGCTCCATGGGCGTGGTGGGCGATCTGAACCGCTACATGCAGTTCAACGCCTCTGAAAGCCTGTCGCAACCGGGTGGCGCGATGGGCGCCGCGATGGGGGCCGGCATGGGGATGGGAATGGGTGCAGGGATGGCGCAGAACATGGGGCCGTGGGGGGCGCAGCCGGGCAGCGCAGCCATACCACCACCGCCGCCGCCACCAGCCCCTCCGGCAGCCACCGCCGCGCGGGTCTGGCACCTGGCGGAAAACGGTTCGACCCATGGCCCGTTCGGAGATGCCGATCTGGCAAGGCTCGCCGCCGAGGGCCGCCTGACCCGGGCCACAATGGTATGGAGCGCGGGCCAGGATGGCTGGAAGATGGCCGCCGACACCGAGCTTGTCCATATTCTGGACCAGGTTCCGCCGCCTGCACCCAAGCCCTGACCTGACATCGTGGCTGATGAAGAACACCGCTGGCCCTGTGCCCAATGCGGCGCGCAACTGCGCTATGCGCCGGGTCAGACCAGCCTGACCTGTGATCATTGCGGCCACGTGCAGCAGATCGTGCCCGACGCACCCCGCAGCCGGACACGCGCCTTGCAAGAGCATGATCTTGCAAGTGGATTGCAAAGCGATCTTGCAAGCGACGACATGGTCGAGATGCGCACGACCTCATGCCCCGGATGCGGCGCGGTGGTCGAGATCAGCGGCGCGATCCATGCCACCCAATGCCCGTTCTGCGCCACGCCCGTCGTCCTTGATACCGGTACGCGCCGTATGATCAAACCGCAGGCGCTGATCCCCTTCGTGTTGTCGGAACCCGAGGCGCGCAAGGCGATGGTGGGCTGGATGGGGAGCCTGTGGTTTGCGCCCGGCACCCTTCTGGAATACGCCCGCAAGGGCCGGGCGATGAACGGGGTCTATGTGCCGCTCTGGACTTTCGACGCCGCGACCGCCTCACGCTATAGCGGCCAGCGGGGCGAATACTACTATGAGACTCGCACTGTGACGGTGACTGTCAACGGCCGGCGCGAACAACGGCAGGAACAGGTGCGCCACACCCGATGGTATCCGGCCTCGGGCCGCGTCAGCCGCGCGTTTGACGACCTGCTGGTCCTTGCCTCGCGCAGCTTGCCGGCCCGACTGGGCAATGAGCTGACGCCGTGGGATCTGTCGGCGCTGGTGCCTTATGCCCCTGAATTTCTTGCCGGTTTTCAGGCAGAAGGCTATACTGTTCCGCTTGCCGACGGCCATGTCGAAGCGCGGGAGCGGATGGCCGAGGTGATCCGCAGCGATGTCCGCCGCGACATCGGCGGCGATGAACAGCAGATCACCGGGATCGACACCGACTGGTCGGACGAGACCTTCAAGCACATCCTTCTGCCGGTCTGGATGGCGGCCTACAAGTACAACGGCAAAAGCTATCGCTTCCTGGTCAACGGCCAGACGGGCGAGGTTCAGGGCGAACGTCCCTGGTCGATCTGGAAGATCGCCTTCCTGGTCATTCTTGCCGTTTGCCTGATACTTGGGGCCATCTACGCCTCGGACCCCGAAGCGGTAAACCAGCAGTTGCCGGATTGGATGGACTGACCTCAACCGCCCTTTCGATTGAAGAACAGCATCCAGGCGGCATAGGCGCCCGCGGCAAAGAAGATCAGCCCCCAGAAGGGTGAGCCTAGCCACCCGAACTCGACGATCCCCCAGGCGAAGGGCAGAAGCACTGTCACCCAGCGCACCCAGGCACGACCGAAGAACGGATCGTCGGGGTCAAGAAACTTCATGCCTTGCCTCTTTGTTCGTGGCATCCTCGTGTGAGAGAGGGAGGACGACATGCCCATGATTGTCAAGGATTTCCGGGGTCAGACCGTCATCACCACCTTCGAGATGACCCCCGCCACCGCCTTTGACCTGATGGACGCGCTGGAGGCGGCCTATGCCGAGTGCATCAGCAAGCAGCCGGGGTTCATCGCGGCGGGGCTGCACATGAACGACGCGCGGACAAGGATCTGCAACTACAGCCAATGGCGCGCGCGCGAAGACTACCAGGCGATGCTGCGCACCCCCGAGATGCGGGAGAGGAACCGCAAGATCAACGGCCTCTGCAAGGGGTTCGAGCCGGTGATGTACGAGGTGACAGGGGTGTTCTGAGGGGGGCTGCAAGCGCTTGGAAACGAAGCGTCAATCTTGAAGATTTCGAACAGGTTGGCGGTATGGCATCCGTCTGGCTTGGGTCTGGCAACTGTCCGGACGCAGGGCGGCTTCCGGGGCAATACCCCTTGCCTGCGACTTGGGGATTTGCGGGGCGGGCAGGGTTGGCAAACCGACCGGGACCACGCTAACATTTCTGCATGTTGACCACGCTGTTTTCCGACCCGGTGTCTGGGTCCCTCGGCCTGCTGGCGGCGGTTTTGGCCGCGGTCTATCTGCTCCTGGTGTGGCGGCAACCGCGCCGATCCCGGCCGGCGCGACAGCCGAAGCGGCGATCCCGGCCGGTTCGACAGCCGAAGCGGCGATCCCGGCCGGTCCGGGAACCCGAGAACTGGATTCTGGTTGACGGCTCGAACGTCATGCACTGGCAGGACAACGCCCCCCACCTTGTACCCGTCCAGCGCGTGATCGAGCAGTTGACGGCGCTTGGTTATACGCCCGGTGTGGTGTTCGATGCCAATGCAGGCTGGAAACTGATGGGCCGCTACCTGCACGACGGCGATTTCGCGCAGCTGCTGGGGTTGGAGAAGCGGCAGGTGCTGGTGGTCAGCAAGGGCACGCAGGCCGACCCGTTCCTTCTGGACACCGCGAAGGACTTTGACGCCCGGATCGTCACCAATGACCGCTTCCGAGACTGGGCCGAGAAATATCCGAAGGTAATGGAGAAGGGGTTTCTGATCCGGGGGGAAATGCGGGCGGGGAAGGCGTGGCTGAGCGGGTTGGAGGCGGCACAGGGCGTGCCATGAACGCGTCGCCTGCGGGGCGCCGTTGGTGGCCCCCCACCCCCATCCCCTCCCCACGCGGGGGAGGCGAGGCCCTCTGCGGCCGAACGCAAGACCGAGAGCAGCACCCGACCGTCGGGTGGGCGCGAGCCACGGCAGTTCTGGGCGGTTTATGGGTCAACCTCTCCCCCCGAGGTTCTACTGGCGACATTGCAAAAGCGCCCGCCCGAGCACGCTTGCGAGGGCCGGGAGACGGGCGCTGCCCGGCGGCGCGTTGCCGCGCCTTGAGTCCGGGCGGGGGAGGAGAGGCGCTTTGCAGCGGCGGGGGGCAAAGCTGACCGCGACCGGCACGCGGGGGTGGGAGCGATGTATCGCGCCCGCCCCCGGGGGGCGGGTCGGGCGCGGTCAGATTTGCTTTGGGCAAATCTGACGAAAAAAGGTGTTGTCGCGTTGGCATCCTTGCCAAATACGAACAAGCCAAGCCGCGTTAGCCGTTTCTTTTTGCCTGTCCGGGCGCCCGCTTCTGCTTAACAATTCCGTAGATTATGACTACCGGCATGACATAGACCAAGGCCTCGATCCCATAGTCGAAAACGCTAGGGTCAGCGTCAACGGTGAGGTGTTCATGGAGCAACACAGAGAAAATCGCCGTTTCTGCAGCAGGTTTCCAGATTTTCGAACTTATCCGCATCACCCTACCGCCCCCCCCCCCTGCTCCGCTTTCCCCCCCTCTGCCCCCCCCCCCCCCCC
>JAPLPF010000188.1:0-9456 GCA_026400325.1 Rhodobacterales bacterium
CGCTGATGCTGGCCGGCCTGCGCAGCATCGACGACGAGATCTGGCATGCCGCGCGGGTGGACGGCATTCCGAAATGGCGGACCTATCTGCAGATTGTGGTGCCGATGATGCGCCCGGTGATGATCACGATCTTCGTCATCGTCGCATCGGGATCGGTGCGGGTCTATGACCTGGTTCTGGCCCTGACCCAAGGGGGGCCCGGCAACTCGTCGCAGGTGCCGTCGATGTACATCTATGAAAAGCTGTTCGTGGGGGCCCTGGCCCAGGGCACGGCAGCGTCTTCGGTATTGCTGCTGGCTACCGCGATCATCCTGGTCCCCTGGATACTCGTGGAATTCGGCAAGAAGAGCAGGGGATAAGCACGCCATGGCCACGTCCGGCACCGACACGATCCAGCCCACGGGAGCGAAGCCCAGACCGTTCTTCGCACCGGATCGCGTGCTGATCTACAGTTTGCTGATCATCACCTCGATCTACTTCCTGATCCCGCTTTACGTGATGATCATCACCTCGCTGAAGGACCTCGACGAAATCCGCGAGGGCAACATCTTCATCCCGACCCTGAAGCCGACCTTGGACGCCTGGGTCAAGGCCTGGTCGGCAGCCTGCACCGGGCTGAACTGCACCGGGCTTGCGCCGGGGTTCTGGAACTCGGTCTTCATCACCGTGCCGTCCGTGGTGGTGTCGATCACGGTGGCGTCGATCTCGGGCTACTCGCTCGCGATGTGGCCGTTCAAGCTGGCCGAACGCTGCTTTGTCATCCTGCTGGTCGGATCGTTCATTCCCTATCAGGTCTTCCTGTACCCGCTGGTCATAATTACGCGTGAAATGGGCATCTATTCAACGCTTTATGCGGTGATCTTCGTCCATACCGTGTTCGGCCTGCCGATCCTGACCCTGCTGTTCCGAAACTACTTTGCCTCCTTGCCGGAAGAGTTGTTCAAGGCCGCGCGTGTCGATGGCGCCGGCTACCTGCGGATCTTCCTTCAGGTCCTGGCACCGATGTCGGTGCCGATCTTCACCGTCGCAGTCATCCTGCAGGTCACGGGAATCTGGAACGACTTCCTGTTCGGGGTGATCTATGCCGGACCGACCAACTACCCGATGACGGTGCAGCTGAACAATATCGTCAACTCCCTGCAGGGGGTAAAGGAATACAACGTCGAGATGGCCGCGACCATTCTGACCGGTCTTGTGCCCCTCACCATCTACTTCGTCTCCGGCAAATACTTCGTGCGCGGCATCGCTGCCGGCGCCGTCAAAGGTTGATCAAATGCTGTCTGTCTCGGTCAAGGACCTTACGCTGAACTTCGGGGCTGTCTCGGTTCTCAAGAACATGAACCTGGATGTCGAGGAGGGCGAATTCATCGTTCTTCTTGGACCCTCCGGCTGTGGCAAGTCCACGCTGCTGAACTGCCTGGCCGGGCTTCTGGACATTTCGGACGGGCAGATCTGGATCAAGGGCAAGAACGTGACCTGGGCCGAACCCAGCGAGCGCGGCATCGGGATGGTGTTCCAGTCCTATGCGCTTTACCCGCAGATGACGGTGCGGGGCAACCTTTCCTTCGGCCTGAAGATTGCCGGCATGTCCAAGGACGAGATCGAAAAGCGCGTCGCAAGGGCGTCGGAAATCCTGCAGATCCAGCCGCTTCTTGACCGCAAGCCCGGGGCCTTGTCGGGCGGGCAGCGCCAGCGGGTGGCCATCGGCCGGGCGTTGGTGCGCGATGTCGACGTGTTTCTTTTCGACGAACCGCTGTCGAACCTGGATGCCAAGCTGCGCTCCGAACTTCGGGTCGAGATCAAGCGGCTGCACACCCGTCTGAACAACACGATGGTCTATGTCACGCATGACCAGATCGAGGCGTTGACCCTTGCCGACCGCATTGCCGTGATGAAGGGTGGCGTGATCCAGCAGCTTGCCGACCCGCAGACGATCTACAACAAGCCGTCCAACCTTTTTGTCGCGGGCTTCATCGGCAGCCCGTCGATGAACTTCCTGTCGGGAAAGACGATCGAGGGCGGCAAGGCCTTTCAGTTCGGCGACATCAGGATCAGCCTTGACGGCTATGACGGCGGCGCGGTGCTGGAGCGGGATCAGGCAGTCCTGGGCGTCAGGCCGGAACACATCACGGTGTCGGCAAGCCAGCCCGCCGGCCCTTCGATCCCAGCGGTGGTCGAGATTGACGAACACCTTGGTGCAGACAGCCTTCTGTGGCTGAAGGCGGGCGAGAAGGAACTTTGCGTCCGCGTGCCGGTCGAGGGGCGCTTGCCTTCGGGGACCAAGGTCCATCTCGGCCTCGATATCGCCAAGGCGTCGCTTTTTGATGCAAAGACCGAACAGAGGATCTGAAGATGCTCGATCTGTCGGGCGACTGGACGCTTTCTGACGAGAGCGGCACGCACGTTGTGCCGTTCGAGCTTCCGGGGGACGGGGTGACGGCGCTTTTGCGGTCCGGGATCATTGCCGATCCCTATTGGGGTCGCAATGAGTATGACACCCGCTGGGTCAGCGAGCGCGACTGGGTCGCGCGGCGGGTGTTCCTGCATGACGGCAGCAGCGCCGATCTGGTGATCGACGGGCTGGACACCGTGGCCGACGTGCGTCTGAACGGGGCACTGGTCCTGTCGGCGGCAAACGCGCATCGCCGTTGGCGGGTGGACGCGTCCTCAGCCCTTCTTGACGGCGAGAACACGATCGAGATCCTGTTCCGCAGCCCGGTACGCGAGGCTGCGGCGCGGCAGGCGGCAATGCCGTTCTACATTCCGTATCAGCAGGTCAACGGGCCGATTCCCCATGCCAACATGCTGCGCAAACCGCAATGCGATTTTGGTTGGGACTGGAACATTGCCCTGGGCGGCTTTGGCCTTTGGGGGGACATCCGGCTTGTCGCGAAGGGGCCGCGGATCGATGACATTCTGGTCACCCAGACGCACCGCGACGGGGTGGTTGATGTCGCCCTGACGGTGCAGGCGACCGCCGCAGAGGTGACGGCAACGCTCTGCGGTGTGACGCAAGGTGCCGTCGTGGCAGAGGGTGTGGCGCGGCTGGTCCTGACAATCCCGAACCCCGCGCTCTGGTGGCCTGCCGGCCTTGGGGCGCAGGTGCTGCATGATCTGGTGGTCGTGGGGGGCGGCGCCTCGACGACCCGGCAGATCGGTCTGCGCGACATGCGGCTGGTCAGCGAACCTGACGCGGCCGGGCGGTCCTTCGGGATCGAGGTGAACGGGCGGCCGGTCTTCGCACGCGGGGCCAACTGGATTCCGGCCGACGCGCTGCATGGCCGGATCACGGTTGAAGGCGTGCGTGACCTCTTGCAATCGGCCGTTGACGCCAACATGAACATGATCCGCGTCTGGGGCGGCGGGCGGTACGAACCGGACTGGTTCTACGATCTTTGCGACCAGATGGGCCTGATGGTCTGGCAGGATTTCATGTTCGCCTGCCACCTTTACCCCTCGACCCCCGATTTCCTGGCCGAAGTGGACGCAGAGGTGCGCGATGTCGTCGCCCGGATCGGCCATCACGCCTGCATCGCGCTTTGGTGTGGCGACAACGAGCTGATCGGCGCCCTGACCTGGTTCCCCGAAAGCCGCAAGGATCGTGACCGCTATCTGGTGAACTACGACCGGCTGAACCGGACGGTCGAGGCTGCCCTGCAGCAGACCATGCCCGACGCGAACTGGTGGCCGTCCTCACCCTCGCCCGGGCCGCTGGCCTTTGGCGACGCCTGGCATGATGACTCCTCCGGTGACATGCATTTCTGGAGCGTGTGGCATGAAGGGCGCGACTTCGACCATTACCGCGACGTAAGCCCCCGGTTCTGCAGCGAATTCGGGTTCCAGTCCTATCCGTCGATGTCGACGATCCGGAAATTCGCCGACCCGAAGGACTGGAACATCGCTGCCCCGGTGATGGAAAGCCACCAGAAGAACCCCGGCGGCAATGCCCGGATTGCCGAAACGATGTTCCGCTATTTTCGCTTTCCGGTGGATTTCCCGAACTTCGCCTACCTTTCCCAGGTCCAGCAGGGCCTTGCGATCAAGACCGCCGTTACCCATTGGCGCAGCCTCAAGCCGCATTGCATGGGCACGCTGTACTGGCAGCTCAACGACACCTGGCCGGTCTGCAGCTGGTCCAGTCTGGACCACGGCGGCAACTGGAAGCTTTTGCATCACATGGCGAGGGGCTTTTTCGCGCCGGTCACGGTGACAGCGGTGCCGAAGGACGGCGGGTTCGAACTGCGGGCGGTGAACGATCGGCCCGAGGCTGTGACACTTGCCATCACGGCAAACGCAGTTGCAATGGACGGTTCCACCCGCAAGCTGGACGCGGCAACGGTCACAGTCCCGACGGATGCCGCTGTGCCAGTGCTGCGGCTGCCGCCTGATGCGCTGCGGACGGGCGAGGTGCTCGCCTTCACCTGGACGGGCGGTGCGCAGGGCGGCGACGTTCATGCGCCAAGGCCCTGGAAGGCCTATGATCTGCTGCCCTCGGGGCTGAAAGCAGATATCCGGCAGGAAAACGCGGTCTGGCACCTGACCCTGACCGTCATTGCCCTTGCCCCGTTCGTAGCAGTTGAATCCGACGTTCCGGGCCGCTTTTCGGCCAATGCCGTGACGCTGTTTCCCGGCGTTCCGGCCACCGTGACCTTCACCCCCGAAGACCCCTCACTGGTGCCCGTCTTCACGCTCCGCGATCTCCATTCCGCCACCTACGGCGGCTGACGAAAGGTCCTGTCATGTTCAGCTATCAACTGTATTCGTCCCGAAACTTCCCGCCGATGTCCAGAACCTTCGAGATGGTCGCCAAGGCTGGATACACGGCGGTCGAAGGCTATGGCGCGCTTTATGCCGACGACGCGGCGGTGGCGGCCACCAAGGCCGGACTAAAAGCTACCGGCCTGACCATGCCCACGGGTCACTTCGGTCTGGGCCAGTTGGAAACAGAGGTGGACAAAGTGCTGTCCATTGCCAAGTCGCTGAAGATGGAGCGGCTTTATTGCCCCTATGTCATGCCGG
This sequence comes from Rhodobacterales bacterium, assembly GCA_026400325.1. Lineage (GTDB taxonomy): Bacteria > Pseudomonadota > Alphaproteobacteria > Rhodobacterales > Rhodobacteraceae > Tabrizicola. The sequence continues at coordinate 5,020 of JAPLPF010000188.1, forward strand.
ATGACCGCCCGTCCGATTCCGCTGGCTGGACGGCCTTCGGTGCGCGGCTGCAAGCGGCAGGTGCGCCCTACCGCGCGGCGGGCTACGGCTTTGGCTGGCATAACCATGATTTCGAGTTCAAGGCGCTGTCGGACGGCCGCCTGCCGCAGGACCGGATTTTCCAGGGCGGACCGGATCTGGAATGGGAAATGGACGTCGCCTGGGTCATCAAGGGTGGCGCGGACCCGCTGGCCTGGATCGAGAAATACAAGTCCCGGATCACCGCAGCGCATGTCAAGGACATCGCCCCCGCAGGCCAGAACGCGGATGAGGATGGCTGGGCCGATGTCGGCCACGGCACTGTCGACTGGAAGACCCTTGTTGCCGCCCTGCGCGGTATCGGCGTCAAGCATTTCGTCATGGAACACGACAACCCGAAGGACGACGTGCGCTTTGCAACGCGGTCCATCGCAACGGCCAAAACACTCTGAGGATTGGAAAAAATGGCAAAGCTTGGCATTGGCATCATCGGATGCGGCAATATCTCGACCAGCTATCTGCGGCTGGCCCCCCTGTTCAAGGGCCTGAAGGTGCGCGCGGTCGCCGACATCAACCCCGAGGCCGCAAAAGCGCGGGGTGAGGAGTACAACGTCAGGGCGCAGTCGGTCGAGGACCTGCTGGCCAACCCCGAAGTGGACGTGGTGATCAACCTGACCATCCCGGACGCGCATTTCGGGGTGACGAAGCGCATCCTCGAGGCGGGCAAGCACGCCTATTCGGAAAAGCCGCTTGTGCTGACGCTGAAAGAAGGTGTGACCCTGCGCGACCTTGCCAAGAGGAAGGGCCTTGCCGTCGGCTGCGCGCCCGACACCTTCCTTGGTGGCGCGCACCAGCAGGCCCGCGCGGCGCTGGATGAGGGGCGGATCGGCACGATCACCGCAGGCTCGGCCGCTGTCCTGAACCACGGGATGGAACATTGGCACCCGAACCCCGACTTCTTCTTCCTGCCCGGCGCCGGGCCGATGCTGGACCTTGGGCCCTACTACGTCGCGAACCTCATCAACCTGCTTGGCCCGGTAAAGCGGGTCGGGGCGCTGACATCCTCTGCGGCGGAGGAACGGGTGATCTCCAACGGCCCCCGCAACGGCCAGACGGTTCCCGTCAAGACGCCGACGAACATCCATGCCCTCCTTGAGTTCCACTCGGGCGCCACGATCAACCTGTCGACCTCGTGGGATGTCTGGCACCACAAGCGCAATCACTTCGAGCTTTATGGCACGGAAGGCACGCTTTACGTCCCCGATCCGAACTTCTTTGGTGGCACGGTCGAGATCGGCAGCAAGGATGGCAAGCTGAAGGCGCTGAAGCCCTGGAAGCACCCGTTCGGCAAGGTGAACCAGAACCACAACGGGCGGGAACTGGCCAACTACCGCACGGCGGGGCTGGCGGACATGGTGACCGCACTGGTCGAAGGGCGGGATGCCCGCTGCTCGCTGGAACGTGCGCTGCACGGGGTGGACGTGATGACCGCCTGCCTGACTTCGGGCCAGACGGGCAAGTTCGTCCCCTTGACCACCACCTGCACGCGGCCCGCTGCCCTGTCGCCGACCGAGGCGCGGGCGCTTTTGAAATAGTGCAGCCGGGGCCCGACGCCCCTTTGCCACAGGCGGCCCGGCGGGCGGAGGGGCACACAAGCCGTTCCGCCCGCATGACGTGAACGAGGTGGATGATGCTGGAAAACCCGGTGATCCGTGGCTTCAACGCCGACCCCAGCTTCTGCCGGGTCGGCGAGGACTACTACATCGCCACCTCGACCTTCGAATGGTATCCGGGCGTGCAGATCCATCACTCCCGCGATCTGGTGAACTGGGCGCTTGTGGCGCGCCCGCTGCGGCGGGCCAGCCAGCTGGACATGCGCGGCAACCCTGACAGCTGCGGCATATGGGCGCCCTGCCTTTCCCATGCCGACGGGAAATTCTGGCTGGTCTACACGGATGTCAAACGCCTCGACGGCGCGTTCAAGGATGCCCACAACTACATTGTCACCTGTGACACGGTTGACGGTGACTGGTCCGATCCGACGTACGTCACCTCGTCGGGGTTCGATCCGTCGCTGTTTCACGACAGCGATGGCCGCAAGTGGTTCTTGAACATGCGCTGGAACCACCGGGGCAAGGGCACCGGGTTGAACCCCGCGAACGACCTTTTCGACGGGATCGAGCTGCAGGAGTTGCACCCCACGCGCGGCCTGCTGGGTGAGGTCACGACGATCTATACCGGCACCGATCTTGGCCTGACCGAAGCGCCGCATCTGTTTCGCCGGGACGGGTACTATTACCTCACCACGGCCGAGGGTGGCACCGGCTATGATCACGCCGTCACGCTGGCCCGGTCGCGCGACATAGCCGGTCCCTATCAGACAAATCCGCAAAAGCACCTGATCACCGCCCGCTTTTCGCCTGAAAACCCGATCCAGCGGATGGGACATGGGCAATATGTCGAAGGCCACGATGGCCGCCACTGGCACAGCTACCTGTGCGGCAGACCGCAGCGGGGGCCGAACGGGCCATTCTGCGCCACCGGCCGCGAGACCGGGCTGGCCGAGGTCGTCTGGCGCGATGGTTGGCTGTGGCTGAAGGACGGCGGGATGCTGTCGCCCTCGACGATCGACATGCCCGCCGCCTGCAAACCGGCCACCCGGATCGAACGCGATTTCACCGGCCCGACCCTGCCGCCCGAATTTCAATGGCTGCGCACGCCCCAACCCGAACGCCTGTTCACATTGACTGGCCAGTCGCTGCGCCTGACGGGCCGTGAAAGCCTTGGGTCGTGGTTCGAGCAATCGCTGGTCGCACGCCGTCAGGACGAGCCGGCCTATGAGGCCGAGGCAGATTTTGCTGCTGATCCAGAGACATGGCAGCAGGCTGTCGGGCTGATCACCTACTACAACCGCCACAAGTTCCACGCCGCCCTGATCACGCATGAGGATGGCGCGCGCGTTGTCACTCTGGTCTCCTGCCTTGGCGACTGGCCCGGCGAAGGCCTGACCTTTCATGGCCGCTTTCCAGTAGCGGATGGCAAGGTGACGCTAGGAGTCTCTGTTGACCGTGCCGCCCAGCAGTTCCGGGTGAACGGGGTGACAACCGGGCCAGTTCTGGATGCCTCGCTCATCTCGGATGAGGGGGGCAGGGGGGAACATGCTTCGTTCACCGGGGCTTTCGTCGGTGTCGTGGCGCATGATCTGACCGGGCAGGGCTGGACGGCGGATGTGACGCGCTTTGTCTATGACCCCGGCATTTGATCACATCTTGATCACGCCGGGACTGTTGTCATAAAGGGGCACTGAAGAGGTGCCCCTGATGGACGCGGAAAACCGGAAGATACCCAGCCATGAGGTGACCTACGCGCGGTTGCGCGACATGATCCTTTTCGGTCATCTTGCGCCGGGCGCCCCGGTCACGATCCAGGGGTTGATCGGCGACCTTGGTGCCGGCATGACCCCCGTGCGCGAGGCAATCCGCCGCCTTACCGCCGAAGGGGCGCTGTTGCCGCAGGGCAACCGACGGGTTGCCGTTCCCCCACTTACTGCCGGGATGCTGGATCAGGTTGCCTTTGCCCGCCTTGCCATCGAACCAAGGCTTGCCGAACTTGCGGCCCACCGCCTGACCGATGCGCAGATCGACCGACTGGAGGGCATCGACGCTGCCGTGAACCACGCAATCGACAACGGCCGGCTTCCCGACTATCTGGCCGCCAACCATGCCTTCCACTTCGCCCTGTACGAGGCCGCCGAGGCCCCGGTCCTTTTGGACCTTGCCCGCTCGCTTTGGCTGCGCGCAGGGCCGTCCCTGCGCGTCGTAATCGACCGCTATGGCCGCGAGGCCGCCCCCGACCTGCACCGTGAGGCGCTGAAGGCAATGCGGGCGCGCGACGCAAAGTCGCTTGCCGCCGCCATCGAAAGCGACATCCAGCAAGGTGTCGACCATGTGCGCCAGGCCCTGACCGAAGCATCCTGAGCACCGATCCGGGCACGATTTCCGACACCCGGAATAATTTGATCAAATTTCTTGAACCCCGCCGCGTTTGATCATATCCTGTCGTCAAGCCGGGGCGTTTGGCCCTGCCGATTCCGCAAGAGGGATGCCCCATGAACATGATAACCAACCACATGCCGACCGCCGAGTTGCAGCGTCTGGACGCAGCGCATCACATGCACCCGTTCACCGACAACTCCGCCCTGGCCAAGAAGGGCGCCCGGATCATGAAGTCGGCCAAGGGGGTCTGGCTGACCGACACCGAAGGCCACCGGATCATCGACGGCATGGCGGGACTGTGGTGCGTCAACATCGGCTATGGCCGCAAGGAACTGGCCGAGGTCGCGGCCCGGCAGATGGAGGAGCTGGCCTATTACAACACCTTCTTCCAGACCAGCCACATCCCCGCCATCGCGCTGGCGGC
>JAPLPF010000188.1:9495-15832 GCA_026400325.1 Rhodobacterales bacterium
GCCACATCCCGGCCATCGCTTTGGCGGCGAAGATCGCCGAGGTCGCTCCGCAGGGCATGAACCGCGTGTTCTTTGCCGGGTCCGGGTCAGAGGCGAATGATACCAACATCCGCATGGTGCGGCGCTATTGGGACATCATGGGCCAGCCGGAAAAGCGCATCATCATCGCGCGCAAGAACGGCTATCACGGGTCAACCATCGGCGGCGGCTCGCTGGGGGGCATGTCGGGCATCCACAAGCATGGCGGTCTCTTGTCCGGGATCGTCCACATCGGCCAGCCGGACTGGTGGTCCGAGGGCGGCGACCACACGCCGGAGGCCTTCGGCCTTGCCCGCGCGCAAGAACTTGAGGCGATGATCAAGCAGTTGGGCGTCGAGAACGTCGCCGCCTTCATCGGTGAGCCGGTTCAGGGCGCAGGGGGCGTGATCGTCCCGCCCGCGACCTACTGGCCCGAGATCCAGCGGATCTGCGACAAGTATGGCATCCTGCTGATCGCGGACGAGGTCATTACCGGCTTTGGCCGCACCGGGAACTGGTTCGGATCGGAAACCTTCGGCATCCGCCCGCATATCATGACCATCGCCAAGGGGCTGTCGTCGGGCTATCAGCCGATCGGCGGCTCGATCGTGCATGACAGCGTGGCCGAAGTGCTGGCTTCGGATGAGTTCAACCACGGCTACACGTACTCGGGCCATCCGGTCGCAGCTGCCGTGGCGCTGGAGAACTTGCGGATCATTCAGGAAGACGGCTTGATCGAGCATGTCCGCAACGTGGCGCACCCCTATCTCAAGGAACGCTGGGACGCCCTGACCGACCATCCGATGGTGGGCGAGGCCAAGCTGGTCGGCCTGATGGGATCCATCGCGCTGACCCCGAACAAGGCGACCCGGGCGAAGTTTGCGTCGGAGGCCGGGACGGTCGGGTATCGCACCCGCGAGCGGTGCTTTGCCAATGATCTGATCATGCGGCACGTCGGCGACCGGATGATCATTTCGCCGCCCCTCGTGATCACTCCGGCAGAGATCGACATTCTGATCGAACGGGCGAAGAAAAGCCTGGACGAAAGCTATGCCAGCCTGAAGGCGGACGGGTTGTTCGTCGCCGCTTGAGGTCCGCCCTGCCGTTTGAGAACAACGGCTTGGACGGGATTCTGCCAGTGTGTCGGGAAAATGGCGGGCCTTCTGGCCCGCCGTTTTTCAATTTTCGGTCCTGCGAAGATGACGGCGGAATTCATCTGACAGGGCCGGGGCAGGGCGATAGGGTGCCACCGTATCCCGAACCCACAGGACCCATGACCATGCTTCTGACCCGCCGCGCCGCCCTGACCCTGACCCTGTCCGCCTTGGCAGCCCCGGCCCTGATCCGGCCCGCGCTGGCCGCCTGCAAACCGCTTGATCTAGGCAAGGGGATCGCCTTCGGACGGCAGGACGGCTCACGCGGGATCGCCACCCGCAAGGGCGATGTCGTGGTCATCGACTATGTCACCAATCGCGGCGCCTGGACTGACTATCGGGTGGTAAAGAATGGCGTGTTCGAGACCAGCCGCACCGTCGAGGAAAGCGAAGAGCCGATGGTCGGCGCTTCGGCCCCGACCTATACCTGGACCTACAGTCCGAAGATCATCATGCCCGAGGATGGTGCAACCTGGTCTGGCCGGATCAAGGAACTGGTCGAAGTCACGATCAGCGACGAGAACGCCACAGTCCAGCGGCAACGCTACCGGTGGCAGGCGATCTACCGATGCTTCGAGCCGCGCGAAGTCACCTTGTCGGGCTGCACCCATGCGGCCCTGACCGTCGAGGCCGCGTTCAGCGGCGAGGTCGGCGGCTACAGTCAGCGCTGGGTCTATTTCCCCGACCTCGGGCTGGGTCTGGAAACGCGGCGCAACGGCGTGTCGAACGGTCTGACCGCGATGACACCGGCCTGAGGCCGCCCGAACCGTCCGGCGCGGCTTGAGTTTGGCGGCAGTCCCCCATAAACCTTGGGGTATCAAGGAAGGACCGCCCCCATGCACATCCACAGTGATCTGGCCGACACCATTGGCAACACGCCGCTTCTGAAGCTGAAGAAGGCCTCCGAGATCACCGGCTGCACCATCCTTGGCAAGGCCGAGTTCATGAACCCCGGTCAGTCGGTCAAGGACCGGGCCGCGCTGTACATCATCAAGGACGCGGTCGCGAAGGGGTTGCTGAAACCCGGCGGCACCATTGTCGAGGGCACGGCAGGCAACACCGGAATTGGTCTTGCCCTGGTAGGCGCGTCGATGGGCTTTCGCACCGTCATCGTGATCCCCGAGACGCAAAGCCAGGAAAAGAAGGACATGCTTCGACTGGCCGGGGCGGAACTTGTGCAAGTGCCCGCGGCCCCCTACCGCAACCCCAACAACTATGTGCGCTATTCCGGCCGCCTGGCCGAGGCGCTGGCCAAGACCGAACCGAACGGCGCGATCTGGGCCAACCAGTTCGACAACGTGGCGAACCGGCAGGCGCATGTCGAAACCACCGGACCAGAGATCTGGGACCAGACCGACGGCAAGGTCGACGGCTTCATCTGCGCGGTCGGGTCGGGCGGAACGCTGGCGGGCGTTGCGATGGCCTTGCAGCCGAAGGGCGTGAAGATTGGCCTGGCCGACCCGGAAGGGGCGGCCCTGCACAGCTTTTACACTACCGGCAAGCTGGAAAGCCCCGGCACGTCGATCACCGAAGGGATTGGTCAAGGCCGCATCACCGCGAACCTTGAAGGCTTTACCCCTGATTTCAGCTATCGTATCCCCGATGCCGAGGCGCTGCCCATCGTCTTTGACCTTCTGGCCGACGAAGGCCTGTGCATGGGCGGCTCGACCGGCATCAACATCGCCGGGGCCATCCGGATGGCGCGGGACCTGGGGCCGGGCAAGACCATCGTCACCATCCTGTGCGACTATGGCAGCCGCTATCAGTCCAAGGTCTACAACCCCACCTTCCTGCGCGAAAAGGGGTTGCCGGTACCCGTCTGGCTTGACCGGCCCGGCCTTGCGATTCCGGCTGTGTTCGAAGACGCATGAGGCACATTCTGCCTGCTTTGGTTCGGGCGCTGCTGCTGGCCTTGCTGCTGGTTGTGCCGCAGGTCCTGCCGCTGATGGCACAGCAGACCTCGACCGAGACCGCTGTCCCTGCAGTCCCGTCGGACGGGACCGACCTCAGCTATGACGACTGGGAGGAGATGGCCGGACGCGCCGAGGCAGAGATTGAGGGCAAGGGCACCACGGACGATCGGCTGGAGGATATTCGTGGTCAGCTTGCAAAGTGGCGGGCTGCCCTGCTGAACGCCGAGAATGCAAACTCGGCCAGACTTGGAACGCTGCGCGACCAGATCGCCGCCCTTGGTCCGGCACCGGTCGCGGGTGAAACCGAAGCAGACGAGATTTCCAAGCGTCGGCAAGAGCTTGCGCAGCAGTTGGTCAAGCTGCAAGCCCCCGGAATCGCGGCGGATGAAGCCTATCGCCGGGCCGACGGCCTGATCCGCGAGATCGACCGCATTCTGCGTGAACGCCAGGCGGATGAACTGTTGCAGGTCTGGCCGTCGCCATTGAACCCGGGCAACTGGCCCGAAGCTGCGATCGGCCTTTCCGATACCGTCCTGCGCCTTTGGGACGAGGCCTCTATCGGCTGGACCGACCCGGATGCGCGGGCCGCGTTCCTGGACAACCTGCCATTGATCCTGGTGCTTCTGGTCGTGGCGCTGGCGCTGGTCGTCTATGTCCGGCGCTGGGTCGCCCGCTATGCCGAGCGGCTGTTGCAGAACGCCTCGGCCCGTGGCCGCAAGGTGTGGTCGATCCTGGCGTCGACCGGCGAGGTGATCCTGCCGACGCTTGGCATGGTTGCCCTGGCCGCGGCCCTCATGGCAACCGGCACGCCGGGCGATATCGGCAAGGTCATTGCACTGGCCTTGCCCATCATCGGCTTTGTGGTCTTTTCGGCCGCATGGCTTGGGTCGCATGCGTTTCCGCGTCTGCAGGATGACGACGCGATCCTGCCACTTCCGCCGGACGCGCGGGCCGAAGGGCGGGTTCTGGCGGTCCTGATGGGATTTGTCGTTGCGGCCGAGATGTTGCGGGCCGCCGCAATGGACGCGCAGGCCTATTCCGACGCGACGACATCGGTCATGTCCTTCCCGATCCTTGTGGTCAGCGGACTGATCCTGTTGCGTCTGGGCCGGGTCCTGCGCAGGTCCGAGGAACAGGCAGACCGCAGCTATGCGCTGCGCCTGATGGCGATCCTGTCGCGCGGCTTGACGGTCATCGGCCTGGTCGGTCCGCTGCTTGCGGCCTTCGGCTATGTGCAGGCGGCCTCGGCGATGATCTATCCGGCGATTCTGTCGCTGGCGCTGATCACGCTGCTGTTCATCGTCCAGCGCCTGATCGGCGAAGTCTGGGCCATGATCATGCGCGGCGACGAGCTTGGTCGCGACGGGCTGGTGCCGGTCTTGCTGGGATTTGCGATAACCCTGGCGTCGCTGCCGCTGTTCGCCCTGATCTGGGGCGCCCGGTCGTCTGACATCACCGAACTCTGGACCCGCTTCTCCGAGGGGTTCCAGCTGGGCGAAACCCGGATCTCGCCCACCGATTTCATGGTTGTCGCGGTCGTTTTCGTGATTGGCTACATGCTGACGCGGCTTTTGCAGGGGGCGCTGCGCACCTCGATTCTTCCCAAGACCAGGATGGACCAGGGCGGCCAGACCGCGCTGATCGCGGGCATCGGCTATGTCGGAATCTTTCTTGCGGCGCTGGTGGCCATAAACGCGGCAGGCCTGGATCTTTCCGGTCTTGCCATCGTTGCAGGCGCCCTGTCCGTGGGCATCGGTTTCGGCCTGCAGACCATCGTGTCGAACTTCATCAGCGGAATCATCCTTTTGATCGAGCGGCCTGTCAGCGAAGGTGACTGGATCGAGGTTGGCGGCGTGCAGGGGCGGGTTCGGGCAATCTCTGTCCGGTCCACCCGGATCGAAACCTTTGACCGCAACGACGTGATCGTGCCCAACGCCGATCTGATCACCGGCCAGGTCACGAACTGGACCCGCTTCAATCTGTCGGGGCGCCTGATTGTCCCGGTTGCCGTGGCGCAGGGGTCCGACACCCGCAAAGTCGAACGAATCCTGCGCGAGATTGCCGAAGCGCAGCCGCTGGCGATCCTCAATCCGCCGCCGCTGATCGTGTTCATGGGCTACACGCCGACACAGTTGACCTTCGAAATCCGGGTGATCCTGCGCGACGTCAACTTCAGCCTCACGGTGCGCACGGACATCTATCACCAGATCATGGAGCGTTTCGCCGCCGAAGGCATTCATATCACCCCGCCCCCGGTTGCTGCCGCCGAGCCTGACCCGCTGAAGACAGCCGAAACCCTGGTGGCGCTTGCCGATCTGGTCGGCGAGGACCGCGCCCCGGTTGCCCGACGCCGGCGAAAGGCCGCGACCGATGCTTCGGACATCAAGGGGGCAGACCGATGACGGATCTTCTGTTTCGCAAGGATGCCTATCTTGCATCCACCGACTGCCAGATCATCGGCCACACCGCCGAAGGTGCCCTTGTCGTCGACCGGTCGGTATTCTACCCGACCGGAGGCGGGCAGCCCGGTGACAGCGGAATTCTGGAATGGGGTGGTGGCCTGATGCGGATCGCGACCACGATCAAGATCGACGGCGGCCTTGCCCTTGTCCCGGCCGAGGCATTGCCGATGCCGCCGATCGGCGCTCCGGCGCGGATGATCCTCGACTGGTCGCGGCGGCACCGCCACATGCGGATCCACACCGCCCTGCATCTTCTGTCCGTCGTCATCCCCCTGCCGGTGACGGGCGGGCAGATTTCGGCCGAACGGGGGCGGCTTGACTTTGACATGCCAGATCCCCCCGGCGATCCGGCGGCCATCGAAGCGGTGCTGAACGGTCTGATCGACCGCGACCTTGCCGTAACCGAGGACTGGATCACCGACGCCGAACTTGAGGCGAACCCCGGCCTCGTCAAGACGATGTCGGTTCGCCCCCCCATGGGACAGGGCAGGGTTCGCCTGATCCGGATCGGTGCCGGTACCGGGCAGATCGACCTGCAGCCCTGCGGCGGAACCCATGTCGCCCGCACCGGCGAGATCGGCCGCGTCGAGATCGGCAAGATCGAAAAGAAGGGCCGCCAGAACCGCCGGGTGTCGATCCACCTTGCGGACTGACAGGAAAGACTTGAAGCGGTGCGACGCTCAGGCTAAGCACCCGCGACGGACAGTTGGCCGAGTGGTCGAAGGCGCACGCCTGGAAAGTGTGTAGGCGGGGAACCGTCTCGAGGGTTCGAATCCCTCACTGTCCGCCA
>JAPLPF010000229.1 GCA_026400325.1 Rhodobacterales bacterium
CACGATGGCCGTCTCTTTGTTACTCAGGTCCCGATGATTGCCATTAGTGCGGACCCACGACTTCTTTGATGTGCGCACTAGACAAACTCAAGGCATATGTTCCCCACTTGCTACCTTGCTATCCGTGGCAGAACTCAATGCAAAAAGCCCCCGCCTTCCGGCAGGGGCTCTCGCATTTCACTCAGGCCGAAGCTCAGAGGCCGGTCGTCACGTCGATCGTCTGACCGTCTTCCAGCATGACATAGGCCTTCTTCTTGTCCGAACGCTCACCTGCGCGGCCGCGGAACTTCTTGGCCTTGCCTTTGGTGATGGTGGTGTTCACCGCCTTCACCTTGACACCAAAGATCGCCTCGACGGCTTCCTTGATCTGCGGCTTGGTGCTGTCCATCGCGACCTGGAACACAACCGCACCCGCCTCCGAGGCCATGGTGGCCTTTTCGGTGATGACGGGCTTCCTGATCACGTCGTAATGCTCGGGCTTCACGGCCACGGCGCTTTTGGGTGCTTTGCTCATTTCAACCGAGCCTCCAGGGCTTCGATACCGGCCTTGGTGATGACCAGCGTATCACGCTTCAGGATGTCATAGACGTTCGCACCCATGGTCGGCAGGATGTCCATGCCTTCCAGGTTGCGGGCGGCCAGGGCGAAGTTCGCGTCGACCGACGCGCCATCGATGACCAGAACGCGTTTCCAACCCAGCTCCGACTTCATCTTGGCCAGCGTGCCGGTCTTGGCATCGGCGAGGGTCGCCGCGTCAAGGATCACCAGCTCACCCGCCTTGAACTTGGCCGACAGCGCGTGCCGCAGCCCAAGGGCGCGGAACTTCTTCGGCAGGTCATGGGCATGGCTGCGCGGGGTCGGACCTTTGACAACGCCACCGTGCCGGAAGATCGGTGCCTTCTTGGACCCGTGGCGTGCGCCGCCGGTGCCCTTCTGGCGATAGATCTTCTTGGTCGAGTAGCTCACTTCGGCCCGGGTCAGCACCGAATGGGTGCCAGCCTGGGATTTCGCCCGCTGCCAGCGCACAACGCGGTGCAGGATGTCGGCGCGCGGCTCAAGGCCGAACAGCGCCTCGTCCAGGGTAACCGAACCGGCTTTGCCGCCGTCAAGTTTGATCACATCGAGTTTCATGCTTCACCCCCTTCGGCGACTTCAGGAGTGGCGACTGCCACTTCCGCAGCCGGAGCAGCAGCCAGAACGCGGATCGCGGCGGGACGCGGAGCATCCTTGGCCTCGGGCTTCTTGACTGCATCCTTGATGGTGACCCAGCCACCCTTGGATCCGGGCACAGCGCCCTTGATCATGATCAGACCACGGTCGGCATCGGTACGGACGACCTGCAGGTTCTGCGTGGTCGTGCGCACGGCACCCATGTGGCCGGCCATCTTCTTGCCCTTGAACACCTTGCCGGGGTCCTGGCACTGGCCCGTGGACCCGTGCGAGCGGTGCGACACCGACACACCATGCGACGCCCGAAGGCCGCCGAAGTTGTGCCGCTTCATCGCACCCTGAAAGCCCTTGCCGACCGAAGTGCCCGCAACGTCCACGAACTGACCTGCAAGATAGTGGTCGGCGGTGATCTCCGCGCCCACGTCGATCAGGCAATCCGGGGTGACGCGGAACTCCGCAATCTTGCGCTTGGGGGCCACGTTCGCACGGGCGAAGTGACCGCGTTGCGCGGCGGTGGTCCGTTTGGCCTTGGCCACGCCAGCGCCAAGCTGAACGGCGGTGTAGCCATCCTTGTCAGCGGTGCGTTGGGCGACGACCTGAAGGCTGTCCAGCTGCAGAACCGTCACCGGAACCTGCTTGCCGTCCGCCAGGAACAGCCGGGTCATGCCCAGCTTCTTTGCAATAACGCCAGAGCGCATGGTTTTCGCTCCTTATACTTTGATTTCGACGTCAACGCCGGCAGCGAGGTCGAGCTTCATCAGCGCGTCCACGGTCTGCGGGGTCGGGTCCACGATGTCGAGATGACGCTTGTGCGTCCGGATTTCCCACTGGTCGCGCGACTTCTTGTCGATGTGCGGACCACGAAGAACCGTGAACTTCTCGATCTTGTTCGGCAGCGGGATCGGGCCGCGCACTTGCGCGCCGGTCCGCTTGGCGGTGTTGACGATTTCCTGCGTGCTGGCATCCAGCACGCGGTAGTCGAAAGCCTTGAGGCGGATGCGGATGGTTTGACCGGGCATCTTTGGTTTTCCTTTTAGAACATTGGGGTGGGCGCATGCCGCCCACCCAAGAGGTTCTGTTTCGTTGGTTACGCGATGATCTTCGAGACGACGCCTGCACCAACGGTGCGGCCGCC
>JAPLPF010000193.1 GCA_026400325.1 Rhodobacterales bacterium
CAAGGTCGAGGCAGAACGGACGATGGAGCTGCGACCGCGCCAGGGTGGGACCGTGGCATGGGTGTCAGACAGCTCGCGAAACGGCGGAACGGCGGTGGCCGGCGAGGTGCTGCTGCGGCTTGATCCTGTTCCGGCAGAAGACGCCCTGGCTTTGGCCCGGGCCGACCTGACCGAAGCCCGGGCCAACGCCGCCGATGCCATTGCCGCTGTCGAACTGGCGTCAGAGGATCTGGTTGCCGCCCAGACCCAGGCCGACCTGCGCCAGCAGGCGCTTGAACGGCAAAAGGACATCGCCGCCCGTGGTGCCGGCTCGGATCAGGCCGTCGAGACAACCGAGCTTGCCCTTTCGGCAGCCACCCAGGCGGTGCTGTCGCGCAAACAGGCCCTTGCGGCCGCCCGCGCGCGCGTGGCGCAGACCGCCGTTGCCGTCACCCGCGCCGAATTGGGCCTGGGTGACGCGGAACGCGCTTTGGCCGAAACCAGGCTCCTTGCCGGCTTCTCTGGCCGCATCGACGGGGTTTCGGTGGTCACCGGTGCAATCGTGACTGCAAACGAAAGCCTTGGACGGATCATCGACCCCGCCTCGATGGTGGTCGCGCTGCGCCTTTCGACGGCGCAATATGCCAGGCTGGTGGACGACGGCGGCGCGCTGCAAGCAAGCTCGGTCGCGGTCACGCTGCCCGGCCTTCCCGACGCCTTGCCGCTGCGGGGTCGGCTGGACCGCGCCGGTGCCGCGGTTGGAGAGGGCCAAAGTGGCCGCCTGATCTATGTGGCACTTGATGCCGGACCGGGGGGGCTTGCGTTGCTCAAACCCGGGGATTTTGTCGAAGTTTCCATTCAGGGTGAAACCTTGCCCGACGCAGCCCTGGTGCCGGCAACGGCGGTGGGGCGGCAAGGCACGGTCCTTGTGCTTGGTCCCGACGACCGGCTGCAAGAGGTTTCGGCCACCGTGCTTGGCCGGCAGGGAGATGACGTCATCATTGCCGTCGGTGCGCTGGCCGGCCGCGAGATCGTGGTGGAACGCTCTGCCGTCCTTGGGGATGGGATCCGCGTTCGCCCGATCCGGCCAGGTCAGCCGCTTGACGAGGCAGACGCCGCCGTAACCAAACCGACAGGCGGCTGAAATGGACCTGATCGGATACTTTGCCCGGCACCGCACTGCTGCCAATCTCTTGATGGTCTTCATGCTTGTGGCGGGCGGCATCGCCGCCACCCAGATGCGGGCGCAGTACTTTCCCGACATCGTGGTGAACGAAGTTGCCGTCACCGTTTCCTGGGACGGGGCAGGGGCCGACGACATTGACCGCGCGGTCGTTCAGGTGCTGGAACCCGCTTTCCTGACGATTGGCGGCGTCGCGGGGATCAGCTCGCGCGCAAGCGAAGGCCGCGCGCTCATCGAGATCGCGTTCGAGCCAAGCCATGATGTTGTCACCGCCGAGAAAGAGGTTCAGGCCGTCGTCGACGGGATCTCGACATTGCCAGAAGGGGCCGATGACCCCGAAGTCGCCGCTTCGGCCTGGCGCGACCGGGTGACCGATGTGTTGATCAGCGGCCCGGTGGGCGTGGACCAACTGGCCCGTTTTGCCGATGAATTCATCGCGAAACTGTTTCTTGCAGGCATCAGCCGCGCCACGATCACCGGCTTTGCCGACCCCGAAACCGTGGTCGAGGTATCGTCCGCTGCGCTGATGCAGCACGATCTGACCATGGCCGATGTGGCCGGGGCGATTGCCGCCGGGGCGTCGGACAGCCCGGCGGGCGAATTGGGAGGCACGTCCCGCCTGCGGACGGGAACCGAACGCCGGACGGTGGACGACATCGCCGCCATCGTGCTTCGGGCCGACGCCGACGGCACCACGCTGACGGTCGGGGACATCGCGACCATCCGGGCCAATGCGCCGAACTCGGTTCGCGCGGCCTTTGTGGGCGCCAATCCGGCGATGACCATCCGCGTCGACCGCACCGACGATGGGGATGCGATCGGGATGCAGGCGACGGTCGCCCGCGTGGCACAGGAGATGCAGGCCAGCCTGCCACCCGGTGTCACGGTCGACCTTGTGCGCACCCGCGCGGAACAGATCAGCGACCGGCTGACCCTGTTGATCGACAATGGCCTGACCGGGCTGGCGCTGGTCCTGGTGCTGCTGTTTCTGTTTCTGAACGCCCGCATCGCATTCTGGGTCGCCGCCGGGATCCCGGTGGCGATGATTGCCGCCCTTGCCGCGATGCATGCGATGGGACTGACCTTGAACATGATCTCGCTTTTCGCGCTGATCATCATGCTGGGCATCGTGGTCGATGATGCCATCGTCGTGGGCGAACACGCCGATTTCCGCTTGCGCAACCTGGGCGAGCCGCCCGACGTTGCCGCCGTGAATGCTGCCCGCTGGATGGCGGCCCCGGTCCTGGCATCCTCCATCACGACCATCGTGGCATTCCTTGGCCTGCTGGCAGTGGGCGGCAGCTATGGCGAGATGATTGCAGCCATTCCGATCACGGTGACAATCGTGCTTCTGGCCTCGCTGATCGACTGCTTCCTGATCCTGCCGAATCATCTGAAGCACGCGCTGGCGTCCACCGCACAGGAGCGCTGGTACGACTGGCCCTCGCGGCAGATGAACCGGGGGATGGTGTGGTTTCAGGCCCGGGCGATCCGGCCTGCAACGCGCCTGATCCTGATCGCACGCTATCCCGTTCTGGCAGCGGCGGTGCTGGCACTGGCGTGGCAGGCTGCGCTGTTCTTGCGCGGGGATGTGCAGTTTCGCTTCTTCAACCCGCCGGAACAGGCGTCGGTCACCGGGTCGTTCTCGATGCTGCCGGGGGCCACGCGCGACGACAGCCTTGCCATGATGCGCGAATTGCAGCGGGCCGCCGACGTGGTGACCGCCCGGTTCGAGGCCGAGCATGGCCTGAACCCCGCAACGTTCATTCTGGCCGAGGTTGGCGGTGGCATGGGGCGCAGCCTGCCGGGTGCCGAGGGGAAGGGGCCTGACCTTCTGGGCTCGATCTCGATGGAACTGGTCAGCCCCGACCTGCGGTCCTATTCAACCTCGACCTTTCTGACCGCGCTGGAGCAAGAGGTGGTCGCCCATCCCTTGCTGGAGGAACTCAGCTTTCGCAACGCGTGGTTCGGTCCGGGGGGGGATGCAATCTCGGTCGACCTTTATGGTGGCACGGCCACGACGCTGAAGGCGGCGGCCGAGGCAGTGAAAGCCGCTCTTGCCGCCTATCCCGAGGTTTCGGGGCTTGAGGATTCCCTGGCCTACGACAAGGAAGAGCTGATCCTGGCCCTCACGCCGCAAGGGGCCAGTCTGGGGCTGGACACCGCAGCCCTGGGGCGGGCGCTGCGCGACCGGCTGGGCGGGATCGAGGCGGTGACCTTTCCCGACGGCCCGCGTCAGGCGCGGGTCAGGGTCGAACTGCCTGCCGGGGAACTGACCGCCGACTTCCTTGACCGCAGCCTGATCCGCGTGGCCCCCGGGGTGCATGTGCCGCTTGCCGATGTCGTGACGGTCGAAAGCCGGGCCGGATTCTCGACCGTCCGGCGCGAGAACGGGCTGCGCACCGTCACCGTGTCGGGTGCGCTGGCCGAGGACGACCCCGCCCGCGCAACCGAAGTGCAGCGTGCGCTGGCCGAGGACATCCTGCCCCGCATCGCGCAGGACTTTGGCCTTGGTTTCACCCTGTCCGGTCAAGCCGAGGACGAACGCGAGTTTCTTGGCGGCGCTGCCGTGGCGCTGATCCTGTGCCTGCTGGGCATCTACCTCACGCTGGCCTGGATCTTCGCACACTGGACGCGGCCCCTTGTGGTGATGTCGGTGATTCCCTTCGGGCTGGTCGGTGCGATCTTCGGACACTGGGTCTGGGGTATCCCCTTGTCGATGTTCTCGATCGTCGGGCTGATCGGCATGGCGGGTATCATCGTCAACGATGCCATCGTGCTGGTCAGCACCATTGACGAATACTCCGAAAAGCGCGGGCTGCGACCAGCCATCGTCGATGCCGTGGCCGACCGGTTCCGCCCCGTGCTTCTGACCACGTTGACCACCGTGCTTGGGCTTGCACCGCTGCTTTACGAAGGCAGCTCGCAGGCCGAATTCCTGAAGCCCACCGTGGTGACGCTGGTCTTCGGTCTTGGCTTCGGGATGGTGCTTGTTCTTCTGGTCGTGCCGGCGCTTCTGGCCGCGCAGGCTGACATGTCCGGCGCGCTGCGCGCCCTGCGGAGGGCTTTGCGCCGGGGTCCGGCAGCGCTTCGGCCAGTGCTGGGTCTGGCCGTTCTTGGCACCGGGCTGGCCGCCATTGTCCTGCCGCTTTGGGTTGCAGCCACAGGGGCGCTGCCGGGGTGGCTGATCGCCATAAGGCCCGCACTTGCCGACCATTCGGCCGGATTGGTCTCGGTGGGGCTTTTCCTGGGTTTCGGGTTGCTGCTCTGGCTGGTCGCAGCCGTGGCCGCAGTCCTTGGCTTGCGCAGGGCAAGACCGTAGGGCGCAGACTCAGGGTGCGGGGCAGCCTTCCACTTCGACCGCGTTCCCGTCCGCCAGAATGGTCAGTGTCACGCCGGACCGGTCCAGCGCAAAGGGTTCTCCGTCCGGTGCCACCAGTTCGGTGACCGCCACAAGGTCGGCGCCGTCGCGGCGTGCAGTTGCCTCGGCCACCCAGACGGCGGGATCGGGGGTCTCGAAGGCCACCACCTCGGTCGTGCCAGGGTCGGGCAGTCGCAGCCGCGCGGTCAGGCGCAACCCGTCGGCGATAGGCTCGATCATGCAGGCGACCGCGGTCACCCCGGCCTCGGCCCCGCTGGCGGCCCGTTGCGCCAGTGCCGCGGTGATGCCCGCATCCGGTGCGCCCGGTTCCGACAGGTCCTGTTCCAGGGAAACGCTTGCCGGCAGGCAGATCTGGTCACAGACCCCAAGGTCAAGCCGCAACGACAGCCTTACCGGCAGGGCCGGGTCCACAGGCGTAACCTCGACTGGCAGGACAAGACGGTCATGATAACCGATCGTCTGCATCCCGTTGGTATGAAACACCACGGGCGCCGGCCAGTGGATCAGCACCGATTTCACGTTGACCGAGCCTGACCAGTCAAAGCTGGGCGGAATGCCCGCATCGCCGGGGCTGCGCCAATAGGTCTTCCACCCCGCAGCCAGAACCAGTTCGACCGCCGCCATGCGGCCACCACCCTCCATCTGCCAGCCGGGCAGAAGGCGGGCGGACAGGACATCGTCCTGTGTGGTGGCAAGGGCCGGGAAGGTCCCCAGGGCAAGGCAAAGCGCAAGGCTGACAGTTCGCATCATCATGCGGCCCAACATAGAAACCGCCGGGGGAGAGGGAAATCACTTTGCAGCGACAGATCGTTACAGTGGCCAATCCGCCATGCTTTGGTCTTGAGCCTTCGTGTCGCCGGGTTCATGCTGCGCCCCATTCCCCGGCTGGGTGACCGGGCCTGGATGGGTGACAAGGTGGAACTGGCCGGACAGATCCTGATCGCGATGCCGGGCATGGCCGATCCGCGCTTCGAGCGCAGCGTGATCGTCGTCTGCGCCCACTCGGGCGATGGGGCGATGGGCCTGATCATCAACAAACCTTTGGACGACATCAGCTTTTTCGGGCTGTTGGAGCATTTGAAGATCCCGCTTGCGTCCGAAGGCCGGGATATTCGCGTGCATCTTGGCGGCCCGGTCGAACGGGTGCGCGGTTTTGTCCTTCATTCGCAGGACTGGCGGCCGCGCCGGTCCGAACGCGCCACCCTTGAGGTGCCGGGTGGCCTGGCGATGACGGCGACAACGGATATCCTTGAGGCGCTGGCCAAGGGCAAGGGGCCGGACAAGGCCTTGCTTGCGCTGGGCTATTCGGGCTGGGGGCCGGGGCAGCTTGAGGCCGAAATCGCCCGCAACGACTGGTTGACGACCCCCGCACCCGAGGGGCTGGTCTTCGACGCGCAGGATGGCACGAAATGGTCGGCGGCCCTGCGCGGAATGGGGATCGACCCGCTGACGCTAAGCGCTACTGCGGGGCGGGCCTGACACCGGACAAGGCGCACTATCCCCTGACGCCCGGTGGCGCGCAGGCGGCCTTGCTGTCGGGGCGGCTTTCGCTTTCAAATCAATATAGTCTTGGCTATTGTGCCGGCCTGCGCCCCGGGCGTGTGCCGTTGCGGACCCGCCGCTTGTCGCGGGCAGGGGCAAGGCGCCCAAAATGGCGAATAACCGCAAGGAGATACCGCGTTGACCGAAGAGTATTCCCCCCCCAAGGTCTGGATCTGGGAGAAGCCTTCGGGCGGCACCTTCGCCTCGATCAACCGTCCCATCGCCGGGGCCACGCATGACAAGGCCTTGCCGGTCGGCAGGCACCCCTTGCAGCTTTATTCGCTGGCTACCCCGAACGGCGTGAAAGTGACGATCCTGTTGGAAGAATTGCTGGAGGCGGGTCTTGACGCCGAATATGACGCCTGGCTGATCGACATCGGCAAGGGCGACCAGTTCAGCTCGGGCTTTGTCGAGGTGAACCCCAACTCCAAGATCCCGGCCCTGATGGACCACGGTGCCACCCCGCCGCAGCGCGTGTTCGAAAGTGCCGCGATCATGCTGCATCTGTCGGAAAAGTTCGGCGGTGCCTTCATCCCGAAAGACCCGCGCCAGCGGACCGAGATGTTCAGCTGGCTGTTCTGGCAGATGGGAAGCGCCCCTTTCGTGGGCGGTGGGTTCGGGCATTTCTACGCCTATGCGCCCTTCAAGCAGGAATACCCGATCAACCGATATGCAATGGAAACCAAGCGCCAGCTTGATGTTCTGGACCAGCATCTTGCGGTGCATGAATGGATGGCGGGCGACTACTCGCTTGCCGACATGGCAATCTGGGCCTGGTATGGCAACCTTGTCCTTGGACGCGCCTACAATGCGGCCGAGTTTCTGGATGTGACCAGCTACAAACATCTGCTGGCCTGGGCGGAACGGATCGACGCGCGCCCGGCGGTGGTCCGGGGCCGGATGGTCAACCGCAGCTGGGGCGAGCCGCACGAACAACTGCCCGAACGCCACTCGGCGGCGGATTTCCCGAAACCCTGAGGTCGGGATCAAGCCTGCCGCCGTCGCCTCTGACCATGACAGGACGGGCCCTGGCCCTGATCCTGAAAGCCAACCCGCACGAAAGGACAGCACATGCAAAGCATCACCAAACTGCCGTCAACCGATGGTCTTGAGCCAGCCACCGGCGATCTGGACGGCTGGATCGTCACCGCGGGTACGCCCTCGATGAAAACCTGGGTTCTGCATACCGCCAGCGATGGCAGCATGGTCTCGGGCATCTGGGAATGCACCGTGGGCAGCTATCATGCCACCTACACCGCCTATGAATATGTCGTGCTGATCGCCGGGCGGATCGTGATCCCCCCGGATGGTGGCACCCCGGTCACGGTGAAGGCGGGCGATGCCTTCGTGGTCGAGAAAGACTTCAAAGGCACCTGGAAGATCGAGGAAAACGTCCGCAAGCACTTTGACTTCGTGGTGAACTGACCGGACAGCGTCAAAGCCGCCTGAACGCAGGGCGCAGCGGAAAGGATTTGCCATGTACAGTCGTCCGATCGTGCCCGCCGATTTCATCGTGCCCGAACGGCTTGAGATGGCAGGCTTCGTGCTGCGGCCGCTGACCGTGCATGACGTGATCCGCGACTATGACGCCGTTATGTCCAGCGCCGCCGAGCTGAAAGACCGGATGCAGGACGGCAGCACCTGGCCCGATGGGCTGACGGTTGAGGAAAACCTGATCGACCTCGCCTGGCATCAGCGCGAGTTCACGATCCGCCATTCCTTTGCCTATACCGTCATGTCGCGAGACGGGGACCGTTGTCTGGGATGCTGCTACATCTATCCAGCCTCCGACGCGGCCTTTGACGCTGCAGCCTATTACTGGGCACGGCAAAGCCGGATCGGCGATGCGGCCGACCAAGCCTTGGGAAATGCGTTCCGGGGCTGGCTGGTGCGGGACTGGCCGTTCCGTCGCGTCGCCTTTCCTGGCCGGGAGCCTGGGTGATGCGCGTCGCTGTCGTCACTGGTGCTGCAGGCGGCATGGGCCGGGCGATCACCGATCAGTTGCTGGCCGACGGACTGCAGGTTGTGGGCGTTGACATCGACGGCGCCTCCCTCCTGACAATGGCTGCCGACCGCGAGGACTTTACGCCCGAGGCGGTCGATTTGATTGACCCCGAGGCGATCACCGACCTTTTCGACCGCGTGACCGCCCGCTTCGGCGGCGTGGACGCGTTGGTCAACAATGCCGGAACCTGCTTCATGTCGGATTTCCCCGACATCCCGGCAGCAGAGCTTACCCGCCAGATGGAGATCAACTTCCATTCCGCCTTCCACTGCTGCCAGCAGGCTGTCAAGGCAATGGCGGGGCGGACGGGGGTGCGCAAGATCGTCAACATCTCGTCGAACGGGGCTTATAATTTCGATGTCTTCGACCCGCCACATTACCGGGCATCCAAGGCGGCGATGGACACGCTGACCAAAGACCTTGCCCGTCGTTATGCCCGCGAAAAGATCGCGGTCAACTCCATCGCCCCGGCAATGACCGAGACGCCACTTTTCAGCGTGCTGACCGAAGAGGTGCTGGCGAAAGCAATCAGCGCCATGCCGCATGGCCACGCCATGCAGCCCGATCAGATTGCCGCCTGGGTGGGGTTCCTGATCTCGGCGGCGGGGGATGTGTGTTCGGGCAATGTCATCATCCTGAACCAGGGGCGCGACGTCCGGTGAAGCGTGCCAAATTCCTTCGAAGGAATTTGCAGAAGTTGTCGAAAACTTCTGTGCGCGCAGGTGGCGGATGAAGGTCAAGGTCCACAAGCTGTTCGACTACCTGCTGGAAACCACCGCCGCTGACCCGCCGGAGTGTTTCATCGGCTTTTCGCTCTCCCGGTCGCCGCGCCTTCAGGACTTCCTGCCCGACCTCGACCCAAACCTGTCGCTGGACTGGAACGGCGCAAGCTTCCTTGGTCTGCCCGCCCTTCGGCAACGGGTGCTGGACCAGGCCGGACTCTTGTTGCCCCTCGACAGCGTGCTGATCACGGCGGGGGCGGCAGAGGCGAACTATCTTCTTTTCCGCCAGCTTCTTTGCGCGGGCGACGAGATCATTGCCGAAGCTCCGGGCTGGCCGCAGGCGGGGGTGATGGCGAAAGCCATTGGTGCCACGTTGGTTGACGTGCCCCGACACGAAACCGATGGCTGGCGGCTGGACCCGGACGCCATCTCTGCCGCGATCAGCCCTCGCACGCGGATGATCTTTCTGACCAACCCCAACAACCCGACCGGGCGGCTGATCCCCGAGGCCGACTTGCGGGCGCTGGCAGCCCTGGCCGACCGGCACGGCATCTGGCTGGTGGTGGATGAGGTCTATGCCGGGCTGGAGTGGGCAGGACCGCGCCCGCCTTCGATTGCCGGGTTGACACCCTTCGGGATCACCACCGGGTCGGTCTCCAAGGCGCTTGGGTTGCAGGGGCTGCGGACCGGCTGGATGATCTGCCAGACGCCCGGCGTCATCCGCGACGCGATGATCCTGCGCGAAAACGCGTCGGAGATCATGAACTCGCTGGGCGAACACATCGCCGAAGTGGCGCTTCGCCCTGACCGGCTTGCCGATGCCCTGTCCCGTGCCAGGGCCGAGGCGCTGGTCACGCTGGACCGTCTGGACCAGTTTGTCACCAACGAGCCACGCCTGTCCTGGCACCGGCCCGAGGCTGGGCTGATCGGTCTGGCCCGGGTGACAGGTATCCCGGGCGAGACCCTTGCGCGCAGCCTGCTGGGCCCGCCCTGGCGGACCTTCGTGCTGCCGGGATCGGCCTATGGACAGCCCGACCACATCCGCCTGGGCGTGGGCGGCGGGCCCGAGACGCGGCTGGACGAAGGCCTGCGCCGGTTGCAGCTTTGCCTGCAGTCCCTGTTGGCTGACGCAACCGACTGATTCAAAAGACGATAGGCGATAACAACCGTACGTCTTTCGCTAACACCCGCCCGCATTTGCCTAGCAGCGCCGAAAGACCCATTCCTTTTCGCATCGACCCGAGCTGTTCGGGTCCACCAGAGAAGGAAACGACATGCTGCCCACTGTCATGACCGCCCGCCGCACCCTTGTGGCTGCACTGACCGCCGCTTCGATCGCCGCCGTTCCCGCCGCCCCCGCCCTTGCCTGGGGTGACAAGGAGCAAAGCTTTGTGGCCGGGGTCGCCACGGCGGTCCTCATCGACCGGCTTTTCCTGCGGGATCGCCGGGCACGGGTGGCGCAACCCGCCCCGGTCTACAACTTTGTCGAGCCTGCGGCCCCCGCGACCACCTCGATCTACCGCACGCCCGCCGCCCGGGCCTTCCAGAGCTATTCGGCAGCCGAGCGCAAGGCGATCCAGCGCCAGCTTCGCGCCTATGGCTACTATCATGGCGGGCTTGACGGATCGTTCGGGCCGGGCACTTACGGCGCCATCAAGACCTTTGCAGCGGACGAGGGGCTGAGCGGCAAACTCTCTGGCGTGAACACCGCCTTCGGGGTCTACGACAGTCTGCTTTACTGATCCTGCCTTGACCAAAGGCCCGGACATGCGCAACGCCCCCGATCTGGCAGATGTCCGGACCGGGGGCATCTTCGTTCGGGGAAAAGATTTTCGCGCACGCGCCAGGACCCGCACCAAGGATTGCCCCGGCGCCCGCGTCACAGATAACGTGATGCTGATGGACACGCCCGACGAACTGCTGGCCACCGCTGCCGCGCAAGGCGACCGCGCCGCCTTTGCGACGCTGGTCGGGCGGCACTATGACCGCATCCACGGCCTTGCCTGGCGGCTGACCGGATCAAAGGCCGAGGCCGAGGATCTGGCACAGGACATCTGTGCCGCGTTGCCCGCAAAGCTGCGGAACTGGCGGGGCGAGGCGAAGTTCACCACCTGGCTTTACCGCGTGGTGGTGAACGCCGCCCATGACCTGCGACGACGCCAGCAGACCCGTGCCCGAGCGGCGCACGGCTGGGGCGACTGGGAACTTGCCCGCCAGGACGAGATGGCGACGCAGGCCGAAGCGGAAGGTTGGCTGGCGCAAGCGATGACGCTGCTATCTCCGGAACTCCGCGACACGGTGGCGCTGGTACTTGGCGACGAGATGACCCAGGCCGAGGCGGGGGTTGTGCTGGGGGTGTCCGAAGGGACAATCGCCTGGCGGATGAGCGAAGTGAAACGGCGCTTGCGGGCCATGGCACGGGAGGACGCGAAATGACCGATGATCTCGACGGCCTCCGCCAGGCGTTGAAAGCGGCTCCTGCCCCGGATGGCGATGCGAAGGCGCGGGCGATGATGCTGGCGATGGAGAATTTCGACCGGCTCCAAGGATCACCTGATGCGTCACGTTCCAGTGAGGACCGCCCCAGAGCGGCCCCCCTGAACGGAGTACGTCGCATGCTGAATTCCCTGATCTCCCGCCCCGCCCTTGCTGCCACCACATCCGTCGCGGCCCTCATCATCGGTGTGGCCGTGATCCTGCCCGTGGCCGATCTGCGGATCAGCCAGCCAAAGCTGA